>JBAXMH010000001.1:0-55453 GCA_037134395.1 Chloroflexales bacterium
CCGCGAGGGCGGTCGCACCGTCGGTGCCGGGGTCGTCACCAAGATTGTTGAGTAAGTGTTTATGATCCCGGCTGCGGGGCGTCGGTCGGTATGTCGGATCGACGCCCCCGGCATATAACCTCGTTTGAGGAGCTTGTTATGGCAAAACAGAAGGTGCGTATTCGCCTTAAGGCGTATGACCACAAGATTCTGGATCAGTCGGCCCGGCAGATTGTCGAGGCAGCAGAACGCACTGGCGCTCTGGTGGCTGGCCCTGTGCCTCTACCGACCAAGATCGAGAAGTACAGCGTGATCCGCTCGGGATTCATTGACAAGAACTCGCAAGAGCAGTTTGAGATCCGTACCCACAAGCGGCTGATTGACGTTCTCGACCCAAGCCAGCAGACAATCAACGCTCTGATGAAGCTCAACCTGCCCGCCGGTGTGGATATCGAAATCAAACTCTAATCTCGTGTGAGTTTCGGAAAACGCGCGACAGGCGACGGGCATTAAAAAAGGTACTGCGTCGTCGGTCGCGGGTTCAATAGTAAAAGGCAGCCGCTGCGCAATGACGCATGCTGCGGAGGTAGCAGTAATGATTAGTGGGTTGTTGGGTCGGAAGCTGGGGATGATGCAGGTCTTTAGCGATAAGGGCGAGGTGATCCCGGTCACGGTGATCGCCGCCGGCCCCTGCATCGTCACCCAGGTACGCACCGTTGAGCGTGACGGCTACGCTGCGGTGCAAATTGGGTATGAGCAGGTGGAGCCGCGCAAGCTCACCAAGCCCCAGCAGGGGCACCTCAAGGCAGCCAACGCGCTGCTGCGCTATCTGCGCGAGTTCCCTGCCGATAACCCTCAGGAACATACGCCCGGTGAGGTTATCAACGTCGAGCTGTTTAAGCCCGGCCAGAAGATTGATATTTCGGGTACCTCCAAGGGCCACGGCTTCACTGGTGTGGTGAAGCGCTGGGGATTCCACGGTGGCCCGAAGACCCACGGACAGAGCGACCGTCATCGCGCCCCTGGTTCGATCGGCGCGGGTACAACCCCCGGTCGCGTCTGGAAGGGCCAGAAGATGGCTGGCCGCACGGGCGGCAAGCGCGTCACCATCCAGAACCTTGAGGTTGTCGAGGTGCTGCCAGAGAAGAACCTGATCCTGGTGAAGGGCTCGGTGCCCGGTGCTCGCACGGGCCTGATCGAGATCCGCCGCGCCGTAAAGGTCTAGATAAAACTATGCCCGCTGGTCATCGGAATACCGACGACACGCGGGATATAGGAAACAGCAATGGAAGCAAATCTCTATAATCAGGCCGGCGAGCAGATCGGGAGTGTCGAGCTGAGCGACTATGTCTTCGGCATCGAGCCAAACATCCCGGTGATGCACCAGTACGTGGTGATGCAGCGCGCCAACGCTCGCCAAGGTACCCAGAGTACCCGTGGTCGCGGCGAAGTGCGTGGTAGTACCAAGAAGATCTATCGCCAAAAGGGCACCGGCCGCGCCCGCCAGGGTTCTGTTCGCGCCCCGCACCGCATCGGTGGTGGTATCGCCCACGGCCCGCACCCGCGCTCGTACCGGGTGAGCATGCCCAAGAAGATGCGCCGCCTGGCCGTGCGTTCGGCCCTCTCCGCAAAGCTCGCCGCCGCTCAGATCCGCGTTATTGATAATCTGGCGATTACGGCACCGCGCACCAAGGACATTATCAAGTTCCTTGGCGACCATACGCTCAGCGGGAAGACGCTGATTATCCTCGACCACAAGAACGAGCAGTCCGGTATCGTCCAGCGCTCGGCCAATAACCTGCCGAACGTGAAGACCCTGCTCGCCAACTACCTTAATGTGCGTGACCTGCTCACCTACGATACGGTGGTGCTGCCTAAGGCTGCAATCGAAGTTATCGAGAGCTACCTGGGTGCCGGCCAGTCGTCTGCTCAGAGCGAGGAGAAGTAGCGATGCCGACGCCGCATCAAATTATCGTCCGCCCGCTCGTCACCGAGAAGAATACACTCCTGATGGAGTCGAACCAGTATACGTTCGAGGTACTGCGCGTGGCGACCAAGCCCGAGATTAAGCGCGCCATTGAGACGATCTTCAGCGTGACGGTGACACGGGTGAATACCATCAACGTCCGTGGGAAGCTCAAACGGCGCGGGCGCGAGGTCGGGTACGCCCGGGATTGGAAAAAGGCGATCGTCTCGGTCGCTGCCGGCGACCGCATCGAGATCTTTGAAAGCTAGTCACGGCGGTAGGGGACAGCCCCCTGTGCCCTGTGCCCTGTACCTGGAGCAAAGCGATGGGTGTTCGCAAGTATAAACCAACCTCGGCGGGTCGCCGCAATATGTCGGTGTCAACCTTCGAGGAGATTACGAAGAAGCGTCCTGAGCCGGGCCTGATCGAGCCGCTGCGCAAGCAGTCGGGTCGTAACAATACCGGTCGCATCACCGTGCGCCATCGCGGCGGTGGTCACAAGCGTTTCTACCGTATTATTGACTTTAAGCGCAATAAGTTCGGCATCCCGGCCAAGGTTCAGGCCATCGAGTACGACCCGAACCGCACGGCGCGCATCGCGCTGTTGGCCTATGTTGATGGCGAGAAGCGCTATATCATTGCGCCGGTAGGAGTCAAGGTTGGCGATGTGCTGAGCAGTGGCCCCGATGCCGACATTCGTGTCGGTAACGCTCTGCCGCTCTCGGCTATCCCCCTCGGTACGCAGATCCACAACATCGAACTGGAGATCGGGCGCGGTGGGGTTCTGGTGCGTAGCGCCGGTACTTCCGCCCAGCTCATGGCTAAGGAGGGTGATTATGCCACCGTCCGTATGCCCTCCGGCGAGATGCGTATGATCCATATTCGCTGTATCGCCACCATCGGCCAGGTCGGTAATCTGGATCACCAGAATATTCGCCTGGGTAAGGCCGGTCGCTCACGTTGGCTCGGTCGTCGGCCCCACGTGCGTGGAACGGTGATGAACCCGCGTGACCATCCGCACGGCGGTGGCGAAGGCCGCTCTCCTCGCGGTATGAACCCGAAGACCAAGTGGGGCAAGCCCGCTCGCGGTGTCAAGACACGCCATAACCCGCGCAGCGATCGGTTCATTGTCCGGCGGCGCAAGCCCTAATTGGGAGGGTGTGGGCCTCGCCCACATCGCCCTGTTCTGTCAGGAGGATCTATGGCTCGCTCTTCAAAGAAGGGGCCGTACGTCGATATTCGGCTCCTCGATCGCGTCGAGACCATGAACCGCACGAGCGATAAGCGTGTGCTGCGGACGTGGTCGCGGGACTCGACCATCTTCCCGCAGATGATCGGTCACACGATCGCCATTCACGACGGTCGCCGCCACGTTCCGATCTATATCACCGAGAACATGGTTGGCCATAAGCTTGGCGAATTCGCGCCCACACGGTTCTTCCGTGGCCACGGTGGCAAGAAGGCGGATAAGCGCGGCAAGATGAAGTAGTGATGCCCTCGGGTATCGCTCTGTGCCCGGTTCGTTCGTATAGGGTGTCTGCTCCGCACGTGAATCGTGAATTGTGGTACAATGCGTGGGTTTGCGTGCGAGTGGGCGTTCCTATGCGGCCTGACCGCAGACGAGTAAGGCAATGGAAGTCAAAGCTGTAGCCCGATATGTGCGCATCTCGCCGCTCAAGGTTCGCCTGGTGATGGATGTCGTACGCGGAATGAAGGTTGATCGCGCCCTCTCGACCTTGCAGTACATGCCGCAAAAGGCGGCCCGCGAGGTGTTTCGGACGGTAAAGTCGGCTGCGGCCAACGCCGAGAATAATTTTGACCTTGACCCGAGTGACTTGGTGGTCAAACGAATCTTTGCCGACCAAGGCCCGGTACTCAAGCGTTTTATGCCCCGCGCTCGCGGTATGGCGAACCGCATTCGTAAGCCCACGACCCACATCACCGTGATCGTGGACGATGGCGAGACCTATTAGGCGGCCAGGACTAGGAGGTTGTCTTGGGACGAAAAGTACATCCGATCGGCTTCCGCCTCGGCTACATCAAGGACTGGCAGTCGAAGTGGTTCGCCGAGCGATCCTATACCGATCAGCTCCACGAAGATTTGGCGCTGCGCAAGTTGATCGCCAAGGAACTACAGAACGCGGGCGTCTCGCGCATTGATATCGAGCGCTCGGCGAACAAGATTGAAGTGACGGTCTTTACCGCGAAGCCCGGTATTGTGATCGGTAAGCGCGGCGCAAATGTTGATCTGTTGAAGAATACGCTTGAGCAAAAGACCGGCAAGAAGATCAAGCTCAATATTCAGGAGATCCATCAGCCTGAACTCGATGCCCAACTGGTGGCGGAGAGTATCGCTGAGCAGATCACCAAGCGCGTCTCGTACAAGCGGGCGATGAAACAGGCCGTTCAACGTGCGGTGCGCCTCGGCGCTCAGGGCGTGAAGGTGCGTTGCTCGGGCCGCCTCGGCGGCGCGGAAATGTCGCGCATTCAGAACGAGAGCGATGGTCGCGTGCCGCGTCACACGCTGCGCGCCGATATTGACTACGCGCAGGTACACGCTCACACCACCTACGGGCGTATCGGTGTGAAGGTGTGGATCTATAAGGGCGAAGTCTTCCCCGATCAGTTGGCGAAGGCCGCAGTCGAGCAGCAGGCGAGTGCCCCCAGCGCCCCGACCGAGCGGCGCGATCGCCCGGCCAGGAGGAACGATAATGCTGCTTCCTAAGCGCACAAAGTACCGCAAGCAGCAGCGCGGTCGCAATAAGGGTCTCTCTTATCGCGGAAGTGGCGTGGCCTTCGGTGAGTATGGCCTGGTCGCGCTTGAGAGTACCTGGATCACCAGCCGCCAGATCGAGGCCGCCCGTCGTACCATCACCGGCTTCATCAAGCGCGGTGGCAAGGTCTGGATCAGGGTGTTCCCCGATAAGCCGGTGACCCAGAAACCCGCTGAGACCCGCATGGGCGGCGGTAAGGGATCCGTTGATCATTGGGTGGCGGTGGTGAAGCCGGGCCGGGTTATGTTTGAACTCGGCGGCGTCACCGAGGATGTCGCGATGGAAGCGATGCGCCGCGCCGCTCAGAAGTTGCCCATCCCCTGCAAGATCATTACCAGGGACGAAGTGGAGGAGGCCGCCAGTGAAGGCGAGTGATCTGCGCAACCAGGACGACGAGAAGCTGCGCGCCGAGCTGAAGGGCTTCGATGTGGAGCTGTTTAATCTCCGCTTCCAGCAGGTGACCGGTCGCCTGACAAACACGGCTCGCTTCAAGCAGGTCCGCAGGGACGTCGCTCGGATCAAGACGATCCTGCGCGAGCGTGAGCTGGAGATTTAACTATGACTGAACAGCCGACGGCACGCAAGATCGTCAAGATCGGGCGTGTGGTGAGCGACAAGATGGATAAGACGGTGGTGGTGGCGGTGGATTATCTCAAACCTCACCCGCTCTACCGCAAGATTATTCGCAAGACGAACAAATTCCACGCCCACGATGAGGATAACTCTTGTAAGGTGGGCGATACGGTGCGGATCGAGGAATCTCGCCCGTTGAGCCGCACCAAGCGCTGGCGGGTTATCGAGATTGTGAAGCGCGGCGAGGAGTAAAAGCCATGATCCAGCCTCAGTCTCGCCTTAAGGTTGCCGATAACACCGGTGCCAAAGAGATTATGTGCATCCGTGTACTCGGTGGATCACGGGTGCGCTACGGTCGGGTCGGCGATGTCATCGTTGCCTCGGTCAAGCAGGCATCCCCTGGCGGAACAGTGAAGAAGGGTGAGGTGGTACGTGCCGTCATCGTGCGTACAACCAAAGAATACGGGCGACTTGACGGCTCGCATATCCGCTTCGACGATAATGCGGCCGTGATCATCGGTAAGGAAAATAACCCCCGTGGCACGCGCATCTTTGGACCCGTGGCCCGTGAGCTGCGTGAGAAGCAGTTTATGCGTATCGTGTCACTGGCGCCGGAGGTACTGTGATGCACGTCAAAACAGGCGATATGGTGCTGATTATTGCCGGTAAAGATAAGGGGCGCAAGGGCAAGATCAAGCGCTCTGTGCCGAAGGAAGGGCGTGTGGTGGTTGAGGGCTTGAATATTGCCAAGCGCCATACGAAGCCGCGTGGCCCCGGCAAGCCCGGCGGGATTATTGAGATAGAGGCACCGCTCAATAGTTCTAATGTCATGCTGATCTGCCCCCGATGTGAGCATGCGACACGTACCGGGCATCGCTTCCTTGAGGAGACCGACGAGAGGGGCCGACCGCGCAAGGTTCGCTTCTGCAAGTCATGCGACGCGGTGATTGACAAGTAACCTGTGCGCAGGGCCGGAGCTGCGCTTTCGCCGCGCCTCCTAGCCCCTGGAGAGAGAGATCATGACAGTTCGTCTGCTCGAAAAGTATCGTTCAGAGATCGTCCCTGCGCTCATGCAGGAGTTCGCGTATACGTCGGTGATGCAGGTGCCTCGGCTGACCAAGATTGTGGTCAACGTTGGCGTCGGTGAGGCCGTGACGAACTCTAAGGCTCTCGATGCGACCGTGGCCGATCTGACCACGATCACCGGCCAGAAGCCGGTCATCACAAAGGCAAAGAAGTCTATTGCCACGTTCAAGCTGCGCGAGGGGATGGCGATTGGCACGATGGTCACCTTGCGTGCCGAGCGTATGTTCGACTTCCTTGATCGGCTGATCGTTCTCGCTCTGCCACGTATCCGCGACTTTCGCGGCGTGAGCCGTCGGTCGTTTGATGGCCGTGGCAATTACAGCCTTGGTCTGCGTGAGCAGATTGTGTTCCCCGATATTGACTACGATAAGATCGACAAGATCCGCGGCCTTGAGGTGGTGATTGTAACCACCGCTACCAATGACGAGCAGGCGTACGCCCTGCTGAAGCGTCTCGGTATGCCGTTTCGTGATTAGTCTGGGCCAGGAGCGAAGGCTAACTAGTCCAACTGTTTAGGAGGAATCATCCTTGGCGAAGACCTCACTGATTGTTAAGGCGTCACGCCCAGCCAAATTCAAGGTGCGCGAGTACAATCGCTGCAAGACTTGTGGCCGCTCGCGTGCGTATATGCGAAAGTTTGGCATGTGTCGCATTTGTTTCCGCGAGCATGCGCTGAAGGGCCTTCTTCCGGGTGTCGTCAAGTCAAGCTGGTAGAACATCATAACGTTGCGGGCGACCGGCTACGTGTAAAGCGGCAGCAGCCGCAGCCGGCACCAGACGTGTGAGGAGGCACACCGTGAGCGTTAGCGACCCTATCGGCGATATGCTGACACGCATCCGAAATGCCTGTATGGCGCGGCATGTGGTTGTGAATATTCCTTCGTCGAAGATGAAGTTGGCAATTGCTGACATTCTGAAGCGCGAAGGGTTTATCAAGGACTATTCCCTGATTGAGGGGAAGCCTTTCAGCACGATCGCGATCACATTGAAGTATATGTCCGACCGGCGCCCGGCTATTACTGGCCTGCGCCGCGTGAGCAAGCCTGGCCTGCGCATCTACTCGAAGCGCGATGAGATTCCGCGGGTGCGTGGCGGCCTTGGTCTGAGCATTCTCTCTACCCCGAAGGGTATTCTCGCCGGCCACGAGGCTTGGCAGGAGCGCGTCGGTGGCGAGGTGCTCTGCTACGTTTGGTAGCACGCACGGAGGAAGCGAATGTCGCGTATCGGCAAAAAACCTATCACCCTTCCCAAAGGGATTCAGGTGGACATCAGCAAGGAAAACCTTGTGGTGGTGACGGGGCCGAAGGGCTCTCTGACCCAGCAGTTCCACTCCGACATTATCATCACCCAGGAGAATGGTACGCTGACGGTGCAACGCCCGTCTGACGGGAAACTGCACAAGTCACTCCACGGTCTGACCCGCACTCTGCTCTCGAATATGGTGGTCGGTGTCACCGATGGGTGGCAGCGGGCACTTGAGATCAATGGCGTGGGCTATCGTGCCCAGCTTGAGGGTAAGACGCTTGTCCTCCAGCTTGGCTTCTCGCACCCGGTGCGGCTCGATCCGCCTCATGACGTGCAGTATGCGGTCGGTGAGCGCAAGAGCGCCAGCGACCCGTTGCCGCTCTTTGTGCGCGGGATTGATAAGCAGGTGGTCGGCGAGGAGGCTGCGAAGATTCGTGGCCTGCGCCCGCCGGAGCCCTACAAGGGCAAGGGCGTGAAGTACCTTGAAGAGAAGGTTCGCCGCAAGGCTGGTAAGGCCGGTAAGGCGAAGTAATTGTGCCGGTAGGCGGGCGCTGCACAGCGCCCGCCTACCAGATCAACAATGTTAGTGATTGCGATAGGGGATATAATCTCTATTGCGACAGTGAGGCATCTATGGGAAGGCGATCTACGCGTGAACTGCGCATCCGCCGGCATACCCGGCTGCGTAAGCGCGTCAGCGGCTCTCAGGAGCGGCCCCGGCTGAGTGTTTTCCGGAGCAGTGTCCATATCTACGCCCAAGTGATTGATGATACGCTCGGTCGTACCCTCGTCGCCGCGTCAACCAACGAGAAGGCATGGCCCGAGGCCGACTCACCGAAGACAAAGACGGAGCAGGCTGCGCTGGTCGGTAAGCTTGTCGCCGAGCGGGCACTTGAGGCCGGGGTAACGAAGGTGGTCTTTGACCGCGGCGGCTTCAAGTACCACGGGCGCGTGAAAGCCCTCGCCGAGGCCGCTCGCGAAGCTGGCCTCAACTTCTAGCGCCCCTCGGGCAGCTTTCCGGAGGAACTGTGAAGAAAGAACGTATCAACGCTGAGTCGCTTGAGCTTGAGGAGCGTGTTGTTCAGATCAACCGCGTCTCGAAGGTGGTCAAGGGCGGTCGGCGCTTTAGCTTTAGCACGGTGGTGGTGGTCGGCGATGGCAAGGGCCACGTCGGCGTCGGTATGGGCAAGGCTGCTGAGGTGCCTGAGGCAATCCGTAAGGGTACCGAGGCCGCCAAAAAGAACCTGATCCGCATCCCGCTGGTGAATACAACCATCCCCCACGAGGTGATGACGAAGTTCGCCGCGACGAAGGTGATGATTCGGCCTGCTGCCCCAGGAACTGGCGTCATCGCCGGTCGTGGTGTTCGCCCGGTGGTTGAGGCCGCAGGTATCAAAGATATTCTTTCAAAGGTTTACGGCAGCAATAACCCGGTTAATGTGGTCAAGGCCGCCTTCCAGGCGCTGAGTGAGCTGATCTCTCTCGGTGAGATGGCCCGCCGCCGCGATATGACCACCCAGGAGCTGATCGCTCGGCGTAGCCGCCGGCCGGCAGCCGACCAGGAGGCGGCGGTATGAGCAAGCTGCGGATCACCTACTCCAAGAGTGTCATCGGCTACTCCAAGGATCAGAAGGAGACGGTTGCATCCCTCGGTCTGCGGAAGCTTAATCACTCGGTGATCAAGTCCGATACCCCCTCCATCCGGGGCATGATCTTTAAGGTCAAGCACTTGGTATCGGTTGAAGAGGTCTCCGACGAGGTGACAACATGAAACTGAACGATCTTAAGCCCGCAGCGGGCTCAACCCATACCAGTAAGCGGCTCGGTCGCGGCGCTGGCTCGGGCAAAGGTAAGACTGCCGGCAAGGGCATGATGGGACAGAAGTCCCGCTCTGGCCCCGGCCCCTATCGTACCTTTGAGGGCGGACAGAACCGCTTGGTCAAGCGCATGCCGTTTAAGCGTGGCTTTACCAACATCTTCCGTGTTGATTACGAGGTTCTTAACGTCGGCGATCTCAGCGAGTGGCCCGCCGGGGTCGAGGTGACACCGGAGAGCCTGCTTGAGGCCCGCACCGTGCGTCGTAAGACGATGCCGGTGAAGGTTCTCGGCGACGGCGAGCTGAGTGTTGCACTGACGGTGAAGGCGCATAAGTTCTCCTCCGTTGCAAAAGAGAAGATCCAGGCTGCCGGCGGTACGGTGGTTGAGTTGGAGTGGATCGTCGAGCGCCACTCGCGCTCACGCGGGGCTAACTTCGGCGGTCGCAACGCAAAGAAGAAGGCGCAGGACTAAGGTTCTGTTAACGGAATCAGGCGCTGTCGGCATCTCTGCTGTCGGCAGCGTCTCTATAGACTGATGATCGTCCAGAGGGGACACCGATGCTCCAAGCTGTTCTTCGCGCCATTCAGTTGCCAGATCTGCGCCGACGCATCCTCTTCACTTTGGGGATGTTGCTGATCTTCCGCCTGATTGCGCATATTCCGGTTCCGAATATTAACCCGGCCTCGCTTCAGCAGCTTCAGGACGCTCTGGCCAACAACCAGCTTGCCCAACTGTTGAATATCTTCGCCGGCGGAGCGCTGCAGAACTTCTCGGTGGCGGCAATGGGGGTCTATCCCTACATTACGGCCTCGATCATTATGCAACTGCTCCAGCCACTCATCCCCTCGCTCCAGGAGTTGTCTAAAGAGGGTGAGCAGGGCCGGATAAAGATGAACCGCTACCAGATGTGGCTGACGATCCCGCTGGCTTATCTCCAGGCGTATGGGCAGACCATGACCCTGGAGCGGACGGTCAACCCGACCAATGTTGTGGCCTCGTCGCTCTTCCGGTCGTCGTTCGATATTGTCAGCAACTTCCTGCCCACTTTCACCATTCTAACCTCGATGGTGGCGGGGACGATGCTGCTGGTCTGGCTTGGCGAACAGATCAACGAGCGCGGTATTGGCCAAGGCATCTCGGTGATCATCTTTGGCGGTATTGTGTCGCGGCTTCCCGGCATGATCGTCCAGGGCTTCCAGGTTAGCCAGGCCGGTGGTGTCAGCACGATCATCGGCGTGATTGGCTTTGTGGCCATCGCCCTGCTAACCATCATCGGCATTGTCCTCATCCAAGAGGGTCAGCGCCGCATCCCTGTGCAGTATGCCAAGCGGGTGCGCGGGAATAAGGTTTACGGTGGTCAGAGCAGCCATATTCCGCTCAAGGTGAATATGGCCGGCATGATTCCGCTGATTTTCGCCCAGAGTATTATCATTTTCCCCGGCATCATCGCCTCGTGGTTCTACCAAGTAAACGGCGAAGGTATCGGGAATGCCATCGCTGGTTTTTTCTACACAACGTTTAACCCTACCGGACGAAGCGGTGGCGTAGTTTATATGGTTCTGTTGTTCCTGCTGACGGTAGGTTTTACCTACTTCTACACGATTGTACTCTTTAGCCAGCAGGACATCCCCGACAGCCTTCAGCGCAATGGCGGCTTCATTCCAGGGATTCGACCCGGCAAGAAGACCGAGGAATATCTCGGTCGGGTGCTGAATCGGATCACGCTGGTAGGTGCGCTGTTCCTGGGGATTGTGGCCATTCTGCCCTTCCTGACGCAGACAATTACCGGACTCCAGCTTGGCCTTGGTAGTACGGCCCTCCTGATCGTTGTGGGTGTGGCCATTGATACCATGCGCCAACTCGAGTCGCAACTTATTATGCGTGACTACGAGGGCTTCCTGAGCAAATAGGTACCACAGACCTGTTAGTTTGTGGTATAGTGGGCAGTCTCAGTATTTTGAAGTACAAGCCGTGGTTGTGGGGAGCAGCGTTCTCCGGTTCACATGTACGTGAACTCTGGAGACTGACCGTGCAGGGATGCGCGTGAGATCTATACGCAAGAGGCACCGACAATGACGAACGTTATTCTGCTAGGCCCCCCAGGCGCAGGAAAAGGGACGCAGGCGAAGACCCTCTCGGATCGCACCTCGCTGATCCACGTGGCAAGCGGCGACCTCTTTCGGGCGGCGCTGCGTGAGGGTACCGAACTGGGTATGTTGGCGAAATCATACATGGATCGCGGGGGACTCGTCCCAAACGAGGTGGTCATCCGTATGATCCTGGAGCGTATCGCCCGACCTGACTGTAGCGCCGGCGTCATCTTTGATGGGTTCCCGCGAACGAGTGAACAGGCCGTCGCGCTGGATGCGGCAATGGCCGAGTGTAACAACAGTATTGACGCAGTACTCTACCTACGAGTGCCAAAAGATGTGTTGCTGCGGCGGATTGCGGGACGTCAAACATGCAAGACCTGCGGGGCAACCTGTAACATCTACTATTTCCCGTCCCACCGGCCGGGAATTTGTGATGCCTGCACGGGCAAACTCTATCAACGCACCGACGATTCGATTGAGACGGCCGAGCATCGGCTTGATGTCTACTTCGAGTTGACGATGCCGCTGATTGCGTACTATCAACGCCAAGGCATTTTGCATGAGATTGACGGTCAGCGCGAGATATCGCTGGTGACAGAAGCAATGCTGCTTGCATTAAAGATCAATCCTGAGCTGACGCCGACATCGAAGGAGTGATATGTCCAAAAAAAAGGACGTGATCGAGATGGAAGGTACGATCACGGAGCCTCTCCCAAATGCAATGTTCCGAGTAGAGCTTGAGAATGGCCACGAGGTACTGGCCCATATCTCGGGCAAGATGCGAATGAATTATATTCGTATTCTTAAAGGTGATCGGGTGTTAGTTGAGCTTTCACCCTATGATCTCACCCGTGGTCGGATTACCTATCGTTATAAGTAACTCATATTTGCTGTTGAATCATACAGCATCCGGCAGCGTATGCGCTGTCGCGACGGAGGTAGATAATGAAGGTTCGAGCTGCGGTTAAGCCGCGCTGCGAGTACTGCAAGGTCATCAAGCGCAAGGGTGTCATTCGGGTGATCTGCTCGCGCACCCCCAAGCACAAGCAGCGGCAGGGCTAGTTGGCGGCATTCGGCAGTTGGCGATCTCTCGCCTGGCTGCGTGAGATGCGAGAGTCGGGTGCAGAGGAGTCGCGAGCGGCCTGTGGCCGTCGCTGATAGCGTTTAGACGAGGAAGTTCATGGCACGTATCGCTGGGGTAGATATTCCCCGCAACAAGAAGATCGAGATTTCGATCCGGTATATCTTCGGGATCGGCCCCTCGAATGGTCTGGATGTACTTCGTAAGGCCAACGTGAACCCTGAGACGCGGGTGCGCGACCTCACCGAAGAGGAAGTGGGTCGGATCCGCGAGGTTGTTGACCGCGAGTATCGCGTCGAAGGCGACCTGCGCCGTGAAGTGCAGCTCAATATCAAACGGCTTATGGACATTGGCTGCTACCGTGGCCTGCGCCATCGCCGTGGGATGCCGGTGCGTGGACAGCGCACCCGCACAAACGCACGCACGCGCCGTGGACGCAAGGGCCAGGCGATCGGCATTAAGAAGAAGGCGAAGAAGTAGAATTAGTGACGGTAGCATCTTGCACAGGTAGGCGTTGTGTGCCTGCCTGTGTCCGTTGTGTGTTAAGGAGAGATCTATGCCCCCGAAAGGTCAGAAGGCTACGGCAGCGGCAGCTCGTCAGCGCGGTCGGCGACGTGAGCGGAAGAATGTTCCACGTGGCCAGGCGCATGTGCTGAGTACCTTCAATAATACGATTGTGACGATCACCGACCCCTCGGGCGCGGTGGTCTGCTGGGCGAGTGCCGGCCAGGGCGGCTTTAAGGGTTCGCGCAAGAGCACGCCCTATGCCGCGCAGGTTACCGCCGACAGCGCCGCCCGCAAGGCGATGGACAACGGGATGCGCTCGATTGAGGTCTTTGTCAAAGGCCCCGGCTCGGGCCGCGAGGCGGCCATTCGCTCGCTTCAGGCCGCCGGTCTCCAGGTATCTGCGATCACCGACGTGACCCCGATCCCACACAATGGATGCCGCCCGCCCAAGCGCCGTCGCGTGTAGGTGGGCCAGGACGAGAGCCGGTTAGGATGATCGTGGATGGAACCGCAGGGTACGGCCCCGGGCGCCCGCCACGGTAGGAGCGCGGATTATATTCCGCCCCGCAAGCGCCCATCCCCGGCGAGAGATAACACAAGAGGGCGGGCAGCAGTGGCCCGCGTACAGTATGGAGGCATTGATCTAGCATGGCGCGTTATCATGGCCCCGTTGGGAAAATTAGTCGCCGCCTTGGCATCGGTATCACCGAGAAAGGGCAGCGTATCCTCAATAAGCGCTCGTATCCCCCAGGGCAGCACGGCCCGAATGCGCGACGCCGCCAGGTGTCGGACTACGGGCTCCAACTGCTGGAGAAGCAGAAGGTCAAGTACATGTACGGCGTGCTGGAGCGGCAGTTCCGCCGGGTGTTTGAGCAGGCGTCGCGACGCAGCGGCGTCACCGGCGAGTATCTGCTGAGCCTGCTGGAGCGGCGACTGGATAATGTGGTCTATCGGCTGGGCATCGGCGCTACCCGCGCACAGGCTCGGCAACTGGTGTCTCACGGCCATATTATGGTTGATGGCCGCAAGACCAACATTCCCTCCTACACACTGAAGGTTGGGCAAGTTATCACCGTGCGTACTGAGAGCCGACGCCGCGCGTACTTTAAGAATCTTGTCGATAGCGGCGATCTTACCAAGTATCGAGCGCCCGACTGGCTGCGCCTCAGCGCCGCTGATCTCTCCGGCACGATTGTCGCACTGCCGCGCCGTGAAGACGCCGAGGCTGGGATTAACGAGCAGCTGATCGTCGAGTTCTACAGCCGGTAAGAGCTCTTGCGGATGGTAGGTTGCAGGTGGTTGATTGTGGAATGTTCTGCAATCCACCGTCTGCGATCTGAGATCTTCAAAGCTTTAAGGAGGCTTTCCGTGCTTGATATCGCCATGCCCAAAATAGAGGTTGTGCAGGCGGCTGAGAACTATGGGCGCTTCAAGATCGAGCCGCTTGATCCGGGATATGGCCATACGCTGGGCAATGCGCTACGCCGCGTGCTGCTCTCGTCCATCCCCGGCTCAGCGATCACAAAGATAAAGATCGATGGAGTGTTTCACGAGTTCTCGACCATTGAGGGCGTAAAAGAAGACGTTACCGAGATTGTGCTTAACATCAAAGGCGTCCGGTTGCGCTCTTACGCCGAGCGCCCGGTGAAGGTACTCCTGACGAAGCGCGGCCCCGGTATCGTGACCGCCGCTGACATTGATGCACCCAGTAATATCGAACTGGTCAATCCGAAGCACTATATCTGTACGCTCGACTCGGATACGGCCCGCCTTGAGATTGAGATGACCGTTGAGCGTGGCCGGGGTTATGTCTCGGCTGACCAGCGCGATGTCCTGCCCATTGGGGAAATCCCAGTTGACGCGATTTTCACGCCGGTGCCACGGGTTAATTATGTGGTCGAGAATACCCGCATCGGCCAGGCTACCGATTTTGACCGGCTGCTCCTGGAGATCTGGACGGACGGTACGGTGAAACCGGGCGACGCCCTGAGCCACGCGGCGCAGGTGTTGGTGCAGTATAGCCAGACTATCGCCGACTTCAATCGCCTCGCAATTGAGGAGGAGGAGTTGCCGACGCCGAGCGGGATGGCGATCCCGGCGGACATCTACGATACGCCGATTGAAGATCTGGATCTCTCAACTCGTACCTATAACTGTCTGAAGCGCGCTGATATCACGAAGGTGGGCCAGGTGCTTCAGATGGACGAGAAGGCGCTGCTCTCGGTGCGTAACCTGGGGCAAAAATCAATGGAGGAGATCCGCGATCGGCTTGTCGAGCGCGGCTATATCACGCGACCGCTTGGTGGTGTAAGTGGCGAGGGCGAGCCTGCGGCACTTGCGTCGGCGAGCGCAGAGTAAAGCTAGGCAACAGGTAACAGGTAGCAGGCAACAGGTCTTGAGATACCCCTCTACGCGGGGTACTTCGCTCCCTGGAGCCGTTTTAAGGATAGGACAATGCGACACCGACACGCTGGAAAATTACTCAGTCGCTCGTATGAGCACCGCAAGGCGCTCTACCGCAACCTGATGATCGCCCTGATCGATCATCGCCGTATCCAGACGACTTTGGCAAAGGCGAAGGCCGTGCAGCCCGAGATGGAGCGGCTGATCACCATCGCTCGTGAGGATACACATCACGCCCGCCGCATGGCGCTCTCGAAGCTGGATAGCAAGATTGCGATGCGGAAGCTGTTCACTTTCGCACCGCAGGAGTATTCTGGGCGCAATGGTGGCTATACCCGTATTACGAAGATCGGCCCACGGCTCGGCGACGGTGCCGAGATGGCGCTGATTGAACTGGTTTAACCCCACCTCATGCGAAATGTTGCCCTGCGCCTAGCCTATGATGGGACTGACTTTGTCGGATCGCAGTATCAGAACCAGGGACGCACGGTGCAGGGGGCGCTGGAGCAGGCGTGGGAGGAACTGACCCAGGAGCGGCGACGGGTCACTCTCGCCGGACGTACCGACGCGGGGGTTCACGCCGCAGGGCAAGTGGCCAATATTCTTACAGAGACGACGCACTCGCCCAGGACGATCCTGCGTGGGATGAATGCGAAGCTTCCCGAGGATGTGGCGGTTCAGGCTGTGCGTGATGTGGGGCCGGACTTCCACGCACGACATTCGGCAAACCGACGGGCCTACCGCTACCTGATTGACAATAACGATGCGTGGCTGCCGATGCTCCGCAATTACGTCCTCTATGTTGAGCAAAAGCTTGATGTGACGGCGATGGCAGCAGCCCTGCCGTACGTGGAGGGGACGCACGATTTCACGGCGTTCTCGGCCCTCGTTCCCGATCAGCGCTCAAGCGTGCGAACCTGCTACACGGCACGACTGAGCGAGATCGAATTGTTCGGCAGGCGGTTGATCGCAATAGATCTGGCGGCAAACGCCTTTTTGCAGCATATGGTGCGGGTGATTGTCGGGACGGCGCTGCTGGTTGGGCGTCGAAAAATCAGCCCCGAGGATTTTCAGGACATTCTGAAGGGGCGGGATCGCAGAGCCGCAGGGCCAACCAGCGTCGCCCACGGACTCACCCTTATGTCGGTCGGTTATCCGACTGGCATGCTACGCTGGGAAGGCGAGAGCATCGGTGATGCTGACGTTCTCGCAGGCGGATGATGATCTGCCACCATATAATAGTTTTTGTTGTCGGTTGGGCCGTGGTGCGGCACGGTCGGCAACCAGACACAACACCTAAGGATAGCAGTTGTGAAGACTTACCATCAGACACATTCCGAGGTCCAGCGCGACTGGCTGCTGGTTGATGCCGACGACCAGGTCGTCGGTCGGCTCGCGACGCAGATCGCAACGCTCCTGCGCGGAAAGCATAAACCGACCTTCACGCCCTCGCTGGATAGCGGCGATTTCGTGATTGTGGTGAACGCTGAAAAGATCAAGATCATGGGCCGCAAGGCCGATCAGAAGGTCTACTACCGCCACACCGGCTACCCCGGCGGTATTAAGGCTACGCCCTACAAGATGATGCTCTCCAAGCACCCCGACCGCATCCTGCGCATCGCCGTTAAGGGGATGTTGCCCAAGAACCGCATGGGCCGTCATCTGATGGCAAAGCTGCGGATCTACGCCGGATCGAACCACCCGCACGCCGCCCAGCAGCCGAAGGTCTGGACGCCGCGCTAAGTAAGGAGCTAGTTTGATGGATGCGAAGCGCTACTACCAGGGCACGGGGCGACGGAAGACATCGGTCGCACGCGTGCGCCTGTTCCCCGGCAGCGGAGAGTTCGTGGTGAACGGTCGGAACACAGAGGACTATTTCGGGATGCGTGACCTGCTCCAGCGCAATATCCGCCATCCCCTCGCCATTACCAATAACCTGAGCAGCTTTAATGTGCTGGTGAAGGTGAAGGGCGGCGGCGTCGCCAGCCAGGCCGGTGCCGTGCGCCACGGTATCGCTCGTGCGTTGCTGGATCTTGACGTGAGTCTGCGGGCGGTACTTAAGAAGGCTGGCTTCCTCACTCGCGACCCGCGTATGAAGGAGCGCAAGAAGGTTGGCCTGAAGCGCGCTCGTAAGGCACCGCAGTACACCAAGCGCTAGAGCTTGCCAGAGGCATTATTTAGCGGTGGGGGTGGGTCTCAGGGAGGGCAAAATCTTCCCTGTCCCTCCCCTCTTTCATATCTATGCGCGTTATTACTGGCAAAGCCAAAGGTCATTCACTCAAGGCTCCCAAGGGCCTGGGTACGCGCCCCATGCTCGATAAGGTCAAGGGGTCGCTCTTCTCGATCTTAGAGGGCTACGGGCCGATTCGCGGGCGAGTACTCGATCTCTATGCGGGGACGGGTTCGCTGGGGATCGAGTGCCTCTCGCGGGGTGCCAGTGCGGCTGATTTTGTCGAGCAGAGCGCCCACGTCTGTACAATTATCTCCGATAATCTACGTCACACGAAGCTTGATGCGATCAGCAAGGTACATTGCATGCCGGTTGATCGCTTTTTGCACGGTCATCGGGGCGTAGGGCATTATGATATAATCGTCATGGATCCACCCTACGCTGATCCACAGATCGTGCATACGATCACAACAGTGGCGACGGTACAGGTTGGACACCCCGGCAGTTTGTTGATTGTCGGACATTCGCCACGAGTTACGCTGGAAGACACCTATCCGCTGCTGACGAGGATTAAGTTCCGTCGCCTTGGCGACTCCTGCTTCTCGATCTTTGAACTTGACGATGGTGCAGAGACCGAGGCACCATAGCGGATCACGTCTCCTCGGGCCGACAGGCAATCACGCAGAACCCAACCCTATGCATATTGCGGTATATCCCGGCAGCTTCGACCCCGTTACCTACGCGCACCTGGATATTGCCACACGGGCATGCCGGGTGTTCGACCGTGTGGTGATGAGCGTTTTCGACCGTCCGAAGAAGAATCTCCTCTTCACCACGGAAGAGCGCCTCGATCTGCTGCGCGAGGCCACGCAGCACTTGCCACGGGTTGAGGTCGCTAGCTACACGATACTCACAGTTGATTTCGCCCGCGTGATCGGTGCCTGTGCCCTTGTGCGCGGGCTGCGAACCGTCAGCGACTTTGAGTCCGAGTTCCAAATGGCCCAGATCAATCAGTCGCTCGACCCAGAGATCGAGGTCGTACTCTTGGCATCGAGCCTGAAGTATGGGCACGTCAGTTCAAGCGCGGTGCGCGAAATGGCGAGCCTGGGCCGTGACCCTGTGGAGTTCGCGCCGCCACACGTGGTTGCGGCGTTGCGCCAGAAGTTCGCGCAAAGGGGGTGACGGTCATCGAACTGGACGATTTGATTGATGAGGTAGAGGATGCGCTGGCCGAGGGTCGGCGGGTACCATTCAGTGGTCGCCTGCTGGTAGACGAAGAGCGCATTCTGGACATCATTGATCGGATGCGGATCGCCATCCCCGAAGAGCAAAAGCGGGCGCGGCGCATTATCCAGGAGCAAGAGCGACTGATTGCGGAAGCACAGGCGCGGGTGCAGCAGGTACTCAATGAGCGCGGGTTGCTGGAGGCGATAGAGGCAGAACGCGGGCGGCTGCTCCAGCAAGCCGAGAACGAGGCCATCCAGGTGCGTGCCGGTGCCGATGAGTATGCACGGCAGGTACTTGAGGAACTTGACGAGCGACTGATGAAACTCGTGACAAGCGTGCGCAACGGGCTGAGCGCCCTGGGCAGTGAAGCGCACGCATCGGGGCATTAGGGCCGGGGTCTTCGCTTGACAATAGCAATGCCTCTGGCTATAATGCGGCGTTTGTAGTGCTTGGCCGCAGCGCCGTGTACGGACATGTCAACTATTAAGTTTAACGTAGCGCAGTTGCTGCGCGAAATGATCGGTGGTCGGCGCGACTACACCTTCACCGAGAAGGCACTCCCGCTCGATGATCAGCTCGTCCTGCGGGGGATCAGCGGCGATGTGCGCTTCATCCGCACGGCCACGGGTGTCTATGCCCACGTACGTGCGCAGGGTGTGGTGGAGATGGTCTGTGTGCGCTCGCTGGAGCCGTTCGATTACCCGGTTAAGCTTGACTTCAGCGATGAGTTCCACTCAATTGTGGATGTGATGAACGGCGATGAACTACCTGCGCCGATTGAGGACGACCCGTACCTGCTCAGTGAGTTGCATATGGCAGACATTGGCAACGCGGTTCGAGACTATACGCTGCTGGAGTTGCCAATCAACCCGGTGAGCCCGGCGTATCGCGATAAACCGGTGAGCTACACGGTTCAGTCCGATGGGATTGATGATAGACAGACCGACGATAGTGTGGACAGCCGGTTCGAGGCGCTGAGAGCCTGGGCGGCACAGCAGAATACAACGCAGAGCAGGAGTTAAAACCCTTATGGGTGCCCTACCAAAACGAAAAGTCTCACGCCACCGCCGTGGCAACCGCCGCCAACATCTGGCACTTACCGCGCCGACGCTGGTGATCTGCCCGAAGTGTGGCAACCTTATGCGCGCACACATCACTTGCCAAGACTGCGGCACATACAAGGGTCGTCAGGTGATCGCCATTGCAACCAAGACCACCGATAACCGCTAGGGTTCAGCCCTCCTGCGATAGCGTGATGGCGAGCGAGGGGCGACCGGCCGGTGTTCTCACCGCGTCGGCCGCCCCTTGTATGTAGTGAAAGGCAGCGAAGTAGTGAGCAGTTCACGCTATGCGGCGATCATCGGTTGGGGTATGGCCGTCCCGCAGCAGGTGGTGACGAATGATGATCTCGCCCGCAGGATTGACACCACCGATGAGTGGATCCGCTCGCGCACCGGGATCAGTGAGCGGCGCGTTGCCGAGCCGGGGGTGTTCACCTCAACCCTGGCGACAGCCGCCGGTCGCGAGGCTATTGAGCGGGCCGGTGTATCGCCAGGCGACATTGATATGGTGATCGTCGCCACCTGCACGCCAGATCGGCCATTCCCGGCAACCGCATGTGCTGTCCAGGCAAACCTTGGGATTACACGTGCGCCTGCCTTTGACATCGCCGCCGCATGTAGCGGGTTTGTCTACGGGATGAGCGTGGCCACCGGGATGATTAAGGGCGGCATGAGTCGTCGTTTGCTGCTCGTCGCCGCTGATATTTTTACTCACCTGATAGATTGGACCGACCGCAACACCTGTGTCCTCTTTGGTGATGGGGCCGGGGCCGTGGTACTCCAGGCTACCGAGGAGCGATTGGGGCTGATCAGCACGCAGATCGGGGCCGCCGGTGAGGGTGAGACGATGATGGCGGTTGACGCTGGTGGCACACGCATGCCAGCCACCCCCGATCTGCTCGCTCAGGGCAAGCAGTACATCTACATGAATGGGCGTGAGATCTTTAAGCACGCAGTCCGTGAGATGTGCGACTCGACACTGCGTGCGGTGAAAGAGGCCGGCTTGAGCCTCAGCGATATTAGCCTGATCATTCCTCACCAAGCCAATGTGCGGATCATTGAGGCAGTGGCGAAGCGGCTCGATCTGCCCGCGAACCGGGTGATGATCAACCTTGATCGCTACGGGAATACCTCGTCCGCATCGGTGCCGATTGCCCTCTACGAGGCGGTACAGCAGGGTCGAGTCAAGGATGGCGACTACCTGCTGATTACGGCATTTGGGGGCGGGCTAACCTGGGGATCGTCGGTGATACGCTGGGGCAGGCCATAGTGCGTAGCGCACAGGGATAGGGAAGAGGGAACCGATGAGTATTGCTTGGATATTTCCGGGCCAGGGATCGCAGGCCGTTGGCATGGGCCACGACATCTACGAAAACTTCCCAGTGGCCCGTGCTATTTTTGATCAGGCTGATGATCTTCTAAACATACCGTTGCGCAGCCTGTGTTTTCAGGGGCCAGATGCCGATCTGATCGCGACGGAGAATGCGCAGCCGGCTCTGCTAACGGTTAGCACCGCCCTGACGCATGTGCTCAAAGATCTTGGCGGAGCGGAGCTAGCTCACCCGCAGGTAGTGGCTGGTCATAGCCTCGGCGAATACTCGGCGCTGGTTGCGGGGGGGGCCCTCAACTTTCCCACCGCCCTACGGTTGGTGCGTCGGCGCGGCGAGTTGATGGCCGAGGCCCGGGAAGGTAGTATGGCTGCGGTGATCGGCCTGGCCCAGGAGATTCTGGAGGAGATTTGCCAGAGCGTTAGCGCAACCTTCCATAATGAAGCGAACGCAGCTACTAACACCGTGGTGGTGGCAAACTATAATGCCCCTGACCAACTCGTCATCAGCGGAAGCGCACTGGCAGTCGAGCAGGCGTCGCTGCAAGCCAAGGAACGCGGAGCAAAGCGGGTTCTGCCGCTCAAAGTGAGTGCCGCCTTCCACTCGCCGCTGATGATCCAGGCCGCTGAGGGTATGGCTCACGAGATGGAACGTGCCGATGTACGTGACCTGAATGTGCCACTTATCGCAAACGTGACGGCTCAAGAACTGCGTGTGGCCGACGAGGTGCGACGCGAAGCGGTGGCACAGGTTGTGGAACCCGTGCGCTGGATCGCTTCCGTTCAGGCGATGGTGGCATTGGGATGTACGACCTTTGTGGAGATCGGGCCGGGCAAAGTGCTTACCGGCCTTATTCGCCGCATCGCACCCCAGGTGCGAACGGTGACGATTAGTACGGTGGCAGATGTGCGTGCATTCGTAGCAGAGAGCAACTGATGTCACTTCATGGTCAGGTTGCAATAGTCACTGGTGCGTCACGCGGGATTGGTCGTGCAGTGGCCCTCGATCTCGCCCGCCAGGGGGCCAATGTACTGATCAACTATCAGCACAGCGTGACAGCGGCCGATGAGGTCGTGGCGCAGATTCGCGAGGCTGGTGGCGACGCCCTCTCCCATCGCGCTGACGTGAGTGATGAGGTTGATGTTGCGACTATTTTCGAGGCGGCCATCTCGCGTTGGGGCCGCCTCGATATTTTGGTGTGCAATGCCGGGGCCACTGTTGACGCCCCGCTGGTGCGGCTCAAGCCCGATCAGTGGCACCACGTGATCGAGACAGATCTGACCTCGGCGTTCCTCTGCTGTCGAGCGGCCCTGCCCGCAATGCGCAGCCGTCAGTACGGTCGGATCATTACCATAGGCTCACTGGCTGGACTTGCGGGCAATGTCGGGCAGACAAGCTACGCGGCAGCAAAGGCCGGTCTGGTGGGATTCACTCGGGCGCTTGCCCGTGAAGTGGCCGCCGAGGGGATAACCGCAAATGTGGTGGCACCGGGTTACATTGATACTGACTTTGTTGAGAATATCTCGCCAATGATCCGGGAGTGGGCGATCAACACAATTGCAATGCGCCGCTTTGGCACGACCGATGAGGTGGCGGCGGCAGTGAGCTTTATGGCCTCGCCGCGATCATCGTATATTACCGGACATGTGCTGACTCTTGATGGCGGATGGGTGATGCCGTAGGAGGCACGCAATGGATTTCACGGGGCAAGTGGCGATCGTCACCGGCGGATCGCGGGGGATCGGGCGAGCAGTGGTACGCGATCTGGCCCGCCGGGGCGCACAGGTGCTATTCTGTTACCGTGAGCGCACCCAGGCTGCGGCAGAAACTCTGGCATTGGTCGCGGAATCAGGTGGTGTGGTCGAGGCCATGCAGGCAGATGTGGCCAACCCAGCGGCTGGCCCGGCTCTGGTGAGTGCCGTCCTTGAACGTTGGGGACGACTGGACATCCTGGTGAACTGCGCCGGACATGCAAGCTATGGCCCGATCGAAGAGATGAGTACGGCCCGCTGGCGTGATGTGCTGGCCACAAACCTGACAGGCGTGTACCATACCTGTCGGGCGGCCATGCGACCGATGATGCAGCGACGTTATGGGCGGATCATCAATCTCTCGGCGCTGCACGCTAACGGCGGGTTTCCTGGCCAAGCCGACTACTCGGCAGCCACGGCGGGTGTGCAGGGATTCACTCGTTCGCTGGCCCGTGAGGCGGCGGCATGGTCAATTACGGTAAACTCGGTGGCTCCGGGATTTGTAGATACCGAATTGCTTAACCCGCTACCAGACGAAGTGCGAGCGTGGGGCGAGGGGATCATTGCGATGCGCCGCTCCGGGCGACCAGAGGAGGTTGCGGCGGCGGTCGTCTTCCTGTCATCCTCGATGGCCTCGTACATCACGGGGCATACCTTGGCAGTTGACGGTGGCTGGAGGATGGCGGGGTAGATCAACGAGGCGTATCAGAACACCAAGAGGGGCCGCAGGCACAACGCCTGCGGCCCCTCTTGGCACTTTTTTTGATTTCCCTACCTTTTACTGGTCTTGCTAGGTTCGTCCGAAGTCCGTCGTCGTCCATCCGCCTGAGCGTACAGGGAGTCCGTCTTCCGAGCGTACAGAGCTTGACGCCTCAAGAGATCAGGCCCGCCATATTGTGTCCCTCTGCCAGCTTACTCATCTGTGCAAACCCTTGGCTGCCCTCCAGTCAATACGGCCATCGTCCCCCGCCTTACGGCGGTGTGACGGCAGTCGCTGCGTCGGCTTTTGCCTTTGGGTGTGGCTCCGATCTCGGCGTAGGATTCTTGTTGTGTTCCTTACGCGGTGAGCTTTGCGCGAGAGGCGGTCATCTTGCTCGCACAGCATCCAATCGCTACATCAGCGATCCGGCGCTTGTCTGTTAGTCTCCCTGGCGAGGCCGCGCCTGCCATTTCCCCTAACACACGCCTTGTCTCTGTAATTCATTTTACAGTAGGGGTCGGCGCTTGCTGTCTGACCACACATGTTCGGCTGTACAGGTTCGCTGGTCGGTTGCTGTTCTTTTAAGGCTTCGAGGTCATAATAGCACTACAACGCCCAAAAATCAAGAGGTTAATCGCAAGTTAACGATGATAGGGGTAGATTTTTGGATGAAACGACGATCTGTGGCACTGTAATACCAGGAATATGTTGGGCTGTAGTAATGTCTAGTGTAAAGACTTTTTTGCGCTGTCGGCGGCAACTCGCTCGGCGATAGCCCTACCTGACAAGAGGACGAGAGGGATACCACCGCCGGGATGCGTGCCGCCACCGACGAAGTAGAGATCGCGCAATCTGTGGGCGCGCAGGGGCGGGCGCATAAATGCTGAGAAGGGATTATTCGAGGAGAGGCCGTAGATCGCGCCGCCTGCGGCGTTGTAGCGGCTCTGGATGTCTTTTGGGGTCCAGATCTGCTCGTAGACAATGTGCTGACGCAGGTGATCCAGTCCCATCCGCTCCAGTTTGGCCAGCACCAGATCACGATAGGGCGCAGCCTCCTGAGACCAGTTGACTCGTTGGCCAAGGGCGGGTGCGTTGACGAGGATGAAGAGGTTCATGTGGCCGGGGGGGGCGTGCTGCGGGTCGCTCAGGCAGGTTGCGGCCACATATACGGTGGGGTCAACGGCGGGAACTCCCTTCTGGAAGATTGCCTGAAACTCACGGGGGTAGTCGGCGCTGAAAAAAATATTGTGATGGGCCAGATGTGGGTAGGTGCGATTCACACCCAGGAAGAGGACGTAGCCGCTACAGGAGGGCTCCAGACGGGCGAGACGACGGGCGGTACGCTCGTGATCGGGCAGGAGGGCTGCGTAGGCGTAGCGCGGGTCGGCATTGATGATTACACGGGCCGCTGGAATGCGCTCGCCACACTCCAGGCGTACCCCGCAGGCGGCACCGCGATCGTGCAGTACCTCGGCCACGGTGGTACTGGTGCGGATCTGCACACCCAATTCCTCGGCGAGGCGAAGCAGGGCGCGACCCAGTTCGTACATTCCGCCGCGCACATACCAGCCACCCTCGGCAAACTCGATGTAGGCGATCACGTTGAAGGTTGCCGGTGAGAGGTAGGGCGACGAGCCGTTGTAGGTCGCGTAACGGTTGAAGATCTGGCGCAGGTAGGGGCTGCGGAAGTAGGCGCGCACGGCTGCATCCACACTGCGTAGCGAGTCGATCTGTGGGCCATCGCGCAGCAATCGGGGCGTGAGGAGCTCGGAGATGCCATCGAAGGGCTTGAGCAGGAAATTGTCGGCGACAGCGGCGTAGATCCGGGCGCTGTAGGCGAGAAAACGGAAGAGGCCAGGGACATCGGGCGGACTAATGCGCTCGATCTCCTGGATGAGTTGAGGCAGGCGCTGCCAGGCGTGAAAAATCGTACCATCGGGCCAGGTATAGCGGCAGGTCGGCTCAATCTGATCGAGGTGGAGGTAATCCTCCATGCGCCGTCCAGCGGCGGCGAAAAGATCGCGGATAACCCAGGGCATGGTCAGCAGCGAAGGGCCGGTGTCGAAGGTATAGCCCTGCTCCTGCACAAGGTTGAGCTTGCCACCGACACGCTGGTTCTTCTCAAGGAGCAGGACGGAGTGACCGACGGCGGCGAGGCGAATAGCGGCAGCCAGGCCACCCAGGCCGGCCCCGACGATGATGGTTTGATCTTTCACAGGAGAACCCACACACATACGGAGGGGCGAAGCATGGGGCAGGGTGTCGGCTACTTACAGCCGATACCCTGCCCCATGCTTCGCCCCTACAGGATTTACCAACCCTTTTTCTGACCGGGAACCTGAGCGCCGAAGATGCTGGGCGGCAGCTTGAATCCGTGGGCCTCAAGGCGTGGGGTGAAGCGTGGGCGCACACCGGATGGGCGCATCTCGCACTGGATTTTGCCCTCGGGCGACTTACCGAGAATCTCCAGCTTGAAGATGTCCTGGAGAACCACCGTCTCACCCTCCATACCCTGCACCTCAGTGATGTAGGTTACCTTACGCTGACCGTCATCAAGGCGCGATTGCTGGACAATCACATCAATCGCCGCAGCGATTTGGTCACGGATAACCCTCAGAGGCAGATCCATACCGGCCATCATAGACATTGTTTCCATGCGGGCCAGGGCATCGCGGGGGGTATTAGCGTGGAGCGTGGTGAGCGAGCCATCGTGGCCGGTATTCATCGCCTGAAGCATATCAAGGGTCTCACCACCACGACACTCGCCGATGACCACACGCTCGGGGCGCATACGCAAGGAGTTTTTTACCAAATCGCGGATGGACACGAGTCCGCTCCCATCCACCTCAGCGGGCTTCGACTCCAGACGCACCACATGATCCTGAGCAAGCTGAAGTTCGGCGCTATCCTCAATCGTAACGATACGTTCGTCCTCGGGGATGAAGTTCGAGAGCACGTTCAGCAGCGTCGTCTTGCCAGAGCCGGTGCCGCCGGAGACCACGATATTGAGCCGACTGATCACGCAGGCGCGCAGGAACTCACCCATCTCAGGACTCATCGAGCCAAAGCGGATGAGATCGTCAATCTTGAGCTTATTCTTTGAGAACTTACGAATAGTGACCGTGGAGCCATCAATAGCGCAGGGCGGAATAATTGCGTTAACACGAGAGCCATCGGGGAGACGGGCATCAACCATGGGCCACTTGCGATCAACGCGACGACCGAGGGGACGGATGATTCGGTCAATCACCTTGAGTACATGTTCATCACCCGCAAAGCGCACGGGAGAGAGACGCAACTTGCCCTTTTGCTCAACATAGACCTGGTTAGGGCCATTGATCATGATCTCAGAGATCGAGTCGTCGTTGAGCAACTGCTGGATGGGGCCGAATCCCATCAGTTCATCGCAGACCATTGTGAACATTTGTTTGACAGCGGAATCAGGGAGAGTAACCCCCGCTTGCTGGTAGGTGCGAGCGAATCGTTCCTGGAGCAATTTCTCGCTCTCCGGGGATCGTTTGAGTTCACTTTGATTACCGAGGGATGCCTGAATACGGTCAACGATCCAGAGCGAAAGTTCAAGCATGCGCTTCGGGTCAGTAGCGGGCAGGGACTCGTCCACCACCGCAGCTTGGCTCTGTGCGGGCGGGGCGCTACGCAGCTCAGGAGGAGCGACCGCAACCGGAGCCTCAGAAATAGGGTTAAGGGCAGGAGGGACAGGACTATGCACGGGCGCAGCGACCGCAGCCTCGGGGGGAGGGGGGGGTTGAGCTGTGCCACCAAGACGTTTGAACAGAGACATAGAGAGCATACCTCCTGGGGTCGCC
This sequence comes from Chloroflexales bacterium, assembly GCA_037134395.1. Lineage (GTDB taxonomy): Bacteria > Chloroflexota > Chloroflexia > Chloroflexales > Chloroflexaceae > Oscillochloris. The sequence goes on from JBAXMH010000001.1 coordinate 27,590, forward strand.
TTGCAGGGGCAGGCATACGACCGTGTACTAGCCAAGCTTGACGAAATACGCCTCACAGGCGCGGTCAATCAGTTCCTTGCTCATTGATGGCTCGATGGTACGATACTTCGCCTCGTCAAGAATCTGATCGCAGAGGTCACGCGGGTGACATGCGCGCAGATCGCGACCAGCCTTCATATAATGTTCCTGGATCAGATGGCGCAGACCCTCATCGCTATACGGGATCTTCTTCAGCTTGCAGACAAGCTGAAAAATGGAGCGGAACTCAGCGGGCGAGGGGTTCGGCACCTCGATCTTATGGCGGATGCGGCGCAGGAAGGCATCGTCCACCAAATCCTTAGGGTTAAGGTTGGTGGAGAAGACGATCAGCACATCGAAGGGTACCTGGAGTTTCTTGCCTGTCTGGAGGGCGAGGTAGTCAAATTTTTTCTCCAGGGGCACGATCCAGCGATTGAGCAAATCTTGGGGGCGGCACTTCTGGCGACCGAAGTCATCAATCAGGAAGAGGCCACCGTTAGCCTTGAGCTGAAAGGGAGCCTCGTAGATTTTGACAGCCGGGTCGAAAATCAGTTCAAGCTGCTCAAGGATAAGTTCGCCGCCGACAATGACACGTGGGCGCTTGCAGACAACCCAGCGTGCGTCGGGAAAAGAGTTGGATGACTGGCGAACGGGGGCACCGGGGAAGGGCGGGGCGACATCAACGTGGCCGACTTGGTTCTGTTGCACAACCTGATGGTTAAGCGGGTCGAAGATCTTAATGATCTGACCATCAATCTCAACGGCATAGGGAATGAGGACGTACCCGCCGAGCATATTCGAGATTCCCTCGGCGATGGTCGTCTTACCGTTACCGGGGGGGCCATAGAGGAAGAGCGAACGAGCCGAGTTCGCCGCCGGCCCGATCTTATCCAGCATTTTCTCATTGACAACCAGATGCCCGAACGCCTGACGAATAGCGGCTTGGTCAATAACCATGTCCCCGACACTCTGGCGATTGACCATATCAACATACGACTGAAACGGTACGGGGGCCGGGCCAGCGTACTGGGATCGCTCAAGCACCTCAAGGATCTTCGCACGACCCTTGTTCGCGATAATATATTGGAATGAGCGTTCGCTGAAGCCGCCCTCTGCGCCGGTAATATCAACAAACTCTTCAAGCTTGAGAAACTCAAGAGCCTTATCAATAATGCCAAGGAAGGGCAGTTTCGTCATCTCTTCAAGGCGCTGGCCAGTGACAGAGCCGGTGAAGTAGATAACCTTGAGGACGAGGTCGGTCAGGAAACCCATATTCAGCCCTGAATCGGCAACCGTGGTGGGCTGAGCCGGGATGTCGGGCATCTTCACACCCGGAGCCGAGCGTGGCGCTGACGGAGATGGCTGGATCTCGTGCAACCTGAACGTCATAGTGTGCTACTTCCCTTCCCGCAGATGCGCTACGTGAGTTAACGGGGCAGGCGACCTGCGCAACCATCAGTATAAACCCGTGCATCAGGGATCGCAAGAAACGACGACGGGTAGGGGACGAGTCGCTGCATTGCCCCGACAAGAGCGGCTATGGTAGAATAAGCTGTGCTGTCTCTACTGTTGAACCGTGCGTGAGTGAGGTGTTGTGATGGAAAAATCAACCTGGACGACGAAAGTCGGCCTGGCGCAGATGCTCAAGGGTGGCGTGATCATGGACGTGGTCACGGTCGAGCAGGCGCGGATTGCTGAGGAGGCGGGTGCTGTGGCGGTGATGGCGCTTGAGCGCGTGCCCGCCGACATCCGTGCCCAAGGCGGCGTTGCACGGATGAGCGACCCTGAGCTGATAGCGGCGATCAAGGCGGCAGTCACCATCCCGGTGATGGCCAAGGCCCGGATCGGCCACTTTGTTGAGGCCCAGGTGATCGAGGTTTTGGGCATTGACTACATTGATGAGAGTGAGGTACTCACCCCGGCGGATGAGGAGCACCACATCAATAAGCACAAATTCACCATCCCCTTTGTGTGCGGCTGCCGCAACCTGGGCGAGGCGCTGCGCCGCCTAGCCGAAGGTGCGGCGATGTTGCGCACCAAGGGCGAGGCGGGTACGGGCAATGTGGTAGAGGCTGTCCGCCACTTCCGCACCGTTCAGGGCGACATCCGTCGCCTCCAGAGCATGGATGAGGATGAGTTGTTCACAGCGGCCAAGAACCTGCAAGCTCCCTACGAACTGGTGAAGCAGGTGGCGGCGGCGGGCCGACTCCCGGTGGTGAACTTTGCCGCCGGCGGGATCGCCACACCAGCCGATGCCGCTCTGATGATGCAACTTGGAGTTGATGGTGTCTTTGTGGGTTCGGGGATCTTCAAGAGCGGCAACCCCATGCAGCGAGCACGGGCGATTGTTGAGGCAACTACGCACTACAAGGACGCGGAGATTATCGCACGGGTGAGCAAGGGTCTGGGCGAAGCGATGGTCGGCATCAACATTGATCAGATCCCGGCTGAGCAACTGATGGCGAAGCGCGGCTGGTAGTCTCTTGGTTGGGCCATTGTTGTCGCAGTGCTGCGACGATGGCCCAACGGATTTTTTTATGAATGTTGGCATACTGGCACTTCAGGGCGATGTTCGTGAACACAGCGAGATCCTGCGACGGATGGGCGTGCAGCCTGTGGAGGTGCGCCTGCCGAAACATCTGGTGGCAGTTGATCGCCTGATCATCCCCGGCGGCGAGAGTACGGCGATTGGTCGCCTGCTGACGCTCTATGACTTTATCGCCCCGCTGCGTGCCCGGGCCGGTCGTGATCTGGCAATCTGGGGGACGTGTGCGGGGGCGATCCTGCTGGCGCGCACGGTTCTCGATATGAAGCAGGGCGGGCAACCTGGCCTTGAGGTGATGGACATAACGGTGCGGCGCAACGCATACGGCAGCCAGCTTGATAGCTTCGAACTGCCACTTGACATGCCTGTTCTGGGCGACGAGCCACTGCCGGGGGTGTTTATCCGCGCACCGCAGATCGAGTCGGTCGGGCCGACGGTACGTGTGCTGGCACGCCTACCGAGCGGGGCGGTTGTGGCCGCACAACAGGGCCGTATGATGGCGACCACCTTTCACCCCGAGCTGACGAGTGATGACCGGGTGCATCGCTACTTTTTGGAGCTATAGACGATTTTAGGTTGTGGATTTTAGATTGCGGCGCGCAGTCTAAAATCGAAAATCCGAAATCTAAAATCACGCTATGATTCGCTCTGTGGCCCCCGGCGATCTCTGGTCGCTACGGCGCAAGCCGCGTAATCAGGTGATGCTCTACACCGATGGTCTGCTCGCGCAGGCTCACCGGCCTGCGTGGTGCGCGCTACACTGCATGCTCCAGGGCAACGGGCGGGATCGTACCACGCTCATTACGCAGGAGCGCGGTACGAGTGCGGTTGTCCAATCCCTCGGGCGCAGCGGTCGCCCTGAGCAGGATGTCGTCTACCTCGGCACCTCTGGCACACGGGCGACGCGCCTGCCGAGCGACTATGACATCTGGTTCCGCCTGCTCGAACAGCTCTGCGTCCACGCCGGGCACGCCTACGTCCAGCGGCTCTATGCCGCTGCCCCCAGCCAGCACACCGAAGTGCGCGAGATTTTCCGTCAGCTTGGATTCCAGGCATACACGCACACGACCATCCTCCAGCTCTCTGGCCCCGACTGGGATCAGCGCACCACGCTGGCACCCATGCGTATGCAGGCTCGCCGCGATCACTGGGCCGTGCATAAGCTCTACGGCGTGGTGACGCCGCATCTGGTGCAGCACGCCGAGGTACGCAACGCTCGCCACTGGTCGCTGTCGCTCTCGCCGCACTTCGGCAGGCAACGCCAGGTGGCCTGGGTACTTGGGCCTGACGACAATCTAACCTCCTACCTGCGACTGACGAGCGGGGTCTCGGGGCATGTCTTTAGCCTGATGGTTCGGCCCGACATGCGTGATCAGGTGGTTGATGTGCTGCGCTTTGGGCTGGCGCAACTCAGTGACGCACGCCCGGTCTACCTGGTGCTACGCGAGTACCAGGCGGATCTGCTTGAGCCGTGCTACGCCCTCGGTTTTCAGCCGATTGGCGAGCAGGCTCTGCTCGTAAAGAGTATGGTCGTTGCGGTGCGACGACCACTGCTGGTGCCAACCTTTGAGCCGGGGCTGGAGCCTCGGGTGATAGCCCCACGTATCTCTGCGGCCAGGGAGGATAGATAATCCTATGTCCGAGCGACTTGATATGACGAACACTAACGATATCGATTTGCTGCTTGACACGCTGCCGACCCATATCACTGATGCTATTGAGGCTGGCACGGATGACGTGGCGGATTTGCTTGAGATTGTGATCGATCTGGGACGACTGCCGGAGGCGCGCTACCGTGATGTGGAGCGATTTCTGAGTAACCGCGAGGTGACTCAGGAGGACATTGACTATGTGATCGGGCGGATCGGTGAGTTTGGCGAGGATAACCGGGCTGGTATCCCGCGCACGCTGCATCGGATCTCGGCGATCCGTAATCGTCGCGGCACGGTGATCGGCCTGACCTGCCGGGTGGGCCGAGCAGTGTTTGGCACGGTGGTGATCATCCGCGATCTGGTGGAAACCGGAAAGAGCATCCTGCTGCTGGGCAAGCCGGGCACGGGCAAGACAACCCTGCTGCGTGAGACGGCCCGCGTGTTGGCGGAGGAGTTCCGCAAGCGGGTGGTGATTGTGGATACCTCAAACGAGATTGCGGGCGATGGCGACATCCCGCATCCTGGGATTGGACGGGCGCGGCGCATGCAGGTGCCTCGTCCAGCCGAGCAGCACGGGGTGATGATCGAGGCGGTGGAAAACCACATGCCTGAGGTAATCGTCATTGACGAGATCGGCACAGAGCTTGAGTCGCTGGCCGCACGCACGATTGCCGAGCGCGGCGTACAACTGGTGGGTACGGCTCACGGCAATACCCTCGACAACCTGATGATCAACCCGACGCTCTCGGATCTGGTGGGCGGTATCCAGGCAGTAACGCTTGGCGACGAGGAGGCACGGCGACGCGGCACACAGAAGACGGTGCTGGAGCGCAAAGCCCCGCCGACCTTTGAGGTGCTGGTTGAGATCGAGAGTTGGGATAGCGTGACGGTCTACGATGATGTGGCGGCGGCGGTGGACGCCATTTTGCGCGGCGAGAACCCACCCGCCGAACTGCGTTCGCGTGATGCAGACGGGGTTGTGCAGGTGGAGACGGTGGAGCGTGAGCGGATTGATGCGCCGTCCCTGGGCCGCCGTATGGCCCCAGGTCGAGGCAGTTCGGGCGGCGAACGGGGCGGCGGCGGTGAGCGCTTCGGTGGTGGTGAGCGGGGTAGCGGGCCGCGTCCGCGTGAGCGCAGCGGATCGGGCAGCGGTGCGAATGGTGCTGCTGGCCCAGGGGTGACGACCCAGCGGATCTTTCCGTTTGGGGTGAGTCGCAACCGGCTAGAGACGGCCATCGAGCGATTGCGCGTGCCTGCGGTGATTGTCCGTGAGATGAAAGACGCCTCGCTGGTGATGACGTTGAAGAACTATTATCGCCAGAGCGCCCAGCGGCTTAAGCAGGCCGAGGAACACGGTGTACCCGTGTACGTGCTGCGGAACAATACAATCACACAGATGGAGCGCCAGTTGGCCCAGGTGTTCAACCTGCGCGAGGTTGAGTCCGATGAGGGTGGGCAGTCTGAGGGCGATAGTGGGAAACGCACCAACGGCTCCGAAGTAATCGAGGATGCGATGGTCGAACTGGAGACGGCGATCGGCCAACTGATGAATGGTGAGCGCAGCATGATCGAACTGACGCCACGCAGCAGCTATATCCGTCGGCTCCAGCACCAGATGGCCGACCGCTATAATCTGCGCTCGGAGAGTCGCGGCGACGATCCGAACCGGCGGGTGAAGATCTACAGATAAGGTACAGACAGGCTATAATGTGCCTATGGGCGTATTTATCACATTCGAGGGGCCGGAGGGTTCCGGCAAGAGTACACAGGCTCGTCTCCTCTACGAGCGGCTTCAGGCCATAGGCTACCCGGTGATCCTAACCCGTGAGCCGGGGGGCACCCGGATCAGCGAGTTGATCCGGCGGATCGTCGTGGATCTGCGGCATACAGAGATGGCACCGACAACCGAGACACTGCTCTTTTCGGCGGCGCGGGCACAACTGGTGAGCGAACTGGTGCGGCCTTACCTCAACACCGGCGGGATTGTCCTCTGTGACCGCTACGCGGACTCGACCTTTGCCTACCAGGGCTATGGGCTCGGGCGCGATCTGGATGAACTTCAGGCGATCACGACGGTGGCGACGGGTGGGTTGATGCCGGATCTCACCCTCTATCTGGATCTGCCGGTGGAGGATGGCCTGCGGCGCAAGCAAGTGGCGAAGGAACGGGCTGAGCTGGGTGCGCCGGGGACGACGTTTAGCACGCCGCCGGAGTGGAACCGATTAGACGCCCGTGACCTGGCGTACCATCAGCGGGTGGCCGCCGGGTTTGCTGAGTTGATCCGCCAGGATCCTGACCGCTGGCGCTCGTTCTCGGCGGATCAGCCTTTGGCTGAATTGGCGGAGCAGATAGCGCATGAGGTTGCGCCCTTGCTGAAGCGTGTCACGCGCCTGGGGGTATATCAATGAAACTGATATTTGCGGTGGTGCAGCATCAGGACGCCGGAAACCTTGTGGACGCTCTCACTGAGCAGAACTATCGGGTAACGCGGCTGAGCAGCCAAGGCGGATTCCTGCGCGAGGGAAATGTCACGCTGCTGCTGAGTGTGGATGACGCTCAGGTGAACATGGTGATCAAAACGGTGCGCGAACACTGCTCGACACGCACGCGCTATGTCTCTCCCATGCCGCCCATCGCCGAGTCCGGTGAGTTCTACCCGCCAGCGCCGCTGGAGGTGCAGGTGGGCGGGGCGACGGTCTTTGTGCTGAAGGCGGAAACGACGCGGCTGTAACCAGGAGGCAGGCGGCAGGAGGCAGGAGGCTGAGGCCGCTTCTTGCTGCTGGCCTATTGAGGTTTCATGGAAGCGATTCAGAAATTTCTGTCAGATCTGGTGCCGATTCTCCAGGCTTTAGGCGTGTTTCTTGGAGCCTACTTGGTGTTGCTCTGGGCGGCGTCGGTGCTGTGGGCCTATCGCGATATTCGACGGCGCAGCGAGGATGTGTCGGTGCAGGTGCTTGCTGTTGGCCTGGTGCTGCTGCTGCCCTTTGTCGGTATCCCACTGCACCTGATCCTGCGCCCGCCACAGACCTTGTCCGAAAAGTATGAACGCTCGCTTGAGGAAGAATACCTGCGCAATGATATTGAGGAGAAGTATGTCTGTCCGGAATGTCAGCGCCCAATTGAGCCAGACTTCATCCTCTGCCCGCACTGTAACACCTCCCTGCGCCGTCGCTGTAGCGGCTGTGCGCGGGTGGTCGATCTGACCTGGAGCATCTGCCCGTACTGCGGCGATGATGGTACAACTGCCTCGCGCCAGGCACCTACGATTCAGGCGAGCAACTACAGGCCACCGGTTGAGAAAACCACGCGCTAATGTGAACATAGCCGATAGCCGATAGCCGATAGCCGATAGCCGATAGTACTATAGTTGTAAATATCTTCGCAGAAAGGCTCCCGCCGATCACCCCCCTCAATCCCCCCGCAAGCGGGGGGAGGTTGGCACGTATGTCCCCCCCCGCTTGCGGGGGGGCTAGGGGGGGTAAGCCAAACAAACTACAATTGTCGTAATAGCCGATAGCCGATAGCCGGGCGTTAGCGGCTATTGTCGTCGGGCGTTATGCGCGAATTGCATGGACGGTTGGTGTGAGGTACCTCCTGATTCTCGTATTAGTTACCCAGATCATCGGCGTGGCGGATCAAGATCAAGCTGCCGGGTTTGGACAGAGCGAGACTGCTCAGGCGATGCAGTCCGCCAATCCGTCGTCGGCGTACGGATCCCCCGCACTAGCGGCGACATTCTGCTATACCCCTTTCGCGTTGCCTCAGGTGAAGCTAAAGGATCACAGCCTTTTCGCCTTTGAGGGCTGGTACTATCTGGTTGCCACCCGCATTGATCTTCCCGCCCTCAATGACCGGGGCGAGTTCCAGTTTGCCTATGCCCGTACACGCAATTTCTGCACCTGGGAAGAATTGGCCACCCCGCTACGCCACGGTGGGCCAGGTGACGCGGATGAGGCGTATGTCTGGGCCCCCCACGTGATCACTGTGGGCAACACCTTCTACATGTACTACACCGGGGTGAATACGCAGATCGCCCAGACGATCATGCTGGCGACCAGCACGAACCCCGCCGACCCGCAAAGCCGGCAGAAGCAGGGGGTTGTTTTTCGCCCGCACCACCCTGATGCGCTCTATTCAGGGCCGACTACATGGTCCGATTGCCGCGATCCGATGGTGCTGGCGTACAACGGGCGCTACTACCTCTACTACACCGGGGCCGACCGTAGCGGCCCGATCATCGGCGTGGCGATGGCCGATAATCCTGCTGGGCCGTGGTACGACCTGGGCGCAACCTATCAGGCTGCTGAGCCGGGAAAAGTGCCCGAATCGCCGCATGTTATTGAGCAGAGCGGGCTGTTCTATATCTTCTACAACGCAACGGGATCTACCGGCAGCGGCACCCACTGGCGCTGGGCGGTGTCGCCATTTGGTCCCTGGCAACCTTCTGCCGCATTCCCGCTCGGGTGGGCGCACGAGTTCTACCGTGACGCGACCGGCCTGCGGTCGTCGTATGTCATTGGTAACGGACTCGCAATTGGGGTTGACGAGGTGATCTGGCGGCAGTCGGGTGTGTCTGCGCTGCCGCAGATCGGCACGCAGATCTATCTGCCCAATATGAACATAGCCGATAGCCGATAGCCGGGTGTCCATGGCCATTTGCCCCTAGACAAGGTTTCAGATTGAGGCGAGATGCCTTCCACAGCCCCACAACCCCACACCTCCACATCGCGCAGTGTGTTAGGCTGTTGAGCTGTCGGGCTGTAGACCGAACAGTGATATACCCAAGGCTAAAGCTCTTGGGCTTCCTGCTTCATCGACTCGTGCCAGCCACAACGGTTGGGCTTACCGGGTCTCCACAGGCGTTTTGTGTCTCGGCGTAGCCCGCCGCGACATGTCTACCAGCAGAACGTGTGTGACCAGCTTGGTTTTCGCAAGGACACAAACGCCTACGTCTACGACGGCAGTATACCAGGTTATTTGTTCTATTGCAAGCGGTTTGCGGCACGAGGAAGCCCTATGGCGAAGCTACAGCTAAAGCCGCTAAAGCGGATGAAGCCCTTATATCCCAGGGCTGAAGCTCCTGGGCTTTACGGGCTATTTCTGTAAAGCACCCACGAACCTTGTCTACAGATCAAACCCGCGATGGATGGCTCGCACCGCTTCGTCGCCGTCGGCGGCGGAGACGACGAGGGAGATGTTGTTCTCGGTGCTGCCCTGGGCGATGGCGATCACATTGATCCCGGCGTTGCCCATGGCCCCGAAGACACGCCCGGCGATGCCTGGTGTGCCGCGCATACCCGAGCCAACCACGGCCACGATCACCAGCGACTCTAGCACCTCGATATGCTCCACATCCTGGTCGGAGAACTCATCGGATAGCTCTTTGCGCAACTCGGCCTCAGCGGCGGCGGCCTCGGCGTGGGAGACAGCCAGGCAAACGCTCTGCTCGCTGCTGGCCTGCGAGATCAGCAGGATGTTGACGTGGGCACGGGCAACCGCCCCGAAGATCCGCGCCGCCACCCCCGATAGGCCCAGCATCCCCGGCCCGCCCACGGTGATCATGCTCACATCCTTGATCGCCGTGACCGCACGGGCGGTGCGGTCGCCCCGACCTTCGCCGATCAGCGTGCCGGGGTGATCGGGGTTGAAGGTATTGCGGATGCGGATGGGAATGCGCCGCTGCACTAAGGGCTGCACCGTCTTCGGATGCAGCACATTGGCTCCGTAGTAGGCCAGTTCGGCCATCTCGCTGTACGAAAGCATCCGCAGAGTGCGCGCCTCGGGCACGATCTTTGGGTTGGCCGTGAGTACGCCGTCAACTTCTTTCCAGAACCAGACCTCATCAACGTCAAGGCTGGCCCCGAGAATGGAGCAGGAGTAGTCGCTGCCGCCGCGCCCGAGGGTGGTGGGTACGCCAGTTCGCGTGGCTCCGATGAACCCGGTGACAACCGGCACAATACCGGATTCCAGCAGGGGCAGCAGGCGCTCACGCGTGCGCTCGGTGGTTTCCTCCATCAGTGGCGTGGCATTGCCGTAGCGTTCATCGGTGATAATCAGGTCGGTGGCGTCAATCGCCTGGGCCGGGATGCCCGCGCTGCGCAGGGCAGCAGCGATCAGGCGGGCATTGATTCGCTCACCCAGGCCACTAAACAGATCCAGTGCCCGTGGCGTCAGTTCGCCCAGCACCGCGATACTGCGCGACAGATTGCTCAGATAATCGAGCATGGCCCGCAGTTCCGGCTCAAGGGCGGCGCACTCGGCGGGCGAGGTTAGCTCGGCGGCGGCGCGCATGTGCAACTCAAGCAGGCGCGGGGCCACGTGCGCTGTGGCATTGCCCTCGCCCCTGGCGGCCGCGTGGGCCGCAGCGATCAGCGAGTCGGTCGTGCGCAAGTCGGGGGCATTCATCGCCGACACCACCACCACAGCCTCGTGGTCGCGGTGAGTGGTACTCACAATCGCGGCAACCTGACGGATCGCATCGGCGCTGCCGACCGAAGTACCGCCAAATTTCATCACAACACGCATACAATCCTCGACCATAGAGACGCCCCGCCGGGGCGTCTCTACCCTTAACACGATGGTATCAACAGTACTTTGCCCGCCGTGGCCCGGCCCTGGAGGGCAATGTGGGCATCGGCGGCGTTAGCCATGGGAAAGCGGCGATCTACCCGCACGCTTAGTGCGCCGGCAATCATCCAGCCAAATAGATCGCCCGCACGCCAGGCTAACTCCTCGGGCGTGGCGATATAGTGCCACAGAGTTGGCCTCGTCAGGAAGAGCGAACCCTTGCTGCTCAGCACCAGCGGACTAACTGCCGGGACGGAGCCGCTGGAGTTGCCGAATGTCACCATCATGCCGCGTGGGCGCAGGCAGTCCAGACTGCCCTCCCAGGTATCTTGGCCCACCGAGTCGTAGACCACATCCACGCCGCGCCCGCCGGTCAGTTCACGCACACGCGGGGCGAAGGGCTCGTCGCGGTAGAAGATGACATCGCTGGCCCCGGCGGCGCGGGCCAACTCGGCCTTCTCCGATGAGCCAACGGTGCCGATCACCCGCGCACCCAAATGACGCGCAATCTGCGTCAGCAGCAGACCAACCCCGCCAGCCGCCGCATGGATCAGGCAGATCTCGCCCGCTTTGAGCGGGTAAGTGCTGTAGGCCAGATAGTGCGCAGTCATGCCCTGGAGCATGACAGCGGCGGCCAGATGCAGATCCACACCCTCGGGTACGGCGACAAGCTTATCGGCGGGGGCCAGGGCGTACTCGGCGTAGCCGCCCGCGCCCGAGGCGGTGGCAACCCGATCATCCAGGGCGAAACTGCTCACCCCAGGGCCGAGGGCGTCCACCGTGCCCGCAAACTCGCCGCCGGGGGTGAAGGGCAGCGACAACGGGTAAAGCCCGGTGCGGTGGTAGGTCTCGATATAGTTTAAGCCGGTGGCCGCCACCTTCACGCGCACCTGGCCCGGCCCTGGATCGGGCGTGGGCACATCTTCATAGCGCAACACCTCCGGCCCGCCCGTCTCATGAATGCGGATCGCTCGCATCACTCCCTCCCATTGCAGATTGCAGATTGCAGATCCGTACCCCTGAAAAAACTGAGCCTATGATAACAGCAATTCGCCCAGCGTCGCTCACTCGCTGACGGGAGACTAAATCTCCCGACGGGTGACTTTGACATGAACCTACGTATAAGGACAATCTCTTGCCACCGCTATCGTAACAGGGTACAATTCAAAGCCATGTGAGACTCCTGCTGGCACGCCATCGAGTAGTAGGTCATTATCGTAAGTATCGCCTTGGGCAGCAACAGCACCACCTTATGGAAGAGATCCTGATCATTGATGACAGCGAGCAGATCTGCGGGCTTCTCGCGAACTATGTGCTGCCTGAGCTTGGATACCGCCCGATTGTCGCAAATACCGGGCGTCAGGGGCTTCAGCGCCTTCGTGACCGTTTGCCTGATATGATTCTGCTCGATCTCCAACTTCCCGATATTTCTGGACTTGACCTCCTACGCCTGATCGCTCAAGAAGGCTATGACGTGCCGGTCATCCTGATGACTGCCCACGGATCGGAGAATATCGCGGTTGAGGCGTTCCGCCTCGGTGCGCGGAATTATCTGATCAAGCCATTCTCGGATACCGAGGCGCGTGCGGTGATTGATCAAGCCCTGCGTGAGCGACGCCTGCGCCGCGATAAGGAACGTCTTACCGCCTCGCTCCAGCAGCGCGTCCAGGAGCTTACCGTACTCTCGCGTATTGGCAAATCGGTAACTGGCCTGATGGAGCAGGAGCAACTGCTTGAGCGAATCGTTGAAGCCGGTGTCTATATCACTCAGGCCGAAGAGGGCTTCCTGTTGCTGCGCGATAACCAGCACGACGAGCTGTACCTGCGGGCGGCGAAGAACCTTGGCGAGCAGCGCGCCCAGAGTCTGCGCATGGCGATCCACGACACCCTGGCCGGCCAGGTAGTTCGCACAGGTAAGCCGATCCGCACCGACAGGACTCGCAACGGTGTGGCCTTGAAGGTGAAGACGGGGTTTCTGGTACGGGCGATCCTTCAGGTTCCTCTGATGGTGGGCGACCAGGTGGTGGGTGTCCTGGCAGTGGATAATCAGCAGTCCGACCGGGTATTCAGTGAGAATGACCAGTATCTGCTGGCGACACTGGCCGACTATGCGGCAATTGCGATTGAGAATGCCCGGCTCTACGAGCAGGTGAAACTGAGCGAGCGACGCTACAAAGATCTTTTCGCAAACGCCTACGATATGATCTTTATGCTTGACCGCGATCTGCGCATTACGAGCGTGAATAAGGTTGGTGCGCAGATCACCGGCTACCCCGTGCAGGATCTGATTGGTCAACCGATCTGGTCGCTCTGTGCCCCCGACTCGTGGAGAGCGGCACAGGTTCATCTGCGCAATCTGCTCGATGGCCAGGCGGTATCGCCCTTCGAGCTTGAGCTGGCGCACCATAACCAAGAGCCGATCTATCTTGAGGTGAGCGCCCACGTGATGCAGAATGGCGGCGGTAAGCCTGGAGGTCTCCACTGTATTGCGCGCAACTTGACCGAACGCCGTCGTCTAGAGCAGCAACTCATCCAGTCGGAGAAACTCTCAGCGATTGGCCAATTGGTTGCCGGCGTAGCCCATGAGCTGAATAATCCGCTCACCAGCGTGAGCGGCTACGCCCAGCTCACCCTGCGTAATACGCATCTCTCCGACGATACCCGCCAAGATATTGAGCAGATTTACACTCAAGCTGATCGAGCGTCTAGGATTGTCCAGAACCTGCTGATCTTCGCTCGTGAACATACGCCCGAACGCTCGATGGTGGCACTCAATGCGATATTGCGCGACTCCCTCGCCCTTCAGGCATATCAATTGCGGGTTGATAATATCGGGGTGCAGCTCGATCTTGACCCAGACCTCGTGCAAACAGTGGCCGATCCGCATCAGCTCCAGCAGGTCTTCCTGAACCTGATTACCAATGCACGCCACGCGATGGTTGAGCGCGGCGGACGCGGCACACTCACCCTGCGCACGCGGGTGGTGTCGGCTCGTCCTGAGGACGAGGTTGGGGGGCAGATGATCCGGGTAGAGGTAGGCGACACGGGCGTAGGCATCCCCGAGCGTAATTTGCGTAAGATATTTAACCCCTTTTTCACGACGAAGCCGGTGGGGCAAGGCACCGGACTCGGGCTCTCAATCTGCTTTGGTATTGTGAAGGAGCATGAGGGCCAGATCTGGGCTGAGAGTCAAATTGGTTTGGGGACACGTGTTTTCGTTGATTTGCCCGTGCGCCAACTTCCCGTCACAGTGACTGAACAGCCCGCTCTGCTCGATTCGGTAATCAGTGAGACAGAACCATCGCTCAACATCCTCGTCGTGGATGATGAGGAGCCAGTGATTCGGCTGATCTCACGCCTCTTGCACGATCTCGGCCACCGCTCGACGGTGACGATCAGTGGCGAAGCCGCACTCGTCGCCCTGAGCCGTGAATCCTTCGACATGATTCTCACCGATGTGCGGATGCCAGGCATGAGCGGATTTGAGCTTCTGTCCGCCATCCGCGAGCGCGACCCCGACCTGGCCGAGCGGGTGATCTTTATCACGGGCGACACACTGAGCCCGATCACGCTTGAACAGCTTGAGCAGAGCGGGAGCCCTTATTTGCCAAAGCCTTTCTCTATCGCCCAGCTTGAGGTGGCGATCAAACAATTGCTGAAGCGACGCTCCATTGGTTCCAACAATCGGTAAACGAAACTGTGGTATGCTCGTCATAGGCCGCATTCGTGATACGGCACCTCGTAGTACGACCATGAGATTCTGCTATAGAGGAGCATGGAAAAACACAGAAAGGGTATGTTTCTGTGAGCTTCGGCGTCTTTCTGTGGCCATGAATCGCGGAAGTCTCGTTACCATAATAGTACGATTGGAAGAACTTTGTGGATAAATATACCGCACAGGCAATCGCTGCTATTGCCAAAGACGGGATCTCTGGCGCGGTTGAAATCGCCGAGAAGAGCGCCGAGACGCTCATATATCAGGCGCAGTCGGATCAGAGCGGCGATCTGTCCCATTTACATCAGGGGTTGCTTGAGGCGGGGTGGGCGCTGATTCACTCGCATCCGACGATGGCACCGCTGGTAAATTTGGTGAATGCGCTGCTCTGGAAGGTGGACGCTGCGGAGAGTTTTGGCCAGGGCCAGCGGGTCGTGGTTGATGCGGCAAACGAGTTCAAGCGGCGCCTACATGTCCACGAGGCGGCAATCGCCGAGACGGCCCTGCGGCTGATCAGCGATGACGTGCAGATCGTGACGAATGGGCGCAGCACAACGGTACGTGCGGTGCTGCGCCACGCCCAGCGGGCTGGTCGGCGCTTCCGCGTGATCTGCGCTGAAGGACGCCCTATCTGCGAGGGTCGCACGATGGCCAATGAGCTAGCGGCCAGCGGCATCCCAACAACCCTAGTGGTGGATGCCCTCGCTGTGGTGCTGGCCGGTCAGTCTCAGCTTGTTCTGGTCGGGGCCGACCACCTGAGTGCTCACGGCCTGATGAATAAGGTCGGAACTTACGGCATGGTGCTTGCGGCGAGGGAGGCTAACGTGCCGGTCTACGCCCTCTGTAGCTCTGAGAAATTTCTCCCCCCTGGCTACCCTCAGCCTGAGCAGACTCGCTGGCCGGCCGATCAGGTCTGGCCCGAGGTGCCGACGAACATTCAGGTGACAAACGTCTACTTTGACTCGACGCCGCTGAATATTTTGGCCGGAATCGTCACTGAGCAGGGGATTCAGCCCACGGTTGGGATCGAGGCGTGGCTCGCCGCCACCAAGCTCAACCCGGCCCTGCGAACATAGGGATCGCGGCCACAGAATCACACCGAAAGACACAGAAATGTATTCTTTCTGTGTCTTTCGGTGTGATTCTGTGGCAAAACCTTGTTATCATATTCACCGGCCCACTCGCCGGTAGATCGCCAGGGTCTCGCGGGCAGCGCGATCCCAGGAGAAGCGTGCCGCCTGGGTTGGCCCGCGTTGCGCCAGCGCGATCCGCGCCTCGTCATCCTCCCAGAAATCCATGATCGCCGCCGCCCATGCCGCCACATCGCGCGGCGGTATGAGCAGCGCCGCGTCGCCCGCAACCTCGGGTAGGCTGCTGGTGTCTGCCACGAGGGCCGGTGCCCCGCAGGCTAGAGCTTCGAGTACCGGCAATCCAAAGCCCTCATAGAGCGAAGGGTTGAGGTAGAGTCTGCAGGCGCTGTAAAGCCAGATCAACTGGCTGGGCTCGGGCCAGCCCAGAAAATCCAGGTGATCCGCAAGGCGCAGTTCACGGATCAGATCGAAGACCGGCCCGTCGAGCCAGCCACGCACCCCGGCGATGGCCAGCCGGTAGCCGGTCTGCGGGCGTCGGTCAAGGCAGACTCGTAGGGCGCGCAGCAGCGTCTCCAGGTTCTTGCGCGGCTCGATAGTGCTGACGAAGAGGGCGAATTCTCCGGCCCGCAGCGGTCGCTCGTTGATCGTACGCTTCTCTCCCGCGCCCACCTCGGCAGGGTGGAAGGAGGGTGCCGCCGCCTCGTACACCACATCAATCCGTTCGACCGGCAGATCAAGCAGTTCAACAATGTCGGCGCGGGTGGACTCAGAGACGGCGATCACCGCCTGAGCGGCGTGGGCCGAGGCGCGTACCCGACCGTAGTAGCGTCGGGCATCGGCGTCGAGGATGTCGGGAAAGCGCAGAAAAGCCAGATCGTGGATTGTCACGACGGCAGGGCAGGGGCGCAGCCGTGGGGCCACACAATCAGGAGAGTGCAGCAGGTCGAGCCGCTGGGGCAGCAACTCGATGGGCAGGGCCAGTGGCTCAAAGCGATTGTGGGGCGGGGTGACGAGCAACGCCCGCTCGACGTTTCGGGCGGTGGTCATCGGCTGGGGTTGGCGGCGATGCTGGAGGGCGACCAGCGTATCAGCACCAATCAGCGGTGCCATAGCCGCGAGCAGCAGCCGGGTGTACTGGGCGATTCCGCCCTGGCGGTAGGCGTTCAGTCGCGCGTCAATGCCGATTCGCATAGGTGTCAGGTGTCAGGTGTCAGGTGTCAGGTGTCAGGTGTCAGGTGTCAGGTGTCAGGTCGAGCGCATCACGATGCCACATTCTGGCCTGACACCTGACATCTGACACCTGACACCTTGTCTTAGCCTATGACCTGTTGCCGACCTCAATTTCCAGCCCATCGTAGGCAAATGCAACACCGGGGGGAAGCTGGGCACCGGCAGCACCGTGATCGAAGGCGTGGGTCATATGCACAAGGAAGGCTTGGCGCGGGCGCAGATCTGCGATCACCTCAAGCGCCTCGGCAAGCGAGAAGTGGGTCGGATGCGGCTCGTAGCGCAGGGCGTTGAGTACCAGCACATCCAGGCCACGTAGACGATCCGCAGACTCGGGTGGGATGTAGCTGGCATCGGTCACGTAGCCGAGATCGCCGATACGATAGGCGGTAATTGGCCATGTGCCGTGCATAATTGTAAGTGGAATAATCGTCGTGGGGCCGATCAGAAAAGGCATATCAATCGGACACAACTCAATGCTGGGGCGTGTTGAGCCGACCGAGTTCTCGGTAAAGGCGTAGGAGAAACGCTCACGTACCTCGGCGAGGGTACGCGGACTACCGAAGATCGGCACACAACCGCTGTGATCGCAGAGTGGACGCAGATCGTCAATCCCGGCGACGTGATCAAAGTGCGAGTGGGTGAGGATTACCCCATCCACGTGGTGGAGATTGGCGTTGAGAGCCTGGAAGCGAAAGTCGGGGCCAGCGTCAATCAGGATTGTTTGGCCCGCAGCGCGCAGCAGCGCCGAGGTACGCATGCGGCGGTTGCGTGAATCCCCCGAGGTACAGACGGCACAGCCGCAGCCGATGACGGGGACTCCCATGGAGGTGCCGGTTCCAAGAAAACGTAGCTGCATAGTATGCCGCACAGATACTACCGTAATCATAATACTGATGCGATTATAGCACAATCGGTCTGTCTGGGGCGAGTAAGAAGAACATTTTGTTAGCGCGAATTCTGCACTCAGTCAATTATGACACATTATAGTATCAAAATGTGTTTAATTATAAACAAACTGTTAGGGAGTTATAATACAGAAGCCCTTGATCCTATAACCATACTCTCCTATACTCTAGCTATGTCACCCATGTCACCACCGTATGCTGACAGCCGCATCCTCTCCTACATCGCAATCTCCTAACTCGGCTTAGCCAGCCTCGCACGCCGAGAGAGAACTTCCATGCAAGGGGCACTGCGGGGGCTACGCTCACAGCTCCGCTATCAGATTATCGGACCATTTCTGCTCCTCACCGTTCTTGTGGCGGTGGTAGGTTCGGTTGTGGTCTTTTATCAGACATCCAGCTCGTTGCAGGAGCGATTCAATAACCAACTTGCCTCGGTGTCGCGCATGACCAATGATGTTCTGCTAAGCCAGGAGCAGGCCAATTTGCAGTTTCTGCGTGAGGTAGCATTCGACCAACGCAATCAGAACACGGGTGCGCCAGGAGTGGCCGAAGCCTTCGCCAATGATGATGTCAAAGGGCTTAAAGCTGCGCTCGACCCCTTCTTCCGCGTGGGTATCAGCCGCAGCGGGGTTAGCCTAGATCGCCTGATCGCCTTTGACCACAATGGGCAAACGGTCAGCGATTTTGAGCGGGCGTCGGGCGCACTCAACAGAGAGTTCACCGTACACTCGTCCTTCGATCTCTCGAAGGCATGGTTCACCCAGCGCATTCTCAGCAGTCAGGGCGATAGCCGTGGCGATAAGTACGCGGGCCTGCTTCAGTTTAAGGCAACCAATAGCGAAACCGACACGCTCTATTTTGCGACGATCTCCCCGGTGCGCCAGGGCTCTAAAGTGGTGGGCGGTCTCATTGCCGCAATTCGGATTGATGGCAGTGATGGTCTGCTCAGTACGCTGGCGATGCGCTCCCAATCTGCCGGGGTAACACTCTACAACCAGTCGGGTAAACTGCTGGCCTCAACCTTCAGCACGGCCAGTGTCAAACTGCCATCCATGAACGCGGAGTTGATGGATGCATTCAAGGCCGGTACGAGCGAACTTACCCTTTTCAGCACCGAGATAGTGGACGGTCGTAAGTTTCAGTTTGCCTACATTCCCCTCACCATCCGTGGTACTTCTGTGGGCATCCTCGCCCCGGCCCTCTCGCGTGACTACGCCTATGAGGCCAACTCTAGCACGCTCTGGCCGATGACTCTGATTGTGGTGGCGCTGGTTGGCCTGCTGATTGGTGTTGGTGTGATCACCGCCAATCGGATCACTGCGCCGTTGGGTGATCTGGCCACCACCGCCGAGGCGATCACCGCCGGAGATCTGACCCGTCGCGTTCACATTCAGTCGCTCAATGAGATCGGGGTACTGGCACGTAGCTTCAATTCGATGACCGGCCACCTGACCAGTCTCTACGATCAAGTGCAGAATGAGTCTATCCAGCGCGCCGCTATCGTCGAGAGCATCGGTGACGGGATTGTCGTCTGTGATATTGAGGGGCGGATCATCCTGATCAACCAAGCTACCCGTCAGTTTCTTAACATCAGCGCTGCTGATCCGCCGCCGGTCTGGTTTGACGATATTCCCCTGGTGAAACTGACCGACGGCGTGCCGGGGTTTGGTAGCCAGCGTGCCAACGACCTCTTCTCCCTGGGGGAGCGGATTGTCCGTGCGACGGCAAACTCGGTGGTAGCACCCAATGGCCAGCACTTCGGCTCCGTCTGCGTGTTACAAGACATGACCTCTGAAGTGGCAATGGATCGGGCCAAGACGAACTTCATTGGCACGATCTCTCACGAACTGCGCACGCCACTCACGGTGATCCGTGGCAACTCCGACCTGCTGATGCGCGGACTGGCTGGTCCTCTGGACGATGACCAGAAGGTTTTTGTTGACTCTATCCGTCAGCACGCTACCAATATGACCAGCCTGATCAGCAATGTGATTGTGATCGCGAGTCTGGACTCGGGTTCACTTACCACCGACCTTGAGGCAGTTGATCTGAGTCGCCCGGTTGATGACGCATCCTGGCCGCTTCAGAGTTTCATCAAGGCGAAGGGGCTCAGCCTGAAAATTGAGGTACCCAAAGATCTTCCGCAGGTGCTGGCCGATTACGATCAGGTGCGGATGATCGTACACCAACTCCTCGACAACGCCCGACGCTATACGAGCGAGGGCGGGATTGTCCTGCGCGCCACTGCGCTGCCTGAGCATGTGCTGGTTGAGGTTCAAGATACGGGTAGGGGCATCTCGCCCGATATGCACGAGCAGGTGTTCATGCGGTTTGTCCGTGGTGATGGGGCGAGCGAGGGAATTAACTCTTCTGAGCGCGGCATCGGACTCGGTCTGGCCATTTGCAAACAACTCATTGAGCGACAAAGTGGTATGATCTGGATGAAGAGTGCGCCTGGGGAGGGCAGCACCTTCTATTTCACGTTGCGCTACGCCAATGCGACACCCAGCACTGAAAAACCTCATACCGTCCTTGCCACGGCTGCCTGAGCGTCGGCGCAGTGATGTGCGTCCGTTGCCCTGGCTGATTCTGTTGGCGATGCTGATCGCGCTCCTCGCGGTCAGTTGTATTGCGCGCTATGCACTCCTCCTTGTTGAGCCGCATGTAATGTTTTTTCAGGGCGATCTAAGTTCCCGAGGACGTGTAGACTATAGTTTTTGGACGAGTGGTGATGTCCCGATTCTTCCCGCTCCCCCGCCCGCTGCTGCTGCACCCCCAGAAGAGACGACCGGACCCGTCACACATACTGTGCCTGCCGAGGGTCCACCAGTGGTGGAAATTCCTGCTCCAAGCCAGGAGCCGACCGCAACAGCTAGCCCTAAACCTACACCTAGCCCCTCTCCCACTGCTACGGTTGCGACAGCACGCCCGGTGTCTGTCTCCACGCGCACATTCACTCGCGTGCCGACCACGATTGTTCAGACGCCGAGCCCGACACCGACGCGGAACATTGGCCGCGTAAGTCCCAGCGCAACCCCGATCAGCAACCCCGGCGACGTAACTGCTACTGTTCCTGTCACATCTACACCTACGCCGACAACGACGCATACACCGACAACGACGCCGACACGCACGACTATACCTACGCTTACCAAAACGACGGGCAATGTGGCTACGCCAACCCAGATCGTGATTCCGACGAGTACGGCGACGGCAACAGCAACGGCCACGGCAACCCCGGCGGTGACGCTGGCCTTCGCATCGTCCGCGATCTCGGCGAGTGAGGCCCAGGGCACGGTGACGGTGACGGTCAATCTTTCTATCCAGCCCGCCGGTGCCTCGCGAACGAATACGGTGAGCGTCCATTACGCAACCAGCGATGGGAGCGCGAAAGCCGGGATTGGTCGGGATTATATCGCGACGAGTGGCACACTCTATTTCCCGCCCGGCACAAATACTGCGGCCATTACGATCACGGTTCTGCCCGACGCGATCAAGGAATTGGACAAGGTTGCATTTATCACGCTTAGTGCGCCTAATGGCGCGACGTTCGGCGGTACGGATACGGCAACCCTGACAATTACTGACGCGAGTGCGCCGCCAGTGGTGAACATGGTTGCCGACGCCAGTTCGGTCAGCGAGAGCGTGGGCCGCACCGCCTTCTGGATCGTCCTGAGCCAACCGACCGCCTACGACGTGACGGTGCCCTACATCATCGGCGGCAGCGCAACGGCGGGAAGCGATTATAGTGGCCTGAGCAGTGGTACGGTGGTGGTTCCGGCTGGTGTCCAGAAAGTGCGTCTGCCTTTCACGATCATCAATGATCAGATTGCCGAGAACTCTGAGACGATCAGTGCCACCCTTGGCTCGCCGACAAATGCCTCTCGCGGCACATCGGCGACCATCACGATTGTGGATGATGACACCGCCGGGGTGAATGTCTCGCCCCTGAGCGGCAGCAGCACCAGCGAGGCTGGTAGCAGCGTCACGTTCAGCGTGTGGCTGAATAGTCAGCCCACCGCCAGTGTGGTTGTCCCGATCACCAGTAGCGATACGACCGAGGGCGCAGTCAGCCCGGCCAACCTCACCTTCACCGCTGCAAACTGGAATAAGCCACAAACCATCACCGTCACCGGCGTGAGGGACTTCGTGGTAGACGGCCCCATCATCTATACCGTGCAGATTGTGCCGGTTATGAGTGCCGATCCCTTCTACAGCGGCAAGTTTGCGCAGACTATCGGCCCTCTGACGAACACCGATAACAATACTGCGGGGGTGAATGTTTCGACTCCCGGCAGCAACAGCACCAGCGAGGCGGGCGGCAGCGTCACCTTCAACGTGTGGCTCAATAGTGAGCCAACCGGGAATGTCACCATCCCGATCACGAGCAATGATCAGACCGAGGGTACGGTCAGTCCGACCAGCCTCACCTTCACGCCGACGACATGGATGTCAGCGCAGGTTGTCACCGTCACCGGCGTGGATGATTTTGTCAATGACGGGAACATCGCGTACACCGTCAGCGTCGGCCCCGCCACAGGTGCCGATGCGCTCTATCGCAGTCTGGCTGCGCGCACCGTCAATTTGATAAATATTGACAACGATATCGCCGGGATTACCGCTGACCCCGTCAGCGGGCCAGTGGCGGAGGGTGGGGCAACCGCAACTATTCGCCTGGTGCTGAACAGCCAGCCGACAGCCGATGTGGTGATTACCGCCACCGCCGATACCCAACTGTATGTGGACGGAATGGTCAGCACGGTGCTGACGATCACGCCCGATACGTGGAATACGGCCCGAATCATCACGGTTTCGGCGGTTGACGATCTGATCGCCGAAGGGCCACATAGCGGCGGTATTACCTTTAGCGTGGATAGCGCCGATCCGCTCTATCGCCCGCTAAAGATTGCACCCGCCACGGTGCAGATCGCGGATAACGATGTTCCACCGGATCTCGTCATCTCGGCGCAGAGCGGTACCACCACCAGCGAGAACCTCGACACCGTCACGTTCAAGGTGGCGCTGACTCGGCAACCTCTGGCGGATGTGACGGTGCCGATCTCCAGTAGCAACACGGGCGAGGGGACGGTTGGTCCGGCGAGCCTGACTTTCACGGCTGCGAACTGGAACGTTCCTCAGACCGTCACCGTCACCGGCGTAAATGATGCGATTGCCGATGGTGATATAGCCTACAACGTGCAGGTCGGCCCGACGAGCAGTAGCTCGGTGGTGTACAACGGCGTTGGTTTGAAAACCATCCCGCTGACGAACCTCGACAACGATACCGCCGGGGTGATCGTGACACCGGCCACGCCGATCTTGAGTCTGGCGGAGGGTGGGCGAACCTCCTCCTATACCGTGGTGCTGGGCAGCCAACCCCTCGCCGATGTGACGATTGCGGTTAGCGCCGATGCTCGGTTGCGCGTGGGTATACCTGCGCCCGCCCTTCCCGCGTTGAGCCTGACCTTTACGCCAGGGAACTGGAATCAGCCGCAGACGGTGACGGTCTCGGCGTTTGATGACGCGATTGCCCAGATCAGCCCGGACTTCCGCCAAGTCACGCACAGCGCCACGAGCGCGGATCCCAAGTACAACGCAATTACCATTGCCAGTGTGGGCGCAAACATCACCGATAACGACAGCGCCGGAATCACGGTCAACCCAATGAGCGGGCTGATCACGACGGAGTCCGGTGGCACGGCGACCTTTGGCGTGGTGCTGACGAGCGAGCCGACGGCGAATGTCACGATTGCGCTGGCCAGTAGTAACACGGCGGAGGGCACAGTTAGCTCGTCCAGCCTCACCTTCACCGCCACGAATTGGAATGTTCCGCAGACCGTCACTGTCACTGGTGTGAATGATTTTGTGGTTGACGGGAATATAAACTACACCGTCACTGTCGGCCCGACCAGCAGCAGCGATCCGTTCTACAGCGGCATGGCGATCAAGACCGTTAGCCTGAGCAATAGCGATAATGACAGCGTGGGGGTGAATGTTTCGGCGACAAGTGGGACAACCAGCGAGGCCGGGGGCACGATGACCTTTAGTGTCTGGTTGAACAGTCAACCGACGGCGACTGTCACCATCCCGTTGATCAGCAGCAATACGACTGAGGGAACGGTGAGTCCGGCCAGCCTGACCTTTACCGCCGCAAACTGGAACGTTCCGCAAACCGTCACCGTGACAGGCGTAGACGACTTTGTGGTTGACGGGCCTGTGGCCTACACCGTCACTGTCGGCCCAACCAGCAGCGCCGATCCGCTCTACAGCGGCACTCTCACCCAGACGGTGAACGTGGTCAATCTTGATAATGACACGGCGGATGTCACGATTACCAATGTCACACTGCCAGAAGGCAACGTAGGCACAACCGCGTTTGCCTTCACCGTGAACCTGAGCAACATCGCCTCCAGAGATGTGAGCGTGGACTACACCACGGTTGATCAGGCAGCCACCGTGGCGGGCAACGATTACGCGGCAGCCACTGGTACGCTGACGATCCCAGCGGGCAACTCAAGCGGCACGATCACAGTGAATGTGACCGGCGACACTAGCATCGAACCCGACGAGACATTTTTGGTACAGCTATCGAATCTGCGAACATCAGGTATCGGCGCAATCGCGGTGACGCTGGCCGGTGCGCAGGGTACGGGGACGATCACCAATGATGATTATCCGACGGTGACGCTGAGCAATCCATCCGTCCTAGAGGGCAACGCGGGCACGAGCATCCTGAATTTCGTGGCGACCTTCGCGTCGGCTGTGCCGTCGGCAGGAACCTTGACCTACAGCACGGTAGATGGCGCGGCGACCGCCGCGAGCGGTGACTATGTGGCGGTGACGAATGTGACCGTCCCCTTCGCTGCCGGGGCAACGAGTGTGAGCTTGCCGGTGACGATTAATGGCGATACGACCCTGGAGCCGGACGAGATATTCAGCGTGAGCCTGATCGGCGCGATTAGTACGGGAGTCAGTGGCACCGGAACGATCACCAACGATGACTACCCGACGGTGACGTTCAATGCCCCATCAGTGCTAGAGGGCAATGCGGGTACCCGCACGCTGAATTTCGTGGCAACCTTCGCGTCGGCTACACTGTCGGGAGGGACGCTAACCTACAGCACGGTGGACGGCACGGCGACGGTGGCGAACAATGACTATGTGGCGGTGACGAACGGGATCGTTCCCTTCGCTGCGGGGGCGACGAGCGTAAGTTTGCCGGTGACGGTGAACGGAGATACTACGCAAGAGCCGGACGAAACGCTCAGGGTGAGTCTGAGCGGGGTGGGCGCGCCCGCCAGCGCTACGGGGACGATCCTCAACGATGACCCAGGAGTGACGCTGAGCGCCCCATCAGTGCTAGAAGGCGACGCGGGTACCCGTACCCTGACTTTCGTGGCGACATTCGCGACGCCACCGCTGTCGGCAGGCTTCGTGACTTACAGCACGGCGGATGGCACGGCGACTGCCGCCAGCGGTGACTATGTGGCGGTGACAAACGGGACGGTGGCGTTCTTAGCGAATGCGACCAGCGTGGATCTGCCGGTGACGGTGAACGGGGATACGACCCAGGAGCCACATGAGACGCTCAGTGTGAGCCTGAGTGGGGTGGGCGCACCCGCCAGTGCGACAGGGACGATCACCAATGATGACTACCCGGTGATGACGATGAGCAGCCCGAAGATCACAGAAGGAAATGCGGGAACCTCAACGCTCACCTTTGTGGTGAACATCCCAGGCGGTGCGCCGTCGGCGGGTGCCTTGATCTACAGCACGGCGGATGGCCTGACGACGGTTCCGGCGACAGCGGCGACGGTGGCGAACAACGATTATGTGCCGGTGACGAACGCCACGGTGAATTTCCTTGCCGGGGCGACGAGCGTGAACCTGCCGGTGACGATCAATGGTGATACGAACTTGGAGCCGGATGAGACGTTCAGCGTCATCCTGGGCGGCACAATCAGCGCGGGGGTCAGTGGCACCGGGACGATCACCAACGACGATTACCCGACGGTGACATTCAATACCCCTGCCCCAACGGTGCTGGAAGGCAATGCGGGTACCAGCACCCTGACGTTCGTGGCGACCTTCGCGTCGGCTACGCTGTCGGGCGGGACGCTGACCTACAGCACGGTGGACGGCACGGCGATTGCCGCGAGCGGTGACTATGTGGCGGTGACGAACGTGACCGTCCCCTTCGCTGCGGGGGTGACGAGTGTGAATCTGTCGGTGACGGTGAACGGAGATACGATCCAGGAGCCGGACGAAACGCTCAGTGTCATCCTGGGCGGCACCATTAGCGCGGGTCTCAGTAGCACGGTAGGCACGATCACCAACGATGATCCAGGAGTGACGTTCAATGTCCCTGCCCCATCAGTGCCAGAGGGCGATGCGGGTACCACCAGCACCCTGACCTTCGTGGCGACGTTCGCGACGCCACCGCTGTCGGCAGGCTTCGTGACTTACAGCACGGCGGATGGCACGGCGACGGTGGCGAACAACGATTATGTGCCGGTGACGAATGGGACGGTGAACTTCCTTGCCGGGGCAACGAGCGTGAACCTGCCGGTAACGATCAATGGCGATGCGACCTTGGAACCGGACGAGACGCTCAGCGTGAGCCTGAGCGGGGTGGGTGCGCCCGCTAGTGCCACCGGGACGATCACCAACGACGATTACCCGGCGGTGACGTTCAATGTCCCTGCCCCAACGGAGGTGGAGGGCGACGTGGGCACCCGTCCCCTGACCTTCGTGGCGACCTTCGCGTCGGCTACGCTGTCGGGCGGGACGCTGACCTACAGCACGGTGGACGGCACGGCGATTGCCGCGAGCGGTGACTATGTGGCGGTGACGAACGGGACGGTGGCGTTCGGGGTCGGGGCGACGAGCGTGAACCTGCCAGTAACGATCAATGGTGATACGACCTTGGAGCCGGACGAGACGCTCAGCGTCATCCTAGGCGGCACCATTAGCGCGGGGGTTAGTAGCACGGGAGGGACGATCACCAACGACGATTACCCGGCGGTGACGTTCAATGCCCCAACGGTGCTGGAGGGCAATGCGGGTACCAGCACCCTCACGTTCGTGGCGACATTCGCGACGTCGCCGCTGTCGGGCGGGGTGCTGACCTACAGCACGGCTGATGGCACGGCGACGGTCGCCAACAACGACTATGTGGCGGTGACGAACGTGACCGTCCCCTTCGCTGCGGGGGCAATGAGCGTGAACCTGCCAGTGACGGTGAACGGAGATACGATCCAGGAGCCGGACGAGACGCTCACGGTGAGCCTGAGCGGTGTGGGTGCGCCCGCCAGCGCCATCGGAACGATCACCAATGATGATCCAGGAGTGACGTTCAATGTCCCTGCCCCATCAGTGCCAGAGGGCGATGCGGGTACCACCAGCACCCTGACCTTCGTGGCGACGTTCGCGACGCCACCGCTGTCGGCAGGCTTCGTGACTTACAGCACGGCGGATGGCACGGCGACGGTGGCGAACAACGATTATGTGCCGGTGACGAATGGGACGGTGAACTTCCTTGCCGGGGCAACAAGCGTGAACCTGCCGGTAACGATCAATGGTGATGCGACCTTGGAACCGGACGAGACGCTCAGCGTGAGCCTAAGTGGAGTGGGAGCGCCCGCCAGTGCCACCGGGACGATCACCAACGATGACTACCCGGCAGTGACGTTCAATCCCCCCGCCCCAACGGTGCTGGAGGGCGATGCGGGCACCCGTCCCCTGACCTTCGTGGCGACCTTCGCGGCGGCTACGCTGTCGGGCGGGACGCTGACCTACAGCACGGTGGACGGCACGGCGATTGCCGCGAGCGGTGACTATGTGGCGGTGACGAACGGGACGGTGGCGTTCGGGGTCGGGGCGACGAGCGTGAACCTGCCAGTAACGATCAATGGTGATACGACCTTGGAGCCGGACGAGACGCTCAGCGTCATCCTAGGCGGCACCATTAGCGCGGGTGTCAGTAGCACGGGAGGGACGATCACCAACGATGATTACCCGGCGGTGACGTTCAATGCTCCCGCCCCAACGGTGCTGGAGGGCGACGCGGGCACCCGTCCCCTGACCTTCGTGGCGACCTTCGCGTCGGCTACGCTGTCGGGCGGGACGCTGACCTACAGCA
>JBAXMH010000002.1:0-47622 GCA_037134395.1 Chloroflexales bacterium
TGCGCGTCACGGTATCAATGAGTGGCCGCAGACCGTCGCGGCGGCGGCGGGCGAGGGCTGGCTCGACCCAGTGGCGCTGGCGCTGGAAGGGGTAGGTGGGCAGGATAACCCGACGCCGTGCGTAGTCGCGGTCGAAGCTCGCCCAGTCAATGGCAACCCCGCGAACGTAGAGCGCAGCGAGGCTGGTGAGGAGTGTTCGCCAGTCACCTTGGCCGGTGCGTAAGCTGGCCCCCCCCCCTCCCAACCTCCCCCCGATGGGGGGAGGAGTCGGACTCCCTCCCCCATCGGGGGAGGGCTGGGGAGGGGGAATCGCTGCGGCTGGACGCTCACCGACCATGCCCAACAGCACCGGCTTCGGCCCGATCTCCAGAAAAACATCCACGCCGTGTGCGTGCAGGGTTTGGACGCCATCGCCGAAGCGTACCGCATTGCGGACATGGCGTACCCAATAATCTGGCGTCGTTACCTCATCCCCGGCCAATCCGCCCGTCAGATTCGACACCAGCGGCAGGATTGGCGCGTGGTAGGTGATCGTCTCGGCCACGGCGCGGAAGTCCGCCAACATCGGCTCCATCAGCGGCGAGTGGAAGGCGTGGGACACAGTCAGCGATTGGGTACGGATTCCTTTGGCCTTAAACTGCGCCGCAATTTCCCGCACCGTCGCCGTCCGCCCCGAGATCACCACGCTCGTTGGCCCGTTCACCGCCGCGATGGACACATCTTCCGCATAGGGCGCAATGGCATCTCGTACCTGTGCTTCATCCGCCGCAATCGCCACCATGTGCCCGTCCGGCGGCAGTTCTCCCATCAGCCGCCCGCGTGCCGCCACCAGCTTCAGCCCATCCTCCAGGCTGAAGACCCCGGCGATGCAGGCGGCGACCAACTCCCCAATACTGTGGCCGATCAGGATGTCCGGCGCGATCCCCCAGGTTTGCCACATCTGGGCCAGGGCATATTCCAGGGCGAAGAGTGCGGGTTGGGTGTAGGTCGTCTGATCAATCGCCGCCGGGTCGCGCAACACTTCGCGCAGCGGGCGATTCAGCAGCGGGTCGAGGATGGTGGCGCAGGCATCCAGTGCGGCGTGGAAGGTCGGTTGAGTCGCATCCAATTCCTGGCCCATCCCGGCGTACTGGCTGCCCTGCCCGGTGAAGAGGAAGGCGAGTTTCGGCGCGGGCTGCTGCGCTGGCACCACACCCTGCGGCCCGCCACCCTGCACTAGCTGGGTTCGCAGGTCTTCCACCGACCCCGCCACCAGCGCCAGCCGCTGCGGGAAGTGGCTCCGTCCCACGTGGGTTGTGTAGCAGACATCGGCTAGGTCTGCCGCCGGGTGCGTCGCCAGCCACGCCGCATAGCGTGCCACATACGCCACCAGCGCCGTCTCATCCTTCGCCGCCAGTGTCAGCAGGTGCAAGGGTCGCTCCACCGCGCTCACCACCGCTACCGTTGTTGTCGAACCGGCCCCCAGCACCACATGCGCGTTCGTCCCGCTCAGCCCAAACGCACTCACCCCCGCAATGCGCCGCTCCAGCGGCCACGCCTCCGCTTGCGTTGGCACCACCACCGGCAACGTATCCCAGGCGATGTGGGGCGTCAGTTGGCGCAAGTGCTGATGGGCCGGGATCACCCCGTGCTGGAGCGCCAGCACGGTCTTGATGAAGCCCGCAATCCCCGCAGCCGCCTCCAGGTGCCCGACGTTCGTCTTCACCGAACCGATCCGCAGCGCGGTTGTTCGCTCCTGCTCGTAGACCGCCCCCAGTGCGCGGACCTCAATCGGATCTCCCAACGGCGTCCCGGTGCCGTGCGTCTCCACATAGCCGACATCCGCTGCCGCCACCTGCGCACTCGCCAGCGCCGAACGCAGTAACTGCTCCTGGGCACGCTTGTTCGGCACCGTCAGCCCACTGCTTGGGCCGTCGTGGTTCACTGCACTGCCCATCACCAGGGCCAACACCTGGTCGCCGTCGCGCTCGGCATCCGCCAGCCGCTTGAGCAGCACCATCCCGGCACCCTCGCCACGTCCGTAGCCATCGGCGCTCGCATCGAAGGTCTTGCAGCGCCCATCCGGTGCGAGGGCCTGCAATTGAGAGAGTGCGATGAAGGGGATGGGCGTGAGCAGCAGGCTGACGCCACCCGCCAGAGCCAGATCGCACTCGCCCAGGCGCAGGCTCTGACAGGCCAGGTGGATCGCGACCAGCGCGGAGGAGCATGCTGTATCCACCGCCAGCGTCGGCCCCTGGAGGCCTAGGGTATAGGCCAGCCGCCCTGCGGCGATGCTGTGGCCCCCACTCGTCGCTCCATAGGTGTCAATCAGCGCCGGGTCATGCATCCCCGCCAGACCCCCGTATTCTGCCTCCCCAATGCCCACAAAAACCCCGGTGCGACTATCAACCAGCGTCTGTGGCACCCTGCCCGCACGCTCCAGTACCTCCCAACTCACCTCCAGCAGAAGCCGGTGCTGCGGGTCAATGCCACGGGCCTCGCGGGGGGCGATCCCAAAGAACTGCGGGTCAAACTGATCCACATGCTCCAGAAACGCCGCGTGGCGCGTGTACATCTTGCCCGCCTGCGGTCGTTGCGGGTCGTAGTAGTCGGCGGCGTTCCAGCGTTCCGTCGGCACCTCCCGCACCACATCCGTACCATCGAGCAGTAGGTGCCAGAAGTCCTCCGGCGTGTCGGCCCCCGGGAAGCGGCAGGCCATACTCACCACCGCAATCGGCTCTGCGAGACGGCGTTCGGTCGCTGGGGTAGATGGCATAACCGTTGCTGGCTCGTCGAGCGCCAGCACCTCGCTCAGCAGATAGTCGCTCATCGTCGCGACGGTCGGGTACTCGAAGGCCACGGTGGTCGGCAGTTCTCGTCCCACCAGCCGCCCCAGTTCGCGGCGCAGCTCCAGCGTCATCAACGAGTCCATGCCCAACGCGCTAAACCCGGTGGTGTGGTCAGGGATGCTCTCCATCCCAAGCACCCGGGCCACCAGCGCCTCCACTCGGGCCAGCAGCCACGGTCGGCGCTGCGCGGGGAGGAGCGCCGCGAGCGCGTGCGTCGGGGCAGGCTCCGCAGCAGTGCTCGCTGGGGCGGGCAGGAGTGGGGCGAAGAAGGGCGACGGCCCCTCCAGCCGTGCGGCGAGGTTAGCCCAATCAGCCTGAAAAATGCCGAGCGTCCCGGTTGAGCCAATCACCCGCTGCAATGCCGCCAGGGCCAGTTCTGGCGCCAGCGCGGGGAGCGCCTCGTCACGGAGAGTGCGCGTGCGGGCAGCCATACCCGCCTCGGCCCACGCCCCCCAGGCGATACTCAATCCCGGCAGCCCGCGCTGCCGCCGATAGTGTGCCAGCCCATCGAGGAAGGCGTTAGCGGCGGCATAGTTCCCCTGCCCTGGATTGCCCAGCAGCCCTGCTACGGAAGAGAAGAAGACCATCATCTGCAGGTCGTCGTCCCGAGTCAGATCGTGGAGCAGCCACGCACCCGCAATCTTGGGGGCCAGCACGGGCATGAAACGATCCCAACGCTGGTTGAGCAGAATGCCGTCATCGAGAACCCCGGCGCAGTGGAAAACCCCGGCGAGCGGAGCGTCACCCACCCGCAGATCCGCCAGGAGGGTGCGCAGGCCATCGGCATCCGTCACGTCCAAGGTGGCCACGTGAACGGCAACCCCACGCGCCGTCAGGCGGTCAATGACCGTGCGCTGGCCCGGCCCCGTCACCCCGCGCCGCCCCATCAGCACCAGATGCGTGGCCCCCTGATCCGCCAGCCATGTCGCCACCTGTAGGCCGAGCGCCCCCAGCCCCCCGGTCACGAGGTAGGTCGCCGCAGGGATGATCCGCACCGGCGACTGCGGTTCCGGTGTCGTGTGCGCCAGACGGGCCACGTAGCGATCCCCGCCCCGGTAGGCCACCTGGGTCTCGCCATCCGGTGCTTCCCCCCCTCCCAACCTTCCCCCAATAGGGGGAGGAGTCCGACTCCCGCCCCCATCAGGGGAGGGCTGGGGAGGGGGAAGCGCAGAATGTGTAACCTTTGGCGCAGCCGCCAGCAGTGTGGTGCAGAGCAGTACGGCTACGGCGGTGTCATCACCAACCGGATCGAGGTCAATCAGCCCGCCCCAGAGAGCACGATGCTCCAGGGCCACCACCCGCCCCAGGCCCCAGAGAGGCGTCTGTTCCGGCTGGATCAGGTCGTCCGCTGTCACCGCCTGCGCGCCCTGCGTCACCACCCAGAGCCGGGGCGGCGTACCGGGGCGGGGAGCCAACTGCTGCACCAGGCCCAGCACGAGCGAAAGGCTCTGTTCCTGGAACGCCATCAGGGTCGCAGCGTCGCTCGGTACACTGCGGGTACGTCCGTGCAGCACCACGATCCCACGCCAGGGTTGCGTGAGATCCACGGGGTCAGCGTAATCCGCCAGGGTGACGACAGCCCCGCGTGCGCTAAGCTGTGCGGCCAGGGCCGTCGCTACCTCGCTCGGATCGGCCAGGATGAGCCAGTCCCCGGGGTCGGTTGCGGGGACATTCCCCCCTCCCAGCCTCCCCTCAATGGGGAGAGGTGTATGGTGACTCCCGCCCCCAGCGGGGGAGGGTTGGGGAGGGGGCGTAGGATCAACGACCTTTTCAGACAGCTTCTGTTGCTCCCAGCGGAGCGTGTAGCAGAGACCATCAACCGTGGAGGCCACGTGTTCGGCGTGCGCGGCGCTATCCAGGGCGCGGAAGGCTCGCGTGACGAGCGCCTGCTCCTCGGGGGTGAGGGGTTCGTACTGCGTAATCTGGCGCAAGAGCTGGGCATGGTCGTGCATCTCCGTCCAGTGGGGACGGCTGGCGGTAGAATCAGGAGCGGCAACCCAGTAGCGCTGGCGCTGGAAGGGGTAGGTGGGCAGGGCCACCCTACGCCGCACGACATCCCGCTGCAACCCCGCCCAGGCAATCTTCGCCCCACGCACATACATCGCTCCCAGGCTGGTGAGGAGCGTCTGCCATGCATGCTGGTTTGGGCGCAAGCTGGGGAGAAGGGCTGAGGGCTGAGAAGCGATTGCCCCCCCTCCCAACCTCCCCCCGGTGGGGGGAGGAGTCGGACTCCCGCCCCCATCGGGGGAGGGCTGGGGAGGGGGAATCGCCGGAGTCGGATGTTCACCCACCATGCCCAGCAGCACCGGCTTTGGCCCGATCTCCAGAAACACATCCACGCCCTGCGCGTACAGGGTTTGCACCCCGTCGGCGAAGCGCACCGCCTCACGCACGTGGCGCACCCAATACGCGGCGGTCGCTACCTCCGCGCCCGCCAGCCCGCCCGTCAGGTTTGAGACCAGCCGCCGCGTCGGCGCGTGGTAGGTAATCGTCTCGGCAACGATGCGGAATGCATCGAGCATCGGCTCCAGCAGCGGTGAGTGGAAGGCGTGGGACACAGTCAGCGATTGGGTGCGGAGTCCTTTAGCCGCACACTGCGCCGCAATTTCCCGCACCGCCGCCGTCCGCCCCGAGATCACCACGCTTGTTGGTCCATTCACCGCTGCGATGGACACATCTTCCGCATAGGGCGCAATCGCCGCATGCACCCGCGCCTCATCGGCGGCAATCGCCACCATTGCCCCGTCCGGCGGCAATTCCCCCATCAGTCGCCCGCGTGCCGCCACCAGTTTCAGCCCATCTTCCAAGCTGAATACCCCGGCCAGACACGCTGCCACCAGTTCACCCACGCTATGCCCAATCAGGATGCCCGGCTCGATCCCCCACGCGTGCCACATCTGGGCCAGGGCATATTCCAGCGCAAAGAGTGCGGGCTGGGTATACGTGGTCTGGTCAATTGCCGCCGGGTCGCGCAGCACCTCGCGCAGCGGGCGACCGAGCAATGGGTCGAGGATCGCGGCGCAGGCATCAAGGGCTTCGCGGAAAGTCGGCTCGCTCGCGTCCAGTTCCAGTCCCATCCCGGCGTACTGGCTGCCCTGCCCCGTGAAGAGAAACGCGACCTTCGGCGCGGGCTGCTGGCTGCGCCCCATCTGGAGTCCCGAGGACTCGTGCGTCGTCAGGTACGCCGCGATCTGTGCGCTGGCATCCTCCAGGGAGGAGGCAACCAGAGCCAGCCGATGCTCGTAATGGGCACGCCCTCGCTGGGCCGTGGCGCACATATCGCCCCACTCCGATTTCTGGCTACTCTGGCTCAGGGCGACATACCGCGTGAGCAGATCGGTCAGCGCCTGGGGATGCTTCGCCGATAGCGTGAGCAGGTGGAGTGGGCGCGGATCGACGACTGGTATGTCTGCGGGTTGAGGTGCTTCCTGAAGGATGATATGGGCATTGACTCCGCTGAGCCCAAAGGAACTGACCCCCGCCAAACGCGGATCGTCACCTACCCATTCGGTCAGCCGGGTTGGAACCTGGAGCGGAAACTCGTGCCACGGGATGTGCGGGTTCGGTGTACGCAGATGCAGGTGCGCCGGAATCTGCCGATGCCGCAGAGCCAAGATCACCTTCATGAGTCCCGCAACCCCGGCGGCGGCCTCAAGGTGACCGATATTGGTTTTAACCGAGCCCACCAGCAGCGGGGTCGTCCGTGCGCTCGCCATCACTCTGCCCAGTGCCCGCAGCTCAATCGGGTCGCCGAGTACCGTGCCCGTCCCGTGCGCCTCGACATAGCTGATCGCCTCGCCCTCGACCCGTGCGGCGGCGAGAGCCTGACGGAGCAGGGCTTCTTGGGCTAGGCCATTCGGCACGGTCAAGCCGCCGCTGCGCCCATCGTGATTCACCGCCGAGCCCCGGATCAGGGCGTAGATGGTATCCCCATCGCGCTCCGCGTCGGAGCGCCGCTTCAGAATCAGCACCCCGCAGCCCTCGCCACGGCCATAGCCATCCGCGCTCGCATCAAAGGTCTTGCTCACCCCGTCAGGCGCGGTCGCATGCATCTCGCTGAGGATGCGGCTACTCATCGGCGTCACGATCAGCGAAACACCGCCCGTCACCGCGAGATCACACTCGTGGTGGCGCAAAGACTGACAGGCCAGGTGGGTCGTCACCAGGGAGGATGAGCATGCGGTGCTTATCGTCATGCTGGGACCGTGGAGTCCGAAGCTATAGGAAAGGCGTCCGGCCAGGAAACTCGCCTCGCTGCCTGATCCTGCGTAGGTGTTGATGCGCTCCTGCTGTCCAAGGATCTGCGCATAATCCTGGTTCATCACCCCCATGTAGACGCCCGTTCGGCTGCCCAGGAGGTCGCTCGTTACGATCCGAGCATCTTCAAACGCCTCGACACAGACCTCAAGCAGCAGTTGCTGTTGGGGATCCATTGCCTGAGCTTCACGCGGCGCAATCCCAAAGAAGGCGGCGTCAAACCAGCCGGGTTCGCCCAGGTAATGCCCAGGGTAGTCCTGGATCACACTGCGCGGACTGACCGCGCTGATGCCCGTGCGCAGCAACTCCCAGAAGGCGTCCGGGCTGTTGGCCTCACCAGGGAAGCGGCACCCCATCCCGATAACGGCAATCGGCTCATCATAGCTCGCCAGCGCACGCTTCTGTTCCTGGATGACCGCAGCAGACTTGCGCAGCGCCTGACGTAGCTCATCATGTGAGGGTTGCTGTGACGTCATGAAACCTCACCGAATTCCTGGTCAATAAACGCCAGGATCTCTGCATCGGTCGCGTCCGTAATATCTTCCTCGCCCGCGTCGAGTGTGGGCTTTGCCAACGCCGAAGGCTGTGGCGAAGCCGCCACCGCTGCGGTCGCTCCATCTAGGGACAAATGGAGCTGATCGAGAAGCCATGGAGCCAGTCTCTCAATGGTCGGGTACTCGAAGACCAGCGTAGCGTGGATCGGCAGATCCAGATTGGTACTCAGGCGATTGCGCAACTCTATCGCCATAAGCGAATCCATGCCCATCTCGAAGAGCGGCTGCTGCGGGTCAACCACCTCCGGACCCGCGAGCAGCAAGATGCGGGCAATCTCCCGCTGCAACCAGTGGATCAGCCAGGGCTGCCGCTCAGCATCGGGAAGGTGCCCGAGATCGGTGCGCAGGGTTGGCGTCTGCGCCAGGGGTGCTGGGGCAGTGGGGATGGGGGGCAGGACGGCGACATGTCCATCCGCGTGGTGCATGACGTGACTGAAGATCGCCCGCCCCTGGGCCGGACTGATCATGCCCATCCCCTGACGGCGGAACTGCTCTGCCAAGGGAGCGGCCATTCCCACCTCGGCCCACGGCCCCCAGTTGATGCTTAGGCCCGGCAATCCCTGCGCCCGCCGGAGCTGCATTAGCCCATCCACAAACCCATTCGCCGCCGCGTAGGTACTCTGTCCCGCCGAGCCGATGAGCGAGGCCAGCGACGAGAAGCCCACGAAGAAGTCTAGCTCCCGCCCTGCACTGAGCTGGTGCAGGTGCCAGATCCCCTCGGCCTTGGGCCGCATGACCCCCGCCAGACGTGCGGGGGTCTGCGCTGCAATCACCCCATCGTCCAGTATCCCCGCCGCGTGGACGATCCCTCGTAGCGGGCCAAGCTGGGTACAACGCGCCAGGAGCGCCTCGACCGCCGCCGCATCGCCAATGTCTGCCAGAATCACCTCGACCATCGCGCCCGCAGCGGCCAGCCGCGCCAGGGTATCCTGCTGGGCCTCTGTCTGCGCCGCCCGCCGACTACTCAGCACCAGATGCCGTGCCCCATCCGCCACCAACTGCTCGGCGACCTGCAACCCCAGCGCACCCAGCCCGCCCGTGATCAGGTAGCTCGCCTCAGGATGCAGATCGCAGGGTTCCGCTTCAGCTTGGCGACCACGCCATGGCATTAGCTGGGCTACGAAGCGCATATCCCCGCGCCAGGCGACCTCCCCACCCACGCCGTTCAGAATCTCAGCGGCCAGGGTGCGGGCCTGGGAATCCGGGGATTGGCTCGCGTCAAGATCGACCAGCACCGTGCGCAGGCGCGGCTCCTCGTGGATCAGGCTGCGCCCGAAACCCCACAGACTCCCACCCACGGCTGCCACCGCACCAGATCCCAGCCCGTATCCCGCCACATCCTGCGCTCCGCTCGTCACCACCCAGAGCCGTGTGGCGCAGGTGGTTGCGCTGAGGGTCTGGCTGAGGTGCAGCAGCACGGTGCAGGCAGTGAGCGCGGCGGCGGGGGCGGCGTGATGGTCGCCGGACACCCCCACCCCCAGCCCCTCCCCCACACGGGGGGAGGGGAGCCAAACGCCGTTCTGCCAGAAGACCACCCCCAGCGACGCATACTGCGCGGCCAGTGCGTCCACCTGCTGGCGCAGGATCGTGGCGTCCACCGTCGCCGGGAGACTCGTCACCGGCGCGGTCTGCGCCAGCGCCGCCGCCAATGCATCCGTCGCCCCGACCAATAGCCAGCAGGCGGGCAGGGGCTCCGGTGTCAGCGGGAGCGGCTGCGGCTGCCAGACCAGCGTGGTCAGCCAATCGGTGCGCAGGCGCGTTCCCTGGATGGCGCTGGCCGGAACCGCCCGCAACTGCAAGCCCTGCATCGTTGCAACCACCGTACCTTCCGGCGTGCAGAGAGTGAAGTTCCAGCGGGTTCCCGCCTCAGCAGACAGAGGCAGCGCATGGCACCATAGCTCGACGTGATCGCCGGGTTGATACCAGGTGAGCCGCTCCAGGGCAAAGGGCAACTCTGGATCCTCCATCCCCTCGCTGCTGGTGATCGTTGTCTTGGCGGCAACGAGCAACTGGAAGCAGGCATCAATCAGGCTGGGGAAGAGCGCGTAGCCGCGCACCTCGGGCAAGGTTGCCGGTCTGCGCATCTGCGCGAGCGCCTCGCCCGCACCGTTCGTCCAAATCCCGGCGAACCACCGGAACTGGGGGCCGAGGTTCACCTCCATCGCCGCGATGCGGGCGTAGAGGTCGTCTGGCGCAAAGGCATGCGGGCAGCGCGCCCGCAGCACGGCAAGGGAACTGGTTGGCGCGTTCACCGCCGCCCGGCCCACCCGCCCCGTTGCATGCAGCACTTCTACGGCATCGGGAGCCGCCTCATCCAGACTGATCACCTCAAACGTGGCAGCATGACCGTCTCGCCCGGCGGTGACGATCATTTGCACCGTCCGCGATTCGTTGGGGGTTAGCGCCAGCGCATGGGGGAAGATCACATCGTCCACCACGCAGGCGGCGTCATCAAACAACAGCCCGGCCCCGCTCAAGGCCATCGCCAGGTGGTAGGCTCCCGGTATCACCACCGTCCCATAGATCTGGTGGTCAGCCAGGTAAGGCAGGGTCGCGGTGCTGACCGTCTTCTCGAAAATGGTCTCCTGTCGCCGGGCCACACGCACCATGCGATCCACCAAGGGCCGCAGCGCATCGGCCCGCTGGGGAGGCGGTGCATCCATCCAATAGCGCTGGCGCTGGAACGGGTAGGTCGGCAGAGCGAGCTTATGCCGCACGACATCCCGGTGCAAGCCTGCCCAATCAATCATCGCCCCGCGCACGTACAGTGTCCCCAGGCTGGTGAGCAAGGTCTGCCATGCATCTTGGTTCATGCGCAAGCTGGGAAGGAGGGCTGAGGGCTGAGAAGCTATTGCCCCCCCTCCCAACCTCCCCCCGGTGGGGGGAGGAGTCGGACTCCCTCCCCCATCGGGGGAGGGCTGGGGAGGGGGAATCGCCGGAGTCGGATGTTCACCCACCATGCCGATGAGGATCGGCTTCGGCCCGATTTCCAGGAAGATCTCCACGCCGTGCGCGTGCAGCGTCGTTACTCCGTCGGCGAAGCGCACCGCCTCACGCACATGGCGCACCCAATAATTCGCCGTCGTCACCTCGTCCCCCGCCAACCCGCCCGTCAGGTTCGACACCAGCCGCCGTGTCGGCGCGTAGTAGGTGATCGTCTCCGCCACCGCCCGAAAATCATCGAGCATGGGATCCAGCAGCGGGGAGTGGAAGGCGTGGGACACGGTCAGCGAGTGGGTACGGAGTCCTTCGGCCATACACTGCGCCGCAATTGCCCGCACCCCCGCCGTCCGCCCCGAGATCACCACGCTCGTTGGCCCGTTCACCGCTGCGATGGACACATCGTCCGCATAGGGCGCAATCGCCGCATGCACCCGCGCCTCATCGGCGGCAATCGCCACCATCGCCCCGTCCGGCGGCAGATCGCCCATCAGCCGCCCGCGTGCCGCCACCAGCCGCAGCCCATCCTCCAGGCTAAATACTCCCGCCAGACACGCCGCCACCAACTCTCCCACGCTATGCCCGATCAGGATGTCCGGCGTGATCCCCCACGCCTGCCACATCTGGGCCAGAGCATATTCCAGCGCGAAGAGCGCGGGCTGGGTGTACGTCGTCTGGTCAATCACCGCCGGGTCGTTAAGGATGTCGCGCAGCGGGCGACCCAGCAGCGGGTCAAGCATAGCGGCACAGGCATCCAGTGCCTCGCGGAACGTCGGCTCGGTCGCATCCAGTTCCAGCCCCATCCCGGCGTACTGGCTGCCCTGCCCGGTGAACAGAAACGCCACCTTCGGCGCGGGCTGCTGCGCTCCCACCACGCCCCGCTGCCCCCCGCCGGTTGCCAACTGCGCCCGCAGTGCAGCCACCGACCCCGCCACCACACTCAGCCGGTGCGCAAAGGGGCTGCGCCCCACCTGCGCCGTAGAGCACAGGTCGCCCACATCCACATCGGGGTTCGCGTCCAGATACGCCATGTATGCGTGCACATACGCATTCAGCGCCGCCGCGTCCTTCGCCGCAATGGGCAGCAGGTGCAGCGGGCGATCCTCTGCGCGCCTTGCATCTGACGCCTCCGGTGCTGCTTCCAATACTACGTGGGCGTTCGTCCCGCTAAACCCAAACGCGCTCACCCCGGCAATGCGTGGCTGCCCATCCCCGCTCCACGGCGTTGATACGGTCGGCACCACCAGCGGCAGATCGGCCCACTCTACGTGCGGGTTCGGCTCCTTCAGGTGCAGGTGCGGCGGGATCACCCCGTGCTGGAGCGCCAGCACCGTCTTGATCACCCCCGCGATCCCGGCGGCTGCTTCCAGGTGCCCAATATTCGTCTTCACCGAACCCACCCGCAGCGGGGTGTGCCGTTCCGCAAAGACGGCCCCCAGCGCCCGCAGTTCAATTGGGTCGCCCAGGGGCGTCCCCGTCCCGTGCGCCTCCACATACCCCACCGCCGCCGCGTCCACCCCCGCGTTTGCCAGCGCCGCCCGCAGCAGATTCTCCTGCGCCTGTTTGTTCGGCACCGTCAGCCCGCTGCTCGGCCCATCGTGATTCACCGCGCTGCCCCGCACCACCGCCAGGATCGTATCGCCGTCCCGCTCCGCGTCGGCCAGCCGTTTGAGCAGGAGAATCCCCGCCCCCTCGCCTCGCCCGTAGCCGTC
This sequence comes from Chloroflexales bacterium, assembly GCA_037134395.1. GTDB lineage: Bacteria > Chloroflexota > Chloroflexia > Chloroflexales > Chloroflexaceae > Oscillochloris. The sequence continues at coordinate 12,292 of JBAXMH010000002.1, forward strand.
CGCCGTTGCGTCGAAGGTCTTGCAGCGCCCATCCGGCGCGAGCGCCTGCATCTGCGCCAAAGCCACGAAGCTGACCGGACTCAGTAGTAGGCTCACCCCCCCAGCGAGGGCCAGGTCACACTCCCCCATACGTAGGCTCTGACACGCCAGGTGGATCGCCACTAACGACGACGAACACGCCGTATCCACGGCCAGGGTCGGCCCCTGTAGCCCCAAAGTGTAGGCCAGACGCCCTGCGGCGATACTGTGGCCGCCACTCGTGGCCGCGTGGCTATCCATGGTCGCGAGATCCTGCCCCATCCGCAGCCCGCCGTACTCCCCTTCCCCAATCCCAATAAAGACGCCGGTGCGGCTCAGGCTCAGGGTGGCGGGAGCGATACCGGCTCGCTCCAGGGCTTCCCAACTCACCTCCAGCAACAGCCGGTGCTGCGGGTCCATGCCCACCGCCTCGCGGGGCGCAATCCCGAAAAATCCTGGCTCAAACTGATCCACATGCTCTAGGAAGGAGCCTTCTCGCGTATAGACCTTGCCCGGCAGCGGGCGCTGCGGGTCGTAGTAGTCGGCCACCGGCCAGCGCGTCGTCGGTACCTCCTGCACCTGATCGGCCCCCGTCTCCAGCAGCGTCCAAAACGCCTCGGGCGTCGCCGCGCCGGGGACGCGGCAGGCCATGCTCACCACCGCCAGGGGTGCGGTCATGGACGGTGCGGGTGCCACGGTCAACTCCCTGGGGGCGGTGGCCGCGCCCAGGACGAGAACCTCGTCGCGCAGGTAGTCCGCGAGCGCCGCCACGGTCGGGTACTCAAACGCGACCGTCACGGGCAACGGCTCTCCTGCCAGCCGCTCCAAGCTCCGTCGCAGCTCCAGCGCCATCAGCGAGTCCATGCCCAGATCGGTCAATCCGGTGGTGGGCGAAGGCGGCTCGCCCATCCCCAAAACCCGTGCGACAATCTGCGCGACTTCCGTGCGCAGGCGCTCGTCGCGCTGACGCGGCGGCAGGGCCGCCAGTTCCTCTCGGAGGGACTGTACCGTGCCCTGCGCGACCACCGTCGGCGTCACCAGTTCGGTGAGCAGGGGTGCGGATACCCCCATCTGCGCTTGGAGGTGATCCCAATCGGCATCAACCACCGTCAGGTGGCCGCGTTCCCCCAGTACCCGACCCAACGCCTGCACGCCCAACTCAACCGGCAGGGGCGTCATGCCCGCGATGCGCAGGGTCGCCGTGCGTGCGGCCATGCCGACCTCGGCCCACGGCCCCCAGTTGATGCTCACCCCCGGCAGCCCCTGCTGCTGGCGGTAGCTCGCCAACCCGTCAAGGAACGCATTCGCCGCCGCATAGGTGCCTTGACCGGGACTGCCCAGCACCGCGCTTACCGACGAGAAGAAGACCAGCAGATCCAGCTTCATGTTGCGGGTCAGATGGTGGAGTAGCCAACTCCCGACCACCTTCGGGGCCAGCACCGGCGCGAAGCGTGCCCAGGTCTGGTTGAGCAGGATGCCATCATCCAGCACCCCCGCCGCGTGGAACACCCCTGTGAGCGGGGCCGACCCCGCCGCCAGATCGTCCAGCAGCCGCACCAGCGCGGGCTCATCAGTCACATCGAGGGATTCCACCCGCACCGTCACCCCGCGACTCGTCAGGTGATCCAGGGCCACCCGCTGGCGGTCGTCCGTCACGCCGCGCCGCCCGGTTAGCACCAGATTCGTCGCGCCCTGAACCACCAGCCACTCTGCTACCGCCAAGCCCAACCCGCCGAGTCCCCCGGTGATCAGGTAGGTCGCCTGGGGTACGATCCGGGGTGGCGGGGCGAGGGGCGACGGACTCCGCACCAGGCGGGCCACGGAGCGCTGGCCCTGCCGGTAGGCGACCTGCGGCTCGTCACCTGATGCCAGCACCTCGGCGAGGATGGCCGCCGACGCGCTCGCGTCGGCAGGGTCAAGGTCGAGCAACCCGCCCCAGATGTCGCCGTGTTCGCGGGCGATCACACGCCCCAACCCCCAGAGGGGCGTCTGGGCCGGAGCGCGCAGATCCCCGGTGGTGATCGCCTGCGCCCCCTGCGTCACCACCCAGAGCCGGGGACGCGGGGCGGGCAATGCCACAATCGTTGGGAGCAGCGTGAGCAACGGCTGAAGACTCCGCTCCAGATCGTGCATCAGCGTATCGGCATCATCCGGCAGCCCCACGTCGAGCCCACCCAGGTAGACCACCCCGCGCCAGGGCGTGTCGGGCGGCAGCGGCGGGGCCAGAAGATCCATCCCCTCGACCACCGCCACCAGCGGCACCAGCGCCACCGTCGCTCCCAGATCGCGCAGCGCTACCGCGAGCGCCATGCCGACACCACCCGCATCGGCGACGATCAGCCAGGAACCCGGGACAGCGGATGATCGCGCCGGGACGGGCGCAGGCTGCCAGCGCAGCGTGTAGGTGCAGGCAGCGGCGCGGGCATCCCGATCAGAATCCCGCTGCATCGTTTCTAATGAGGCGAGAACCCGCGCCACCAACGCCTGTTCGTCCGACGTGAAACCTCCGTGCTGCACGATCTCGGCGGTCACATCGGCAGTCGTTCGCCCCGCCAACCCGACCAATGCCATCGCTGGCGGGTCAGGCGTCTCTGCCTGAGGCACCTCCACCCAGTACCGCTGGCGCTGGAACGGGTAGGTCGGCAGAGTCACCCGACGCCGCACGACATCCCGATGCAGCCCCGCCCAATCAATCGTCGCCCCGCGCACGTACAACGCCCCGAGGCTGGTGAGGAGCGTCTGCCACGCATCCTGACCTGCACGCAGACTCGGGAGCAGGGCTGAGGGCGGAGAAGCTATTGCCCCCCCTCCCAACCTCCCCCCGGTGGGGGGAGGAGTCGGACTCCCTCCCCCATCGGGGGAGGACTGGGGAGGGGGAATCGCCGGAGTCGGATGTTCACCGACCATGCCCAGCAATACCGGCTTCGGGCCGATCTCCAGAAACACCTCCACGCCCTGCGCATGCAGCGTCGTCACCCCGTCCGCAAAACGCACCGCCTCGCGGACATGCCGTACCCAATACTCCGCCGTCGTCACCTCGTCCCCCGCCAAGGCACCTGTCAGGTTCGACACCAACCGCCGTATCGGCGCGTGGTACGTAATGCTTTCAGCCACTGCCTGGAACGCCGCCAGCATTGGCTCCATGAGCGGTGAGTGGAAGGCGTGGGACACGGTCAGCGATTGGGTGCGGAGTCCTTTGGCCACACACTGCGCCGCAATGTCCCGCACCCCCGCCGTCCGCCCCGAGATCACCACGCTCGTTGGCCCATTCACCGCCGCGATAGACACATCGTCCGCATAGGGCGCAATCACATCCCGCACCCGTGCCTCATCCGCCGCAATCGCCACCATTGCCCCGTCCGGTGGTAGTTCCCCCATCAGCCGCCCGCGTGCCGCCACGAGTTTCAGTCCATCCTCCAGGCTGAACACCCCCGCCAGACAGGCCGCGACCAGTTCACCCACGCTGTGCCCAATCAGAATATCCGGCGCGATCCCCCACGTCTGCCACAGCGTCGCCAGGGCGTATTCCAGCGCGAAGAGCGCGGGCTGGGTATACGTGGTCTGGTCAATGACTGCGGGGTCGTTAAGAATCTCGCGCAGCGGGCGACCCAGCAGCGGATCGAGAATCGCGGCGCAGGCGTCCAGTGCGGCGCGGAATGTTGGCTCAGTCGCATCCAATTCCGCACCCATCCCGGCGTACTGGCTGCCCTGCCCGGTGAACAGAAACGCCACCTTCGGCGCGGGCTGCTGCGCCACCACCACACCCTGCGGCCCGGTGCGTGCCGTTAACTGCGCCCGCAGTTCAGCCACCGACCTGGCCACCACGCTCAGCCGGTGGGCGAAGGGGCTTCGCCCCACCTGCGCGGTGTAGCACAGATCGCCCAGATCTACATCCGGGTGGGCATCCAGATACGCAATGTACGCCTGGACATAGGCATCCCGCGCCGTCGCGTCCTTCGCTGCAATCGGCAGCAGGTGCAGCGGACGTTCCGCCGTCGGCACGGCAACGGGAACGTCCGGTGCCGCTTCCAGCACCACGTGGGCGTTCGTCCCGCTGATGCCGAACGAGCTTACTCCGGCGATCCGCCGTTTTGCGGGCCACAGGATTGCGCTCACCGGAACCTGCACCGGCGCATCCGCCCAATTGATGTAGGGGTTGGGGTGGCGGAAGTGGATGTTCGGCGGAATCTGCCCATGCTGGAAGGCCAGCAGCACCTTGATCACCCCCGCAATCCCCGCCGCCGCCTCCATATGGGCTAGGTTACTCTTCACCGATCCCACCCACAGGGGCGTGGCCCGACCCCCAAAGACCGCCGTCAGCGCGCCAATCTCTATCGGGTCGCCTAAGGTCGTGCCGGTGCCATGAGCTTCAATGTAGCTCACCTCATCCGGTGTACACCCCGCATGGCTGAGCGCCTGGCGCACCACAGTCTCTTGGGCTGGGCCGTTCGGTGCCGAGAAGCCACTGCTCCGCCCATCCTGGTTGACCATCGCGGCGCGGATCACGCCCAGGATCGTGTCACCATCGGCCTGCGCCTGACTGAGCCGCTTCAGCACCACGATCCCACAGCCTTCACCTCGCCCAAAACCGTTAGCCGACGCATCGAACGACTTGCAGCGGCCATCGGGCGCGTGCAATCGTGCATCAGCAGAACTGCCCTGGGCCGCCCACGTCTCATTGAGGATCAGGTTGACGCCACCCGCCAGCGCCAGATGACACTCCTGGGCGCGCAGGCTCTGGCACGCCTGGTGCAACGCCACCAGTGACGAGGAACATGCCGTGTCCACCACCACTGCGGGGCCAGTGAAGCCAAGGGTGTAGGAGATGCGTCCCGCCAGTGCCCCCTGCATGCGTCCCGTCAACTGATACAGCTCATTCTGGGCAGAGTCCATCAGGAGTTGACTGGTTAGCATGGCGTAGTCATTGTTGCACGCCCCCATAAACACACCCACCGGCTGCTGGGCGAGTTGCTTGGGCAGGATACCCGCATGCTCCAGTGCCTCCCAGCCCACCTCCAGGGCCAGGCGCTGCTGGGGATCCATGAAGGGCGCTTCCCGTGGGGCGATCCCAAAGAAAGCCGGGTCAAAGCCATCCACCTGGGCCAGAAAGCCCCCAGAGGGCGGGATGCCACCGCTCGTGCGCCGATCGTCCGGGAGGGGGACGACCGCATCGCGGCCCTCGGCCAGCAACTGCCAGAACTGCTCCGGGGTATCGCTCGCCCCAGGGAAGCGACAGGCCATCCCAATAATCGCAATGGGTTCGGCCTGGGCTGTGCGCCAGTGATCTTGAACCGCCTGTGCGGGCGGCGTCTGGGCGAGTGCGGGCACCTGTACCGACTCGCCTGCACCCGCCGTCGGCTCCTCCGCGCTAATCCTCGTCTCGATATAGTCGCACAAGGCCGTCATGGTCGGGTGGTCAAAGATCAGGGTGGAGGGGAGCGAGATCTGGAGATCGCGTGCCAGGTGGTTGCGCAACTCAACCGCCATGAGCGAATCTACGCCCAGTGCCATGAGGCCCTGCGACGGGTCGAGCTGTGCGGGGTCGCGTATCCCCAGCACCCCGGCAACCGCCGTGCGCAGCACCGTCAGCAGCAGTGATCGCCGTGCATCCCCGCTTGCACTCCGAATCTCCTGAGCCACTGCACGCGGGGCAGTTGTCGCAGCAACCGGGGTGGATACGACCGTTCGGCGCAATTCCGCATCAAACGCGATGGCAGCGGCCCCCTGTTCTCGCATAGCTGGCCAGTGAATGGCGACCACCCCAACCTGGGGCACCTGCCAGCCCAGCAGGTGGGCGAAGGCGGCGATGCCCTGCGCAGGCGCGATAGCCCCCATCCCCTCCTGTCCTGCCTGATGCTGCTGCATCCGCACCAGTTCGGCTGCGGCCCCGATCTCCGCCCAGCGCCCCCAGTTGATGCTCAGGGCGGGCAACCCACGCGCCTGCCGATAGGCGGCCAGGGCGTCCAGGAAGGCATTCGCCGCCGCATGGTTGCTCTGGCCCGCCGAGCCAATCAGACTCGCCACCGAGGAGAAGAACACCATGAAGTCGAGCGGCATCCCCTGGGTCATCTGATGAAGCCGCCACGCTCCCTGCACCTTGGGGGCCAGCACCCGGCTGAAGCGCGACCAGTCCTGGTTGAGCAGCGCCCCATCGGCGAGGACGCCGACGCCGTGGATGATCCCGGCCAGGGGCGCATCGGCGGGGATTTGTTGAATCGCGGCCCGGAGTTGGAGCGCGTCTGTGACATCGGCCTGGGCCACCTGCACCACCGCCCCGTGCGCGTGCAAGGCATCCAGCCGAGTCTGTGCCGCCGCGTCCGGTGCCCGCCGCCCCATCAGGAGCAGATGGCGCGCACCCGCCGCTACCAGCCAGTCGGCCACCGCCAGCCCCAGACCGCCCAGCCCCCCCGTGATCAGGTAGGTCGCATCCGGGCGGATCGCGGGCGCAGTGGCTGACGCCTCAGGTGTCGTCGCGAGTGTCAGCACGATCTTGCCCACGTGCCGGGCGTGCTGCATCATACGGAACGCCGCCACGGCCTGGGTCACGGGATAGACATGCATCGGCAGCGGGCGCAGGGCACCGGTCGCGAACTGGCCCACCACCTGTTGCAACAATGCCCCCACCTGCTGCGGGTGAAGCTGAATCTCATCCAGCAGCTCCAGCACGGTGTAGCGCACATCAGGGCGCAGGGCACCAACCTCTGCGGGCGACCAGATGTTGCGCTGGGCCAACTCGACAAAGCGCCCGGCGGGGGCGAGCAGTGCCATACTCGTAGCGATAAAGCCCGCGCTGGTGAGCGAATTCAGCACGATGTCCACCCCGCGCCCGCCCGTATCACGCAGGATCTGCGGCCCAAAATCGAGCGTGCGTGAGTGGTAGAGGTGCTGCACCCCCATAGCCCGCAGCACCGGCCATTTGTGCGGGCTGGCCGTGGCATAAACCACCGCCCCCGCCGCCTGGGCGATCTGCACCGCCGCCATGCCGGTGCCGCCAGCGGCTGCATGGATTAAGACCGTCTCGCCCGGCTGGATGTGGGAGACCGTATGCAGGGCGTAGTGCGCCGTCAGGAAGTTGATCGGGATCCCGGCGGCATCACTGGCGCTGAGCGTCGCTGGAATAGGAGCGACCATCACCGCATCGGCGATGACGTACTGGCTGAACCCGCCTCGCACACATGCGACAACGCGATCACCGACCGCCAGCCCCCACTCCTCGGTCACGCCAGGGCCAACGCGGGAGATCGTCCCGGCGCACTCCTTGCCCAACGCCATCGGTGCGAAGGGGAAGAGATCCAGCGCCTCCATAACATCGCGAAAGTTGAGTCCGGACGCCTCGACCTGGATCTCGACTTCGCCCGCCGCAGACTCCCGGCGGGTCAGCGGCACCAAGGCCAGGCGCTCCAGAAACCCTGGCTCCTCAATCTCCAACTGGTAGGGGCCGTCTGGGATGGGCGCAGCCTGGGCAGGTGCAGCCTCCTTGGTGCGCTGGAGGCGTGCGACGTACTGCCCCTGTGTGCGCAGGGCGATCTGGGACTCGCGGGCTTCCGGCCCGACTGGCGCGCTCAGCAGTGCAGCAAGCGCGGTGACCCGATCCGTCCCCGTATCGCTCAGATCCACACAGACCGGGCGCAGCTCCGGGTGTTCCAGGTCAATCACCTTGCCCATGCCCCACAACCCAGCCTGCATCACCCCCGTCACCGTATCGCCCGCCGCCACCGCCTGAGAATCCTGCGTCACCAGCCACAGGCCCGCCAGCCCATCCTGCCGCGCCAGCAACGCCTGGGTCAGCAGCAGCGTCGAGCCGCAGCCCTGGCGGTTGTCATCTACCAGATCGAGGTCGGGTGCATCCGCAGCGGCATCCTGCGGCACCTCCGGCATATCCAGGCTCCACAGATGCACGACCCCGTGCCAGTGCGGGCGGAGGCCCACCACCTGCTGATACGCCTCCGCCGCGTCAGGGTCAATCGTTCGTGCCTCAGAAGCTGTCTGAAAAGCTACCGCCCCCCCTCCCAACCTGCCCCCGATGGGGGGAGGAGTCGGACTCCCTCCCCCATCGGGGGCAGGAGCCGGACTCCCTCCCCCATCGGGGGAGGGCTGGGGAGGGGGAATCGCCGGATCAGCGTACACCTCCCACACCTGATCACCGCGCTCGCGTAGCCCGGTCGCTAGTGCCTCCCCCACTCCCTGGCGATCCGCGAAGATCAGCCAGTCTCGCGCCGCTGCTACGGGCCATGCCTGATCCGCCTGCGCCACGATCATCGCCTGCCCTGCGTACTCCGTCACGGCCACGAACGCGAACCCGTGGGCCAGCAGGAGCGACTCCCACGCCGCCGCCGGAAGCAGCGCGTGGTCAGTCCGCTCGTCGGCAAAACGCCACCAGCCCTCGGTCAAGCCAAAGGTCAGATCTACCCAGCGCTCGCGCTGGGTCGCCTCCAGCAGCACCAGCAGGCCCCCCGGCGCGAGCAGGTCGCGCACATGGCCCAGCGTCTCCGCCAGACTCCGCGTCGCATGCAGCACGTTGGCTGCGATGACCAGATCCGCCTGGGCTGGGGCAAAATTCTGGCTGAGCGGCGACTGCTCAATGTCCAGGGTCTGGTAGCGCATGAAGGGATAGGCCGCAAAGCGAGTCTCAGCCTGGCGCAGGAAGCTGGGGCCAATGTCGGTGAAGGTGTATTCGCTCTTCCCCACTGGCAGTAGCGGCAGCACCCCTGCCGTCGTCCCCCCGGTGCCCGCGCCGATCTCCAGCACGCGCAGCCCGCGCTCCGTCGGCAGTCGCTCACACGCGCCGCCCACCACAGTTTGCACGAGCCCATTGAGGATCTGCGCCGTAGGCGTCTCACGGTAGAGCCGCTCGGCATCACTCGTATCGCCAGCCGGGAAGAGCAACTCCAGCGGTTCTTGCACGCCGCGCAGCGCCTCGCCCAGCCGCCGCCCACAGCGCGCTAGCAGACGTGCCTCCGGCGCGTCGCCCGTTGTCGCCGCAAACGTTGCGCTGGCGTCCGCAAAGCCCACCGGCCACGCCTGCGCCACGCGCCAGCCCTCGCCCTCGGGCACCACCACGCCCGCTTCCGCCAGCATCCCCACCAGCCGCATCAGCAGCCGCCGGTAGCTCGGGATCACGCCGAGTTGCTGGATAAGCTGCATGAATGTCCAGGGCGCACCGACGTGCAAGGCCACACCAGCGGTGGCGAAGGCGTTCAGCACCGCGCTGATGCTGAAGGAGTCCAGGGCCGTGCGCAGAGTCTCCGCCGCCAGGTCAGGTACCGCCGCCACGCTCTTTTCCAGCGGCGGGAGCGCCTGCGCTGGAGGTGGCAGGTACGCGGGGGGCATACCGAAGATGGCCCGTGGCTGCCACGCCACCGTGTAGAGCCAATCCTGCCAGGCCGAGGTTCCCTGAATGGCGCTGGCCGGGGCCGCCCGGAGCTGGAATCCGGTGAGGGCGACCAGCAGCGCGCCAGCCTCATCGCGCAGGTATACCTCCCAGGTCAGCGGGCCGCTCGGGCAGGCGTGGCACCACCACGTCCCCCCCGTCGCGGGGGCGCACCAGTCGAGCGCCGCGAGGGCAAACGGGAGCAGGGCACCCTGATCCAGCGGAGCCTGGAGCAGCGCCACCTGAAAGCAGGCGTCGAGCAGCCCAGGGTGGAGCGGGTAGCCCTCCAGGGTTGGCACCGCTGTGGGTAGCACAAGACGGGCCAGCACCTCGGGTGTCGCCGGGTCAGTGCTTTGCCACGCCTCCGCAATCCAGCGGAACGTCGGGCCAAAAGTGAGCGGCCCGTCTTCCCCTACGGCAAGAGCGAGCGGCACCCGGCAGCGTTGCTGGAGTGCGGCGAGGTCATCGCCGGATAGCACCGATCCCCGATGCGTGGTCACCTGTCCGGTCGCGTGGGTCGCCACCGTAGACGCTTCGCCCGCCGCTTCCGCCACAAAGCTGGTGATCGCAAAGGCCCGCGTGTCACCTCCCGGCTCTGGGGCGGGGCTGAGGACCACCTGCACCATGCGCGCCTGACCCTCCGGCAGCACCAGCGCCTGGGGCAGAATCACGTCGTGCAGCGTCAGCCCCTCCGCCGTCCCCAACGTCAACTCCGCCGCGCTCAGGGCTAGCACGAGCTGGCACGCCCCCGGCGAAACCACCTCCCCGTAGACCCGATGCTCGGCCAGGAAAGGCAGCGCGGCAACGCTGAAGGTTGTCTCGCAGATCGTTTCGCCACGAACGGGGAGATGAATTACCTGATCCACCAGCGGACGCACCGCATCCCGGTGGCGGACGGTCGGTGCCTCGACCCAGTAGCGCTGGCGCTGGAAGGGATAGGTCGGCAGAGAAATTTTGCGCCGCACGACATTGCGGTGCAGGCCCGCCCAATTCACCACCGCCCCGCGCACATACATCGCCCCCAGGCTGGAGAGCAGTGTCTGCCATGCTCCCTGACCGGGTCGCAGGCTGGGAAGCAGGGCTGAGGGCTGAGGGCTGAGGGCTGATGCCGGAGATAGGGTGTCGCCGATCATGCCCAGCAGCACTGGTTTCGGCCCAATCTCTAGAAACACATCCACGCCCTGCGCGTGGAGAGTCTGCGCCCCATCGGCGAAACGCACCGTCTCACGCACGTGGCGCACCCAGTAGTCCGCTGTGGCGACCTCCTCACCCGCCAGGGTGCCTGTCACGTTTGAGACCAGGCACCGGGTTGGCGCGTGGTAGGCAACCGTCGCGGCCACGGCGCGGAACTCCTCAAGCATCGGCGCGATCAGCGGCGAGTGTGAGGCGTGGGAGATCTTGAGGCGCTGGGTCTTGATACCCGCTGCGGCGAACGTTGCCGCGATGTCCAGCGCCACGTCGGCGCGCCCCGAGATGACCACACTCGTCGGCCCGTTCACTGCTGCGATGGCGACATCATCCGTATAGGGCGCGATGGCCTCCCGTACCCGCGCCTCATCAGCGGCGATAGCGATCATCGCCCCGTGCGGGGGTAACGCGCCCATCAGCCGCCCGCGCGCGGCCACCAGCTTCAAGCCATCGTCCAGGCTGAAGACTCCGGCCAGACACGCAGCGACCAACTCGCCCATGCTGTGCCCAATCAGCACTTCTGGTTCCACCCCCCAGGATTGCCACAGCCGGGCCAGGGCGTACTCCACCGCGAAGAGAGCCGGTTGGTACGTGAGCCGCTCAAGCGCCTCCTCATCCGTCAGCACCTCGCGCAGGGGACGATCCAGATTCCCGACGAGCAGTGCGGCGCACTCGTCGAGGGCCGCATGGAAGGTCGGTTCGGTCGCATCCAGATCCAGGCCCATGCCCGCGTACTGACCGCCGTGGCCCGTGAAGAGGAAGGCCACCTTCGGCGCGGGCTGCTGCGCGGCCATGCTCCCTCGTCGGACATCCGCATCCGCTTGGTCCGCCGCGACTTCGCCCAGGCGCGTGCGCAGTTCCGTCACCGAGCCCGCGACCACGCTCAGGCGATGGGCGAAGGGGTTGCGCCCCACCTGCGCCGTATAGCACAGGTCGCCCAGATTGACATCCGGGTGCGCGTCGAGGTAGGTGATGTATGCCTGGACATAGGCATCTAGCGCCGCCGCATCCCGCGCCGCGATGGGCAGCAGGTGGAGCGGGCGCGGATCTGCGTGCGCCTCCAGCGACATCTCCGGGGCGGCTTCCAAGACCACATGGGCATTGCTGCCGCTGATCCCAAAGGCACTGACTCCCGCCATCCGTGGCTCAGCGGACTCCGGCCACGGCGTCATGGCGGTGGGCACCGTCACCCCGAGCTGCTCCCAGGGGATGCGCGGGTTGAGTTGGGTGATATGCAGCGTCGGCGGCACGGCGGCGTGCTGGAGCGCCATCACCACCTTGCACAGCCCGGCCATCCCAGCGGCGGCATTCAGGTGGCCGATGTTGCTCTTAACCGAGCCGATCAGCAGGGGGGCTACCCCCGCTGCCGCACGCCCCGCCCCAAGCACATCATCCAATGCCCCGACCTCAATCGGGTCGCCCTGCTTCGTCCCTGTACCGTGGGCCTCCACATACTGGATCGCGTACGGTGACACACCCGCCTGCCGCAGTGCTTGGCGCAGCAGCGCCCGCTGCGCCTGCCCATTGGGCGTCGTCACCGTCCGGCTATGCCCACCATGGTTGAGCGCCGAACCCTGGATCACCGCCCAGATCGGGTCGCCCGCCGCCTTGGCCGCTGCTAGGCTCTTTAGAACCACCACCCCAGCGCCTTCACCCATCCCAAACCCATCAGCCCGCTGGTCGAAGGTCTTGCTGCGCCCATCGGCTGCCAACGCGCCCATCTGGCACCAGCCCAGCATGTTCTCCGGCCCGAACAGCAGGTAGGCTCCACCCGCTAGGGCCAGATCGCACTCGCCCGCTCGCAACGCTTGGCAGGCCAGGTGGATGGCGGTCAGCGAGGCCGCGCAGGCCGTGTCAACCAGGAGATTCGGCCCGTGTACGCCAAGCAGGTGGGCGAGCCGCCCGGATGCCATCGCCCGCATGGAACTGAGCAATGCGTAACGGCCAATCTGCTGGCCTGAGCCGGTGTAGAGTCGCTGGGCCGAATAGTCGTCCCAGAACGAACTCAGATAGATGCCGGTCTGGCTTCCCGCCAAGGCCGCCGGAGGCAGGGCCGCTGACTCCAGTGCCTCCCAGCTCACCTCCAGCAGCAGCCGCTGCTGCGGATCCATCGCCGCCGCCTCGCGGGCCGCGAGCTGAAAAAACTCCGCGTCGAAGCGGTCAACATCCTCCAGCCAGTAACCCTCGCGCACATAAATTTTGCCCGGCGTCTCAGGCGTCGGATCATAGACCGCATCAACATCCCAACGACTGGCTGGGACAGGGCGGGCAATATCCGCCCCGGAGCAGAGCAGATCCCAGAACGCCTCCGGCGTCGCGACCGCCTGCCCGTCTGGGCCAGGGAAGCGACAACCCATGCCGATGATCGCGATCGGCTCCTGGGGCGGATGATCTGCGGTGTCGCCCATCCCGACGCACCCTGCTGGCTCCTGCTCCATCAGCGGTTCTCCTTAATGCCGATTGCGGATGTGACTGGCACCGCGAGGGCTAGCGGCACCAGGAGGACGTGGCGTCCCGCCGCAACGGCGGCATGAGGTCGGACACCACCCCACGATAGGCAGCATCCAGACGCGGGGAGGTGCGCAGGAGTTGCGTGATCGGGGCAGATAAGGCGGGAGGGGCAAGCACGACCACCAGCGTGGGATACTCGGCAGAAGCAGGGAAGCGCACGGGCAGGCTTAATCAGGTCAGTAATATTGTGGAGCGCCCGGAGGGTCGCCGGGAATCGCGAGAACATAGACCGTGTCCGTATATAGTCGCTGGCTACGAGGGTGCGGTCGCCAGTCAATCGGCGCAGGGCGATCATCTATCGCCGCCATCATAATCCATCATAATGAGGGTTGTTACGGTTCAGACGTTTAACTCGTAGCAGATAGGCGTTCTGGCTAATGACATTCATGAGGCGGATAAACCTTCACAAGGAATGGCTTCACTATAACATCATTCGCTTAGGACTCGCTTAGTGAGTTGCTCCATCCTACCGCCGCAGGCAGTACGTGGCTCCTCTCCAGTCGGATCTCCAGGCTGGAGCCATGGATGATGCTACAAGGGCCAGCAGCACCAGGAGGCGCTCCTACCCATCGTATGGAACCGGCGTAGCCCGTTGTCGTCGCTATAGCGCATGTAGCTCGCATCGTACCCCACGGCGATGCTCACTCCAAAGACGAGGGTATTGATTGTCATGCATAATATGTATTGTTTCATATTTACTTTTTATGTAATACAATTTATAATGTACGTACGTTATATTCATTACTTCACAGGAATTGATACCACCATGCATATTATTCGTAACGGGCTATCAGTTTTCATCATCGTCATCGTTCTTGTCGCTTGCGGTGTACGATCACCAACTTCCGCCCAGAGTGTCATCTCCTACAACTACACCTTTCACATCAGCCGCAGCACGCTCCCTGCTCTGTTCTACAACGATACGACCTACGTTGCTCACCTGGGGGCGGTAAGTAGCCCCTTAGTGACGATCAACGGATCTCCGGTTATATCGAGTACGTATAACCTAACAACTGGCGATGTGGTCTTCTCTAGCAGTCAGACCGGACAGGTTGTGATCTCGTTTAATTCTACTCAGGTGCCTACGAATATGATCGTGCAGAAGGCACCGCTAAAAGACAATAAGGCTTGGGCGTGGTCACACGGGATGGACGATAACGTCTACCTCCAAAATCAGATTGATCTGATTACGGCCAAAGGCTGGCGTGCCTCGTTGTTTATGATTGGGAAGGATGTCTGGCCGACACGACAGGAACCGGGGTGGATCATTGATCAGCCTGGACTCGTGACGCTGATCAACCAGGGCTGGAACATCGGCGATCATACGTGGTCACATGCCTGCTACAGCGACCAAACGGCGGCTGAAGTTACCGATGGACTCGCGGTGGTGCAGCAGGCTGTGAACGCAAGCGCACACCCCGACCACGTAGTGATCTCGTTTGCCGCACCCTGCTTCGATACGGTCTACGATCCGATCTTTCGCGGGCTGCGCAATGGGCCGACAACGCTGCTGGTGGACGAGTTGGGGTCGGGGTCGCCATCACTCATGAACATTGATGGAGGAGACTACACGGCGGGGGGACGGACGGCTACGGGCTTTACGTCAGCAGACTTCACGATTGGGCGCGACACGATAATCGAGTCAGACACCACGGCGACGCAGGTGTTTGATTGGATGTCGGCTAATGCGGGGCCGGGTCGGCACTATTGGTTTAACACGCTCACACACGGCAATCACGAGGCGACCCTTGGTCCAGTGCTAAACTACGCTGACACGCATTATGGCTCTAGGGGGACGAACGAATTGTGGATGGCACCGGAGGACGAGATCTACAGCTACCTGCTGGTTCGAGATAGCACGACAGTTTCGGCGGGGGTGCTGACGATCGCAGGCAGTGCCACGGTCACACCCATAAGCACCGCGATTGTTTCGGCTACGGCTACGAAAGCGGCCACGGCTACGAAAGCGGCCACGGCTACGAGGGTGACCACCGTCACACCTTCGGTCGTCGTGCCTGGGCAGATCAACACGGTACATCTGCCGTTTATCTTGCGGCCACCCCTCGCAGGGGATACAGCTACCCCGACTCCGTCTTCTCGTTCCACTGCTCCACTCATCACCGTGGACGAACTACCGAACTCGTCCGAAAAGGTTCATTCTCAGACGAGTTAATCTCCCTGTAGCACGGTTATCGGTTGTGCCTGGGCAATCGCCGCCACCGACCTCCTCACCGATCCAACCTATATCGCCCGCTACCCCTTCCCTCCCGTCATTGCTATTCCCTCGATAAAGAGCCGCTGGGCGAGCAGAAACACGATCACGACCGGCAGCATCGTGATTAGCGCAGCCGCCATGAGGTACCCCCAGTTGGTCGTGTAGCTGGTACGAAAAAACTGGAGGCCGAGCGTCACCGTATAGTTCTGCGGGTTTTGGAGGTAGATCAGTGGGGCCAGGAAGTCGTTCCACGACGCCTGGAAGGTGAAGATTGCCACCGTCGCGAGGGCGGGGCGCGAGAGCGGCAAAATCACATGCCAGATAATCTGGGCTGTGTTGGCACCGTCAATGCGCGCCGCGTCCTCCAGGTCGGTCGGCAGGGTGAGAAAGAATTGGCGCAGCAGGAAGATGTAGAGCGGGCTGCCGAAGAAGGCCGGCACGGTCAGCGGCAAGAAGGTGTTGATCCAGCCCAGCGCCCGGAAGAGGATGTACAACGGCACCATCGTCACCGGGTAGGGCAGCATCATCGTGGCCAGCACCACAAGAAACAGCGCATCGCGACCGGGCGCACGCAGACGAGCAAAAGCGTAGGCGACCACCGTACACGAGAGCAGATGGCCGACGATGGTCACTGCGCTAATAACTAGCGTGTTAAGCGTGTAGCGCCCGAAGGGCAGGAAAGTCAGCGCCTCGGAGTAGTTAGCCCAGCGCGGCGGGTTAGGAATGAGCTGTGGCGGCACGGCGAAGATCTCGTAGTCGGGCTTGAGCGACGACGAGATCATCCATAGCAATGGAATAAGGAACAACGCCGCGACAACGAACAGCAGCGCCAGCGCCAGGGCGCGACCAACGATACCGTAGCGGCGCAACAGCGCGGGGCGAGTGATCTTCAGCGGTGTGTCCCCTCGTAGTAAACCCAACGATCAGCGAAGCGCACCACCAGCAGCGTGAGCGCCAAAATGATCAGCAGCAACACCCAGGCCAGAGCTGCGGCGTAACCCATGCTGAAGCGCTCAAATGCCTGACGGTAGAGGTAGAGGACGAAGAAGAGGGTTGAGTCGAGCGGGCCACCGTTGGTGGCAACAAAAGCGCTCGTGAAGGTCTGGAAGGTGGCGATCATGCTCAGCACCAGGTTGAAGAAGATTGTCGGCGTAATTAGCGGGATAGTGACGTAGCGAAACACCTGCCAGGGATTTGCGCCATCAATAATCGCGGCCTCGTGCAGCTCCTTCGGTACGCCCTTGAGCCCGGCCAAATAGATCACGGCGGCGCGGCCCAGCCCCCACAGACTCATCATCCAGAGGGCAGAGAGCGCCGTATGCGGGTCGGTCAGCCAGCGCGGGCCAACGACACCGATCTGGGCTAACGCCACATTTAGCAGGCCGGCCTCGGGGTGGAAGATCCACATCCAAACCACCACAAAGGCCACGCCAGAGATCACCGACGGCAGGTAGAAGATCGTGCGAAACACGACAATGCCGGGTATACGCTGGTTCATCAACAGGGCCAGGGCTAAGCCTCCGACAAGTTCGGTGGGCACATAGAGCAGAGTGTAGGTGGCCGTCACTTTGAGCGCCTGCCAGAACAGCGGGTCGCCGAGCATGCGCTCGTAGTTGCGTAACCCCACGAAGATTGGCGGACTTAGCAGATCCCAGCGCGTGAAGCTAATGCCAAGTGAAACCAGCATTGGCCCAAGCACAAAGAGCAGTAGACCGGCCAGCCAAGGCGAGATACACAGGTAGAAGGTGAGCGCCTCGCGGCGCGACGCGGAGAGACGAGGCATATGGTGTTGGTTGAGAATGCCAGCAGAGCTGGCATCCTCAACCAAATAAACAACGGTGGCTACTTCTGCTCCGCCAGCGCCTTCTGGGCATCCTGCGTAGCCGTCTTCAATGCCGCCGCGACATCGGTGGCCGGGTCAATGATCACCTGCTCTAACACCTTGCGTAGCGCCGGATCGGCTGTGGCACCCCAGTATGGGGTGGAGATATAGGCCCGTGGCGCGAGATGATTCAGTTCACCGATCCAGACGCCCTCGATCGGATCGCTAGCCTGACCCGACGCCTCAGCAACTGACTTCACCGTGGGGAGCGCCCAGTTCTTCCAGACTTCCGCGCCTTGTGCGCCGACATAATAGCGCAGGAAGCGCCATGCCGCCGGTTGGTTCTTACTAATCGCCGAGATGCCGAATCCACCCCAGAAAAGTACGTTGGCTCGCTTGACCCCAGCAGGCGGGCCGACCACCCCCAGATCAATATTCGGGTTCGTCTTCAAGCCAGACTGCGGCCAGCGCCCGAAGAGGCGCAGCGCCGCCTTACCACTGTCAAACTCACTGTTACCGCCGCCAAAGGCATTCAGGTCAGCCGGAGGCGGCGCAACCTTGTACTTGTTGTACAGATCAGCGTAGAACTGCACCGCTTTGGTTGTCTCCGGCGAGTCGAGGTAGCCCGTAAAGGTGCTGCCATCCGCGCTGATCAATCGTCCACCTGCAGCAGCGACCCAATACTCGAAGCCGGTTGTCCACGGTCCAGGGAGTTGCACACCCCAGACATCAGTCTTACCATCGCCATTGGTGTCTTTTGTCAGAGCCTGAGCAGTCTTGAGGAAATCGTCCCAGGTCCAGCCATCCTTGGGGTAGGGGATCTTGTACTTATCGAAGATCTTCTTGTTGTAGTAAACCGCGAGAGGCGAGAAGTCTTTTGGCAGCAGGTAC
Organism: Chloroflexales bacterium; assembly: GCA_037134395.1. Lineage (GTDB taxonomy): Bacteria > Chloroflexota > Chloroflexia > Chloroflexales > Chloroflexaceae > Oscillochloris. The sequence goes on from JBAXMH010000002.1 coordinate 30,307, forward strand.
TGCTTGCCGCCCCACTGGCCGGGTTCAAGGACGCCGGGCAGGTAGATGCTGGTGTCCAGCGGGTTCTCTTTGCTGGTGATAAACGGCGCAAGGTCAACAAAAGCACCCTTGCCCACGAAGTTGGGCACCGCATCATCACCGATTTGCAGGATGTCAGGCGGGTCACCAGCAGCAATCTGAATCAGAATGCGTGTGTAGTAGTCACCGCTACCGACCGGCTCAAGCTGTACCTGAATGTCGGGGTTGTCTTTCTCAAACTGCTCAATGATCTTCAGATGCGGTGTGAGCCCCTCGCCACTATCGCCAGTGCCAACCCGCAGTACAATCTTGGCGCCTGCGGCCTGCGGCGCAGGTGTTGGCGTAACAACAACCTCATGCGGCACCTCGACCGTCTGCGCGACAACAACGGTGCGCTCAACAACGACGGTACGCTCGACAGGGACGGCGGTCGGGGTACGTGCAGCGCCACCACATGCGGCGAGGATTCCGGCCAATACGGCAAACAAGATGACAAGCAATGCATGGCGGAGGTATGATCTTTGCATAGATGTGTCTCCATTACTCAGTTGATACGACAAGCCCATGCGGATAAATTAACAAAAACTATTGGAATAGTCAAATATTTTACCTAAATGGGGATCACATCCCTAGAATGTGCAGACGAGGATATACACACGAACCAGACCATGCATCGGAGAATAACTTGACCATGCAGCTATGTTAGTGTATACTCACTAACATGAAGAACAAGCCACCGCGTACTGGTGATGAGCGCCTTTCTGCCGAGGCTCGGCGCACGACCATCCTCGATGCTGCCGTAACCGAGTTCGCCTCCTTTGGCTTCCATGGCGCCTCGACCGATCGCATCGCAACTGCGGTTGGCATCTCACAGCCCTACATCTTCCGGCTGTTTGGTACTAAAAAAGAGCTGTTTGTTGCCACAGTTGAGCGCGCCATCGCCGATATGAAGGCGACGTTGCGCGTCGCGGTGGCCGCCAACTCCACCGACCCGCTCACAGCTGTCTGCGATACCTTTATTGCGATGATGTACCGCCGCGATCAGTACATCCTGCTGCTGCAAGGCTTCGCAACTACCATAGACCCCGATATGATGGCCATCGGACGGACGTATCTGGCCGATATGTACGCCTATGTTGCCGAGGTTACCGGCAGAAACGAGACCGAGCTGCAAGAATTTTTTGCCTACGGCATGCTGTTTATTGTCGCCGCCGCACTGGATCTTCCCGCGATTGCGCACGAACGGCCATGGGCCGCGAATCTCATTCGCCGCTGGCGCTAGTTTTTTGTTATCTTGTTATTAGTGATTACTTACTAACTACCCTTTCGCAAATCACATCTTAGAAAGGATGCGCAGTGAGCCGCACACCTGGACACTCTAAGCTTCACGGGAACCTCATCGCCGACACCTCGATCCGACAGCCCGTACTCGTCACGATGCTGATGCTGCTGGCAATCGTAACCGGACTGCTGGCCTACACGATGCTGCCGGTCAACCAACTCCCAGACATCGCCCTGCCCACCGTCGTTGTGACCGTCGCCTACCCCGGTGCCGGGCCTGAGTCGGTTGCCGATCAGGTCGCTCGGCCTATCGAGGACGAACTCTCGACCATCAGCGGCCTCAACAAGATCACCTCCAACGCGGCTGAGAATGTGGCTGTCATCATCGCCGAGTTCCGCCAAGACATTGATCCCAATAGCGCGCTCCAAAATGTGCGCGAGAAGGTTTCCGGGATCAGGGCTCAGCTCCCGCAGGACATCCGCGAGCCAGTGTTCCAACGCATCGAGCCAAACCAGGATCCGATCCTCCAGGTCGCCTTCACCAGTACCGGGAGCCGCACGAGCCAGGAGTTGCGCACCCTCATCAAGAATGAGCTTGTGCCACGGATTCAGCGTGCGCCTGGCGTCGGCTCAACCACCGTCACGGGCGGCATGGTGCGCCAGATCAACGTTGAACTTGCCCTGGCCCGCCTCCAAAGCCTGCACATCCTGCCCGCGCAGGTGAGCAATGCGATTGCCGCCGCGAACACCAATGTCGGCGTGGGCAACGCCCTGGTCGGCGCGCAAAACTACAACCTGCGCACGCCCAGTGTCTTCAAGCACCCGGACGACATTGCGGCCACCGGTATCCCTGGTACGTCCTATACCATCGCCGATGTCGGCGTCGTGGTTGATGGCAACGCCGAGCCCGACACCTACACCCGGCTCAACGGGGTGGACGCGGTCACCCTGGCGATCCGCAAGCAGACCGGCTCCAACACGACTGCCGTGGCGGAGGCTGCACTCGGCGAGCTTGAGCGTGCGATGTCTGCCTACCCCGACCTCGCGTACACGGTGATCGTCAATCAGGCCACGCAGGTGCGCTCCAACGTGCGCGGGGCCATCGAGGAGATCATCATCGCTGTCGTGTTTGCGATGCTGGTCGTCTGGCTCTTCTTCCGCGATCTGCGAAATACCGTCGTCACGATTATCGGCCTGCCGGTGATCATCATCGGCACCTTCGCCACAATCGCCGCCTTCGGGGTCTCGATCAACATCGTCAGCCTGCTGGCAATTGCGGTCTCGGTCGGACTCGTGATTGACGACGCCATCGTGGTGCGCGAAAACATCTTCCGCTACATCGAGCATGGCTACGACCCGTGGCAGGCCGCCAGCAAGGGCACGGCCCAGGTCGCAACCTCGGTGTTGGCGATGACGCTCACGCTGATCGCGGTCTTCGTGCCCGTCACCTTCACCACTGGCATTACGGGGACGATCTTCAAGTCGTTCGGTATCACCGTCGCCTGCGCGATGACTCTCTCACTTGTCGAGGCATTCACCCTGGCGCCGATGCTCTCGGCCCACTGGTTCAAGTCCCGCGATACAGCGCAGCACAACGGAATGGGGGAGTCTGACGACGCGCCGAAGGAGACGGCCACGAAGCACGGAGCCAGCGAGCGGATGTATGTCCGGTTGCTCACATGGTCGTTACGTCACCGCACGACAACCATCGCCGCCGGTGCTCTGGTTGTCGTGGCGAGTCTGGTGGCGCTGAGTGGCCTCAAGACATCCTTCCTCCCGGTGCCCGAGAACCGCCGCATTGGTATCGCCTTCGAGATGCCGCCCAGTACGCCGCTCGGCGTTACGGACGAGCGTGCCCGTGCCGTCGAACAGGTTCTGCTGCAAGACCCCGGCGTCGAGGCCGTCATGACCACCGTCGGCGGGTCACGGGGTATGTATGGCGGGGGTGGCAATGAGCTTGGTCAGTTCCTGCTCAAGCTCCGCGACAACGCTTCGACGGCGGAGGTGCAGGCCCGGCTGCGCGCACAACTGGCCGGTCTCCCCAAACTCGTCTTCAGCCAATCCAGCTATAAGTACGGCGAAAGCACGGCGGTGCAAACCCGCCCGATCCAGGTTAAGCTGCACACCACCGGCTCGCTCAGCGAACTTGCGCCGGTTGCGGCGCAGGTGCAGGCCGCCTTGGCCGACGTACCGGGCTTCGCTGACATTGATAGTAGCTACACTCCTGGCAAGCCGGAGCTTCAGTACGAACTGATCCAGGCAAGCGCCAACGACTACGGGCTTACCAACCGCGATCTGGCAATGACCATGCGTACGTTGATTGACGGCAACACCGCCGCCGTGTTCCGCGAGAACGGCAAAGACTATGACATCGTGGTGCAGTTGCGCGAGCAGGATCGCGCCAGCGTCGAGACGATCAACACGCTGCGCCTCCCAATTGGGCGCGACCTGCTCCCCCTCAGTTCAATCGCACGCATCAAGGTCGCCCAGAGTCCGACAGTCATCCGTCGCGCCGATCGCATGAACGAGGTCATCATCGGTGGCAACAACCTCAACCGCAACGTGAACGATGTGCAGCGCGATGTCGAGGCCCGGCTACGTACAATCGCGCTGCCTGCGAATGTGACGCTCGTCGTCGGCGGTGCCAGCGATGACCAGTCAGCAGGCTTCACGAGCCTGTTGATCGCCATGGGTCTGTCAGTGACTTTCGTCTACATGGTACTCGCCAGCCAGTTTGGGTCGTTCCTCCAGCCGCTGGTGCTAATGCTGGCCATGCCGCTCAGCTTCATCGGCGCATTCCTGGCGCTGCGCCTTGCCAACCTAGAGCTGAACATCGTCGCGATGATCGGCCTGCTGCTGCTGCTGGGCCTGGTGGTGAAGAACTCGATCCTGCTGGTTGACTTCACCAACGTGCTGCGCGCCGAGGGCGTAGAGAAACACGCCGCGCTGATTCAGGCTGGTGCCACCAGGCTACGGCCAATCCTGATGACCTCGATCACCGTCATTGCCGGCAACGTCCCGACGGCGCTCGGCCTCGGCGACGGCGCTGAGCTACGGCGCGGCCTGGGCATGGCCGTCATCGGCGGCATGATCACCTCAACGCTGCTGACGCTGGTGCTGGTGCCGGCGGCGTATAGCCTGCTTGACTCGGCACAGATGCGCTTCGCTCAGCTACTCCAGCATCAGGCCGCAAAGTCCAACACTCCCCCGCCAGTTCAGACCGCCGGTAGTCATGCGGAGGCTCACTAATACGGGGTTCCGAAAATTCGCAATGAGAGTGTAACTCTTCTACGATGATTCGCAGGGCTGGTGCAAAGTCACGCGCCCGGCCCGTAAACGGGAGGGCTCTTAGTTGCGAAGGCCGCCTGCGCGGCCTCAGGCAAGCCGCGCAGGCGGCCTTCGCGACGAGGAGCCGAGGGCTTTAGCCCCAATACCTTTCACATAAGGAATCCACCGCCGCTCGGCCCTCTCCCCCCAGCCCCCTCTCCCAGAACGGGAGAGGGGGAGTAGATCGCTCTCTGATGCAAAAATCCCCCCTCTCCCACGGGGGGAGAGGGGGGATTCCGCATCAGAAAGATGTCCGGCTCCCCTCCCCCCGCGTGGGGGAGGGGCTGGGGGTGGGGGGGTAGGAGGCAATCTGAGGACTTTGCAACAGCCCTACAGCGGCATAGTCGCATGCTATACTCGCTTCTGATCCGTAGAATCTCCATCGGGTATGACAAAGCCGACAGGAAATTGGTCAGTGTGTGACTGGACGACCACCGATCCGCGTAGCTGGGGTTGGTAGCAGGCGACCCATACGGCATCGTGGTAGGTGCGGGCCAGCGCTGTACACAGCCAAATCGGTAGGCGTCCATCAATGATGACGCCACCGGGTACCGGTGGCACCGTGATCATGTCGGTGTCCCGGCGATCCAGGTACCCGCTGGGAATGCTCACGCGCAGGCGGGTTGTCCCGCCGTGAGTCTCGCTGGCAATGTGCAGCGGGCCACGGGGCACGTGCAGATCGCGTGACAGGGGCAGGACCTCCACCCAGCCCTGCCGGGGGTCGAAGACGGCGCAGCGTGCGTGCGGGTTGGCGGATGCCAATGCGGCGTAGAGCCATGCGGGGCCACGGCCATAGATCGCGAGCGGCGTGTGGGACGGCAGGGTTGGAAGCAGTGTCCGAAGTTCACCCGGCTGCCAGGGCTGGTCACTGTGGGCGGGCAACGGGTAGATGGGCTGCTCCAGGTGGAGCACGAGTTCAATATCGGTTTGCACCAGGTGACTGCGGAAAAGTTCGTCGCTGGTGTACGCAAACAGGTGTTCCATCTGTGCAGCCAGCGCGCTAAAGCACGGCCCCTCCGAACTACTCGTTCGGCTCAGCCCGACGATGGTACCCCGCAACGGGGGGCCATGATCAATGAGTGTCTGCGTTCCCGTGAGTGCCGAGTGAAGATCGGCGCGGTGCTGAATACCTTCCACCACCTGCTTCAGCATCTTAAACAGCAGAACATCTCCGTCCACCTGTGTATTAGCGGGGGGCGGCGTATGCTTGGGGTGCTGGCCATGTCCGCTGCGCTGATTCACTTCGACTACGGCGACCGCATCTGGCACCTCTACTCAACAGACGCGATACGCACGCAGACACATGAGGGGACACTCCTGCATCTTCCGCCGGGTACCCCCGGTGTTCGGCTGCTGCCCGTCCCGGTGCGCCCGTGGGGCTACCTCTTCTCGGCGTTACGGGTCTCCCCAGACGCGGACGCACGGGCGGCGATGGCATCCCAGGACGCCGCACTCGCGGTTGCCGAGGACGCACGCTGCCAACTGGTCTATGATCGACTCACCCCGCGCCGCCGTGATGTGCTGCGCGCATTCGCCGACGGACTGACTCCGCAGCAGGTCGCGAACAAGCTCTCGATTGAGCTCAGCACGGTTAGCAGCCACCAGACCGCAATCTATCAGGAGTGCCAGGCCGCGTGGGATCTTCCCTCTACCACCAAGGTGGATTACCGCTGGGTGCGTGATGCCTTTGCCCGCTTTTTTGAGCGCGGCTGAGAGACTCGGCATGCGCAGTGTACTCCTTTTGATCCGGCCTGAGATCCGAGGTGATTCGGAAAAAGATCCGAGGTAGTTCGGATCTCAGCGCCAGGATGATGCGCTATCCTCAACAGGAGTCTCCCTGCTGTTTGAGGAGGTGCCCGATGCCGCTCGATGCTCCGATCTCTGCGCCGTCTCAGGTGCCGACCGTTTCCCCCACCCTGCCGCCGCTGCCGCTCCTGCGTGCCCGTCTGACCATGCGCCTTTTGTCGGACGCGACGTTGCCTGCCTATAAGGGTGGCATGCTGCGCGGCGGATTCGGTTACGCCTTCCAGCGGGTCGCCTGCGCACCCGCATGTCGCTCGGGCGACCAGCCCTGTCCGGCCACACAACCATGTCCATTCCGGGTGGTCTTTGATACGCTGCGACCGGCTGAGGGTGGCGCGCTGCATGATCTGCGTGATGTGCCGCGCCCCTTCGTGCTTGGGCCACCCGCCGACGAGCGCACGCGCTACACCGCCGGCGAGTCGCTGGAGTTCGACCTGACCATGATCGGGCGCGGGGCCGACTACCTGCCCTACTTTATCCTCAGCTTTGAGGAGTTGGGGCGCATGGGATTGGGCCGCGACCTGGCTCGCGCCCGCCTGGAGCGTGTCGAGTTGCTCCCGGCCTGGCGTCCCGTCGGCGCAGTGATCTACCACGATGGTCGTTCACTTCTGGGCGGTATGGGCCTGCCCCCACCATACACCGATACCGCCGATGTGTTGCGGCGGGCGGGCGAGTTGCCCAGCCGCCTGCGCCTGACTCTGCGTGCGCCGCTGCGCATCAAGCAGCGCGGCGACTTTATGCGCGTGCTTGATCCCGCCGCCCTGATTCAGGCGGCCTGCTGGCGGATTGACGCCTTGACCACGTTCCACGGGGCCGGGCCGTGGGGCGTGCGCTACCAACCCCTGGTGGATGCCGCCCGCGCCATCACCGTTGAGCAGGCGCAGGTGCGCTGGCACGAGTGGCAGCGCACGTCAACCCGTGGCCACGAGCCGAAGACCATGCAGTTGGGCGGGCTGCTTGGCAGCGCCGTGCTGACGAGGGTGCCGGAATCGTTGCGGGCGGTGCTGCTGCTGGGCAGCCTGGTGCATGTCGGCAAGGCGTGTGTGTTTGGGCACGGGGCGTATAGCGTGGAGGGAGTATGAGCGAGCAGGATTCGCAGACGTTGATTGGTGCAATCGCCGGGTGTTTGATCGGAACACGCCTAGATGTGGATCGCGCAGCGGTCGAGAAACTTCTTAACGATGCACTGGTGAAGCCACCCGAACATCCCTCCCGCGAGGATGTGAATCGACTCCAGCGTTGGGTCATTAACCTGCTCGGGAAGGACGGCGATCAGATTGACCTGATCTACGGTGGGGCAACCAAGATTAAGGGCTATGTCTTCGAGGCGGATCGTCTGCCCGAGATCCGTGGGGCTTCGGCGCTGCTGGATTATGTTGGGATCATAAAGGTTAAGGAGATCTGCGGTAAGGATCGCGTGATCTATGCCGGTGGCGGTAGTTTCCTCGCTGTGGCTCCGAAGAATGAGGGAGCAACGCTGGCCGCGCAGATCGAGCAAGCATTCACCGACCAAACTCAGACGGCGCTGAGCGTTGTGGTGGCCGAAACCTTTCATCTGATCGAGCTACGCTTTGGCCGGGTAACGTTCACTGATGCCGGTCTGGTAGGTTGGTGGCTGGAGGAGTTTCAGAAAGCGTATCGCGACCCGGCGCTGCGTCCACAGCTAGAAAACTACTACTACGAGGTGGATGAGAAGACGCCAGGGGCGCGCTTCTACAACCGCAAGACCTTCGGCGAGGTGGTGACGTTGCTGACCACGATGTACCACCGCCGCCGCGACGAGCGTGCCGCCAACGGTGAGACTCGTTACCTGCCAATCATCGAGCGTCTGCCGCACACAACCCGCTGCGCTAGCAGTGATCACCGTCCGGCTCTGATTGAAGCCGACGCTTACGGCACATCAACGAGCGTGAGCGAGGCATCGGCACGCAAGCTGGTGGTTGGGCTCACGGTGAAGCGAGATGGGGGGCGGAAAGCCGGACATCTTGCCGATCAGATTGGCTGGCATTCACCGCAGGTCACATCGTGGGAAACACACTGGCAGAAATATCTCGATAAGGAAGGGGCGGATACGCCCTACGGCAAGCACCCGGATGCTCGACAGGCAGATCCCGCCTTTGACATTCAGCAGATTGGCGCGGCGGGCAACGGATTCATCGGCATGATCTACGCCGATGGCAACAATGTGGGTCGGGAGCTGGCGAAGCTAAAGACGCCGCAGGCATACGCTGATTTCTCAAAGAAACTGGAGGACGCAGCGCAAGGCGCGGTTTTCGCTGCTTTGGCCACGCATCTGTTGCCCATGACCGTATCGGGCGATGTCATCCACCCCTTCGAGATCCTGACCATCGGCGGCGACGACCTGATCCTGATTGTGCCCGGTACGCAGGCGCTCAACATCGCCCTGACGATTGGCAAGGAATTTGAACTGGCGCTACGTGATAAGGAGAAGGGTGGGCGAAGTCGGGTTGGGCGCTACACCTGTCTGAATACGCCAGACGTAGCCAATACCGATCATGCTCAACACGACACCCATGCCACCGACTTTGATGTCTACACACCCAAAATCGGCCTCTCGGTGGGGGTAGTGGTGGCGAAGGATGACGCGCCGATCTTCTTCCTGCGCTTGCTGGCTGAGGAGTTGCTCAAAACGGCGAAAAAGAAGGCCCGTGATGAGGAGTGCAAACGGAAGAAAGCCAACATACAACCACCAGAACAGCAGACCGCCGGTGGCGCAGTGGATTTTATGGTGATGAAGTCAATCACGATGGTGACGGACAAGATTGAGGGTTTCCGCAAGGAAGCTCTGGACGGGAAGCAGTGTCGTTTGACCGCACGGGTAATGCTGAGGATGCCCGCCTGCTCTTTCAGGAAACCGCCCTGGAGGAGTTGGTCTATCGGGCTAGTCCGGCGATAAGTGGCGACCACAAGACACTTACGCTTGGCCACGCAGCCCTACTCTGGGCCGCACTCACGCTGACGGATCGCTGGGGCGGTGGCACATCACGCGGGCTGGGCTGGGTGTGTGCGCAGGCAACCGTGTGTTGGGACGGACAGCCACGAGACGAAGCAGAACTGAAGAATGCCCTGCGCACGCTGTTGGGTGGGAAGGGGGCCGCTGATGCTCTTTGATGTCACAATCACCGCACGGGGGCCACTGGCCTTCCCCGAGCGCCGCTTCGGTGAACAGTTCCGCGCCAGCTTGGGCTACGTCCCTGGCGGTGCAATCTACGGGGCGCTGGGCACGCATGCGTTCAACGCCACGCAATTCCGCGAGCTGCGCTGTCATAACGCCTATCCGATCTTCCCTGGCTGCGAAAAGGAGCATGTACCCGGTGATCTCTGGAGTCGCCCGCTGCCCATGAGTGCGCTCAAGCCCAAGGACAAAGAAGGTGATGAGGGGATCTCCGACTCATTGGTTGAGCGGATCTGCTGGGAGAAACAGAAGCCCGCTGGATTGATCTACGCGCCGACCGATAAGCAAGGTCGAGCCTGGGAGGTGGTTAAGCACGGCTTCTACACGTTGCGCAGCGATGGATTGAAAACCCGTAGCGCGGTTCAGCGCGTGCTGACACGGGTGGCGATTGATCGCCAGCGCGGCACCGCTGCCGCGAGCCGACTCTACTCGCCGCTGGTGCTGAACGAGGTGATGCAATCCAAAGATGGCGATCCTTACCCATCAACCTTCCGGGGCAGCGTTTCCCTTCCTGACGACGACGCGCTGTGCGCCGCACTAAAGCAGATTGACGCCCTCGGCGCACGCCAGACCAGCGGACTCGGCGCAGTGACAGTGGAAGCAACAGCGCGAGGCAGCGAGGATGCTGCTGCCGTAAAGGATCGGATTCACCGGCTCACCAAGCGATTCATCGATCAGGGAATGCTCTATGAGAAACTTGGCGGTACGCCATTTCCCTCTGGGCATATCTTCACCGTCAACCTGCTGGCCGACGCCATCCTGCGCGAGCAGGGCTGGCTGCCGACTCAGGAACTCAGCGTGGCGGCGCTCAAAGAGTTAACCGGGATTGAGGCCACACTACTGCGCAGCTTTAGCAATACTGCCGTTGTCGGTGGCTGGCACGCCATGTGGCGCGAACCCAAGCCCACCGCCCTGGCCACCAGCATGGGCAGCGTCTTTGTCTTCCACGCGCCAAACGGCTTGAGCGAGAGTGACTTCGAGAAGTTGGCAGATCTTCAGACCAACGGCATCGGCGAGCGCCGCCCCGAGGGCTTCGGCCAGGTGCGGATCTGTGATGAGTTTCATATCACTGAGGCACTGAGGCACTGAGATGGTAACGTTCTGGTATCCGGTTGCCGAACGGCATCACTGAGGCACTGAGGCACTGAGATGGTGCGGCCTGTCTGAGGCCGCGTAGTACTACAGTTGTAGTGTGGATCACCCCCCCTAGCCCCCCCGCAAGCGGGGGGGAATAATGCATTGGTTCCCCCCCGCTTGCGGGGGGGTTAGGGGGGGTGATCAGCGGGAGCCTTTCTGCGAAGATAGTTACAACTGTAGTAGTAGGCGGCCTTCGCAAAAACGAGCCCGCGACTTCAGTCGCCGGGCGACAATGTAGGAGGAGACGAAGTAATGACCACCACCGATACCGGACAACTCCGCCGCGAACTGCTGCTTGAGCAGGCGATTGAGCGCCACACTGCCGAGTTGGCGCGGATCGCAACCAAGGCCGTCCTTCAGTTGCCCACATACAAAAGCGACATGAAGACGAGCCAACTGCGCAACGCAGTAAATGTCGCCAACGAGGATGGTTCTTTTGATGTCGTTGCCAACTTCATCCGCTATAAGATTGCGACCCAGCAGAAGTCATGGGGTCGCGAGACCGATAGCTTCGGCCATACGGTGATTGAACATCTCCAAACGCGGGTGCGCAAGCTGGCTGATGACGAGGGTTCCCTACCGCAGCAGGATGGCATGGGGGAGGAGATCTACCGGGCGATGATGCGGCGCTACTTTGGCTATGCGGTGCGGGCCTTCGCGTACTACGAGAAGGCAAGTAAGGAAGAGAAGTCCGCTGCACTGAAAATCTTGGAGGAGGCCGCCCGTGACAAATGATTACTCCTTCGCCACCCTGCGCAACCGCTTGCATATTACGGGTACGCTCGTAGCCCTGACTGCCCTGCGCATCGGGTCGGGTCGCTCAACCGAGGTTACTGGCACCGACCTGCCGGTATTGCGCGATGCCCGTGGTCGCCCGCTTATCCCTGGCGCATCAATCAAGGGTGCTCTGCGCGCCCGCATGGAGTCGCTGGTGCGTGTGGTCAATGATGGCGAGGATGGCGAGGCATTAGATCTGCCTGCGCTTCAGGATAAGGTCGGTAAACTGGCGAAGCTGTTAGAGCAAGATGTGGAACTGAAGCGGCTGAAGGCCAAGTCCAATAACGCGGCAGCGGTTGATCAGTACACCAGCACCTTCTACTGGAAAAACTCAACCCTGATTGACCTGACTTTCGGCGCACAGTGGACGGCCAGTCGGGTCTTTGTGCGTGATGCGCTGGTGGATACGTCGCTCTGGTTTGGCCAGTACGAGGTGCGCAACGGTGTGGGCATTGATCGCGATACCGAGACGGCCAGCGATGGCCTGCTCTACGACTACGAGGTGGTGCCTGCCGGGACGCGCTTTGACTTCGCACTGAGCGCCGAGAATATGGATAAGTGGCAACTGGGCATGCTCGTGCTGGCCCTGGCCCCCTGGGAGCGTGGCGAGGTCCAGGTCGGCGGTTTCCGCTCACGCGGGTTAGGTTATGTGCAGCTAGAGGGAGCGAGCTACGACTACACAACGGTTGCCAACGCCGATGATGTTATCGCGCTACTGGAAGGCTCCGGCGGTGCGAAGATAGATGCCGATGATCGTCGGGCATGGATCGCCGCATTCAAGGCCGCTCTGGAGAATCCATCAAGCGTGAAGGGAAACTGATCATGCACAAGGCAACCTACATGGAGGGTACCCTCCATCTGATCATCCGTCCTGACGGGCCAATCTTGATCAAGGCCGGTGAGAGCGGCGGGGCCGACCCAACTCTGCCCGATATGGAATTTGTGCGCAGTCGCCAGCAAGGTGCGCTCCAGGTCTACATGCCCGGCCCCTCGCTCAAGGGCGTGGTGCGTGCCCAGTGCGAGCGCATCTGCCGCACGCTTGATGCGCCGGGACGCAACCCGAGTGATGATAACCCGCCGTTGGCGGATAACCCGCTGGGCGATGGAAAGAGCTACAAGGACGAGGCGGATATGGCCTATAGCTCAGGGAAATACCTTGAGTCGCTTCGCGAGACGATTAAGGGAGATCCCCAGCGTACCGCTATCATCTACCGCCGTTCGGCATTCACTGCGCAGATCTTTGGTAGTACATCCCTGGCTGGGCGGGTGCGCTTCGCCGACGCCTACCCGTCGGGGGAGGTGAGCATTGAGGAGCGCAACGGCGTCGGCATTGACCGCATCTACGGCTCAACTGTTCCTGGAGCGCTGTTCAACTACGAGACCGTGGTGTCTGGCAACTTTGTTACCAGCATTGCCTTTCGCAATCTGACTCTGGCCCAGCTTGGGTTGCTTGGCCTAGCCCTACGCGATCTCGCAGCGGGGCGGGTGGCTATCGGCTTCGGCAAGTCGCGTGGGCTAGGTCGGGTGAAGCTAGAGATGACTGCACTGGAGTTGCGCTACCCCGCGTGCGAGTTGGTTGGCAACACGCTGAAGGTGATCGGGAAAGATGTTGCCGTTCCTGATCGCACACTAGCTGGCCTGGGTGCATTTTGCAAAGACGAGGGCTACCTGCTGCCCGCTCAGGATAGCGCGAAGCTGCCCGGTGGGTTGGCTTACGCGGAAGACACCGTGCGCGGCATGGGCGTGTTGCTGGAGGCGAACGGCGACGCCCAGGTGCGCGAGATCTTCACCGCCTGCATGCCCGCATGGAAAGCGCAGGTGAGCCGATGAGCGAGAAATCCGACCGTGTGCTACGTGTGGCGAAGGCCGATGATGCCAAAGTACGAGCACTGGTCAGCGAGATCGTCACATTCCCCTGTTCGCAGGTGATTGGCAAAGCCCTCTGGCTTGATGCGGGCGCAACGCCGGAGCTAACAAAGATTCTCCTGGTTGATAGCAGTGCCAAAATCCTTCTCAACGGCGACTTCGGCCACATCTTCGGTACAACTGCTGAGGTGCGCTGGCGGCGGATTGATGAAGCGCACTACGACATCCTTATTCTGAGCGATAGGCCGCTAGAGATTGAGGGCGCGGATGCGCTAGGCGAAGGCTGGAACATCAGAGAGCGTAATCTGATGGTGAAGCACGATAAAGAGGTGCCTCGCGTCAGTGCGCAGATGTACCTCGCGCCGAACGGGGCCGTGCAGTTTGTCAGCTATCGGATGAAGGAGGCACGGTGATGAGCAGTTACGACCGTGGTGATCGCGAGCCAGCATTGCCCAAGCCCTACGAATTTGTACCGCTGCCCGTAGGCCGACCATCACTGAGCAAGCCCGCAGGACACGACCGTTATGGGAGTAACCTGCTTAGTGGCGAATTACGAGCCACGATCATCGCCCGCTCGCCCATTCACGTTGCTTCCGGGCTGCTAGAACCACGGCGCGACCCGAAGAACCCGCTGGTCAAGGCGCTCTTCCGCAGCAATGGTCAGCCGGTCATTCCTGGCACCTCGCTCAAGGGGTGCATCCGCAGCATTGTCGAGGCCATCTCACCCTCGGCGGTGACAATGACGAAGGCATTCATCCCCGGCGATCTCGATCCATCCCGCTCAGCAGAACGTCTTGACGTAACCCAACGCATCTTCGGCATGCTGGGCTACCAAGGCAATGTAGCCTTTGCCGATGCGCGGCTACGTGAGGGAACAACGGCGATCATTCGCTCGGTGCAACTTCACCAGCCCGCGAAATCTACGCGGCCATACCTTGATGGAGGTCAATCGAAGGGCCGCAAGTTCTACATGCACGGCGCACTGGCCAAGGGTGAACTGCCGTTGGAGACAATTGCTGAGGGCAGCAGCCTGGATTTGTTAGCTCGCTTCGAGAACCTGACGCATGGCGAGTTAGGTCTGCTGCTCACCGGGCTAGGTGTGGGCGACATGAAGCTCTGGCCCAAGCTGGGCGGGGCCAAGCCCGCCTGCCTGGGCACGATTGAAGTCACTGAGCCATCTGTAACTATCTTCGACTCCCACGTGGGCTATGCCAACTTCGCCGCCGAGGCACAGTTTATGGAGATCGCCCCGCTACTGGAGGCTGCACGTACTGAGGGATTGATCCTCAATGAACAGATGAGCAAACTGGCCGATACCCTGCGCTGGCCGCGCATGGATCGCACATGCCCAGATCGGAACTACTAATGAGCGACATAGACTTTGCAACTGCCGAACTCTTTGCCGCTGACCTGCGCGGCAAGAGTGTGGATCACAACGAGGTGAAGAAGCTGCTCAGTTATATGCGCAGCCAGACCAATGGGCGTGCATTGTTCGAGTATCTCCAGATCATCATCAAGTATCCCAAGGTCGTTGATCGGTCTAATCAGACGGTGGGACATTTTCAATCCATGCTGGAGGTCAGTGAGCGTCACTTGCGCCCGCTCCAGCACGACTACCGGCAACTGATGGCGACACTCGGTTGGGGTATTCGGCTGATGCGCTACTACAAGGAAGTACCCAGCGCCGCGCCGCGACGTAGTTTTGAGAAGCCTGTTGCCACAGCGACTCCGGTAGTTGCGCCCGCGCCCGCCGCACCCGCGAAACCTACCGACCAATCGCTGCGAGAGGTTGGCGCTACCTTCACCGGCAAGATCCTGGATATTGATGATGAGAGCGGAGATGTGGCGGTTGAGGTACCCGGCTCCACCACTGACAAAGCCATTGGTCGGATTAAGGCCGAGAACCTGGGCGGTAAGAAGTTCAAGGTCGGTAACAGTGCTCGTGTCGAGGTCATGGACACACGCACCCTCAAGAGTGGCCGCGTTGTGCTGGAGTTGCGCCCCGCGCAGAAGCCGGGAGGATAGTGATGACACGTGCGGACGAGTTTGAGCAAGCCATTATCGCGTGGAGTGAGGCCAGCCGTGAGGATAAGGCGGGGATGTACGACCAGTTCCTCTGGCCCGAGGTACGACGGCGCTTCGCTCGGCACACGCCGCCCGCAAAAACCTACGATGTGCTGATCATCCCGGTGAGTAACCTTCACACCGCGTTGCTGCACATTGACCACTACCGACCGACGGCGGCGGTCTTTCTCTTCACCGAGCGATCTTTTGCGGAGAACGCTGAGCGTCTGCGCATCGAGTCCGATGAGTGTGATGTCGCCTACGATGATAATGGTGGACTGATCAACGAGTCCGACACGCTCTCGGTCTACCAAGCCGTTCGGCGGGCCTATGCCCACTATCCAGATCAGCGCATCGCTATTGATATTACCGGCGGCACCAAAGCCATGTCGGTTGGCGCGGCTATGGCTGGCGCGGTGCTTGGCCTCGATAGTATCTATATCGAGAGTAAGTTCGACAAGGGCATCCAGGATCGTCGTCCTGGCACCGAGCAACCCCACCGCCTGCCCGATCCCTACCAGACCTTCGGCGACATCAAGCGCCCTCGTGCCTTTGATTTCTATCGTCGCCACGACTATGCGACGGCAGAGGAGCTATTCACCGAATTGTCCCGCCGCGTGCAGCCGCCCGATCAGGATGCCTCTTGGGCGAATCTGGCGAAGGCATATGCCGCCTGGGATGCCTTCAATCTCACGCGGGCCGCCGATACCCTAGAGCGACTGCGAGACAATCCTGCTCGTCGCAGCGTCCTCTCGGATCATGAGCCACGTCTGCGCGAGCAGGTCATCGCCCTTCGCCGGGTGCAGGATCTTGTTGGAAGCCAGCGCCCGGACAGAGATGATCCGAAGACATGGAAAGGGACAAAGAGTTTCTGGAAAGTCACCCAGCAGTACCAGGAACGCCAGATCCAACTGCTTACCCGCGCCCACGTTGTCCCCTCACTGCTGGCCATGCTCTACAGCGCAGCGCAGCGTCGTAAGGATCAAGATCAGCTCGATAGCGCCACGCTCCTACTCTACCGCTGTCTGGAGTTGATGAGCCAGCAGCGCCTCGCCCGCTACGGCGGACTCACCGAGTACTACAAGGATCTGATCACCACGTTGGGCGAGAAGTTGGGCGAGTGCGACCCCAACCTTGAAGGTCGCTACGAGGTAGCACGGCACAAGGCGAAACTTGATGGCCTTGACTTCCCCAAAGGCAAGATTACCCTCCTCAATGGCTACCTGCTCCTCCAAGCCGTTGATGACCCCTTTGCCATTCGCTGTGATCTGGCTGCCATCCAAGATCGCACGGAGAGCCGCAACGAGAATATCCTCGCTCACGGCTTCTCCTTTATCAACCCCAAGGAATACCAGGCATTCAAAACCGTCGTTGATACGGTGATTGACTACTGGTGCGCCGCAGAGCGCATCACCTGGGCAACCTACTTGGATACGTGCACTTTCATCGTCATGTCTGATCTGCCGCCTCAGGCTAACTGATCCCCCGCCGGGGGGCTGAAGCCCCCGGCTAGGCTCTACGAAGGCCGCTGAAGCGGCCTCAGATAGGCCGCTTCAGCGGCCTTTGTAGAGCCTAGCCCGCCCGTTTACGGGCCGGGCGCTTGGGATGACAGCGTTACTTCTACGGTAGCCAATATGAGGTTGCTCTATCAGTTTGCCGACCCCAGTGCATCTCCCTTGCTCGTCGCAGCAAGTGAGAATGCCAGGGAATGAGGGGCATCTCGCTTCGCGCATACATTGGACACGAGCATGCATGCAATCCATGCAGAGGTGCATGCTATGCATGCGGGGGCGCATGCTATGCATGCGGGGGCGCATGCTATGCATGCGGGGGCGCATGCTATGCAT
>JBAXMH010000003.1:0-44389 GCA_037134395.1 Chloroflexales bacterium
GACCACGGTCTCGGGGCCGACCTGCGGGTCTGGCGCATGGCCGCGCTCTTGGCCGTGGAACTGGTGGCGGGCCAGCAGATCCTCCCCGCCCTCGTGCGCGAGGGCAGCAATCTACGGGCCTGCTGGGAGCCACGACCTGTCCCCGCCACCGCTCGCAAAATTGCGGCCCTGCGCAGCGGTATGCCCGCCCTCTGCCGCGCTATCACCGAGAACCCAACTGCCGCCCCCGCACCGCGCGCCCTCGTTGATAGTTTCCTGGCCGCTACCGTGGACGCCCTGGCCCGTCAGATCGCCGCCGATGATCCGACCGCCTCCGCGCAACTCAGTGTGTGGCGCAGCATTCCACCCACCCCCGGCTCAGCCTGGATGGTCGCTCTGCTTGGCCGCGACCCCGGACTCTCCCTGCGCGGTCGTCCTGCCGACGAACTGTTTAAAGCATGGCAGGCGTGGGCTGGTCAGGAGCAGGTGGCCGGCGACGAGAGTTTCCGCATTACCTTCCGGCTGGAGCCGCCCACCGATGCCAGCGCGCCCTGGTCGCTCAGCTACCTGCTTCAGGCCACCGACGACCCGAGCCTGCTGGTGCCCGCCGCCCAGCTCTGGCGCGAGCGCGGTCAGCATTTCACCTACCTCGACCGGCGCTTTGATCATCCCCAGGAACGACTGCTGCGCGGCCTGGGCTTCGCCGCTCGACTTGCCCCGCCCATCGAGCGCAGCCTGCGCGGTAAAGCTCCCGATCACGCCAGTATGAACGTGGAGGAGGCGTTTGGCTTCCTCAAGGACGCCGCACCGCTGCTGGAACAGAGCGGATTTGGCGTGCTGGTGCCCGCTTGGTGGGGCAATTCTGGCCGCCTCAAAGCCCGCGCCAAGGCGTCCCCACGTAAGGGGAAACGCAACGATAGCCCCGGACGCCTCAGTTTCCAGAGCATGATTGACTTCCGCTGGGAACTCAGCGTCGGCGAGCAACCGATTGATCGTGCCGAGTTTGAGCGTCTTGTCGAACTAAAGCAGCCTCTCGTCCAGGTGCGCGGCGAGTGGGTGGTGCTTGATCCCGAACAGGCCCGTAAGGCGATGGATCTGTTCACCAAAGGCGGTGAGCTGAGCATGGCCGAACTGCTGCGCATGGGCCTCGGCGGTATCTCCGACGGGCTGCCCGCTGGCATGGCCTTCGGTGGGGTTGATGCCGAAGGCGACCTGGGCATGCTCCTGCGGGATCTCTCCAATACCGAGTCGATTACGCCGCTGCCGCAGCCCGATGCCTTCCAGGGCACCCTGCGCCCCTACCAGCTACGCGGTCTGGCCTGGATGGCCTTTATGCGCCGCTTCGGCATGGGGGCGTGTCTGGCGGACGACATGGGATTGGGCAAGTGTCTTTTAGGTTCAAGTCTGATCTACGTCAACGGCACACTCAGTCCCGTTGAACAAATCTGGGAGCAGTTCGCTGGCGCAACGACCTTCGACGGCGAAGGATTCTGGGCTGACCCGTCCGCTTCGCTTCAGGTGAACGCGATTGACGGAGCGACCGGCAAAATCGTTACTGCGTCAGTACGACGCCTCTACCGTCAGCGGATCAATGAGTCGCTACGCACAGTCAGGCTTGAAGATGGCAGCAGCATCACAATCACCGGGCGTCATCGGCTCCTGACCAACCAGGGTTGGACGAATAATCTCGCTCCCGGCGACTACGTCTGCGTCCCCGCGCACCTCACGTGGCAGGGCACTCCGGCGGATCTCGATCTGATCAAGGTACTCGCCTGGCAGATCGCCGAGGGACACGAGAATCACCACAATGCCACGGTCACACTCACACAGGCCGACCAAGCGATTCTGGAGGATTTGCGGGCGACACTCCATGCCATTGGTGATCGCTACGGCCTGAAGCTGAACACGCCAGCGATCTACACGTATGCACACAAAGCATCCTATCTGCGCTGGACAAGCCGCGCCTACCAGCACTTTCTCGTCAATCACGGCTATCAATGGGGCAAGCTATCGGCAGAGAAGGTGATCCCCGACCTCGTCATGCAATCCGACGACGAGGGTGTGCGGGTCTTCCTGCGCAACTATTTCGATGCGGAGGCATCTGTCATCGTAAGTATGGACAGCATCGAGATCTCCTCAGCCTCGTCACTGCTTATGCAGCAGCTTGGCATCCTCCTCCGGCGGCTCGGCATTTGGATGCGCGTCTCGCAGAAACGCAAGCGGGCCACGAACGGATCTGGCATCTACCGCACCTACCACATCGGCGTGATCGGCGGCAACTCGGCGCGCAGATTCCTGCGCGAGGTCGGGTTTGGAATCGCGGCCAAGCAGCGGATCCTTGAGCAGATCTGCATCAGCACGCCGAACACGAATGTCGAGGGCGTTCCCGCATCTACGCTCGTCGTACACAGCGTTCGTGCGACGGGCCTGCCGGTGCGAATGTTTGGCATGCACAACACCGTCTACCTGAACGGATCGCAGCAATTTTCGCGCCAGAGTCTTGCCCGCGTGCTTGCGGGGATGGATGGCATTCTCAGTGGTGAGGCTGAGAAACATTACCGTCTGAAACCAGCCTCGAAGTGGACAGTCAAAACACTAACGGCTTTCGCACAACTCAACCGAGATGCACTCAGCACGACGCGAGGGCAGATCCAGCAACTTCTTGACCAGGAGGTGCATTTCTGCCGGATCAGGTCAATCGAGACGCAGATGCACGAGGGCTGGGTCTACGATTTGGAGGTGGCCGAGCATCATAACTTTGTCGCCAACTCTATCCTCTGCCACAACACTGCCGAGGCTATCTCACTCCTGCTCTACGAGCGCGACATCGCCCCAGATGGCGGGCCGACCCTGCTGGTCTGTCCAACCTCGGTGGTGGGCAACTGGCAGCGTGAGTTGGCCCGCTTCGCACCCTCGCTGCGCGTCCACACGCACCAGGGGGCCGAGCGCCACCGTGGCGATGAGCTTGAGCAGGTGGCCGGTAATCACGATGTGGTGATCACCAGTTACCCGTTGCTGGCCCGCGACCGCGAGGCGCTGACGACAATGACTTGGCGGCTGGCCGTTCTCGATGAGGCCCAGAACATCAAGAATAGCGAGACCCGTCAGGCCCAGGCGGCCCGCGCCATCCGTTCCGATGGTCGTCTGGCCCTCACCGGCACACCCGTAGAGAACCGCCTGAGTGAGCTGTGGAGCATTATGGCGTTCCTCAACCCCGGCTACCTCGGCGGCGAGACCGAATTTCGGCGCACGTTCGCCCGCCCGATTGAGCGCGCCGGTGACGCCGACGCCGCCACCCAGTTGCGCCGCCTCACCGCGCCCTTCATCCTGCGCCGCCTGAAGACCGACCGCAGCATCATCAGCGATTTGCCCGATAAGCTGGAGATGAAGGTTTTTGTGCCGCTTACCCAGGAGCAGGCCACGCTCTACGAGGCCACCGTGCGCGACGCCCTAAGCCAGATTGAGGGTGCTGACGACGAGGGCGAGAAGGCGCGGCGGCGCGGCCTGGTGCTGGCCATGCTCACCAAGCTCAAGCAGATCTGCAACCACCCGGCCCACTTCCTCAAGGATGGATCAGCCCTCGACGACCGCTCGGGCAAGCTGGCTCGCCTGGACGAGATGCTGGAAGAGGTGATCGCCGCCGACGACCGGGCGCTGATCTTCACCCAGTTCGCCGAGATGGGCAGCCTGCTCCAGGCCCACTTGAGCGAGCGGCTCTCGGCTGAGGCACTCTTCCTCCACGGCGGCACCCCGGCCAAATCTCGCGATGGGCTGGTGCGCCGCTTCCAGGCTCCCGAGGGACCACCGATCTTCATCCTCTCGCTCAAGGCTGGCGGCGTGGGCCTAAACCTCACCCGGGCCTCGCACGTCTTCCACTTCGACCGCTGGTGGAACCCGGCGGTGGAGGATCAGGCCACGGATCGGGCCTTCCGCATCGGCCAGACCAAGAACGTGCAGGTTCACAAATTCGTATGCGGCGGTACCCTTGAGGAGAAGATTGACGAGATGATCGAGGGCAAACGCGCCCTGGCCGCCCAGGTACTTGGCGCGGGCGAGGCGTGGCTCACCGAACTGAGTACCGCCCAACTACGCGAGCTGGTGGCTCTACGGCGTGATGCGGAGGGGTAGGGGCGCGTCGCGACGCGCCCCTACGGCCATTATGTAATTCGGAGGTGTTCCATGCCTCGTCCCCGCCGTAAAGGCAGCAGATATGATGAAAGCTGGCCGGAATATCGCCCGCGTATCCCCGCTGACGGGATCAAGGCTAAGAGTCAGCGCGGCGACTTCGGCGAGTCGTGGTGGGCCAGACGCTGGATTAGCGTGCTGGAGGGGTTCGGCTTCGGCAGCCGACTCACCCGTGGCCGCAGCTACGCCCGCAATGGCTCCGTGCTGAATATTGACATCGCATCCGGCCAGGTAACGGCGCGGGTGCAGGGGTCGCAGCGCACGCCCTATAAGGTGGCGATCTCGATTATCCCGCTCTCAAAGGCGCAGTGGGAGCAGGCTACCGATGCCATGTCTGAGCAAGCTATCTTCGCCGCCAAGCTCCTGGCCGGTGAGATGCCCCAAGAGATTGAGCAGGCATTTGCGGCGGCTGATGTTGATCTCTTCCCGGCGCATTCTGGTGACTTGGCGACCACATGCTCGTGCCCAGACTTCGCCAATCCCTGCAAGCATATCGCCGCCGTCTACTTTCTGCTTGGTGAGCGATTTGATGACGACCCCTTCCTGATTTTTGAACTGCGCGGGCGCAGCAAAGATCAGATCATCGCCGCCCTGCGCGCCCGTCGGGCCGAGGCGACCGATCCGGTTAGCGTGGCGGTGCCTCCGGTTGAGCCGGTTCCCGCCCTGGCAGACTATCTTGGCTCCTTCGACGAACTTGGCTCCGAACTGGCCGAACTGACTCCCCACATCGCCGCACCCGAGGTGGAGACGGCTCTGCTGCGCCGCTATGGCCCGCCCCCTGGCGAGAGTGAGTTGGCCCTGCGCAATATCTACCGTGCCCTTAGCCGTGCGGCCATTGAGCGTATTTTCCGCGAGGGTGCGTAGGGGCGGCTCGCGAGCCGCCCCTACACCCCTACGCACCTTCGTCCCTACCCTGGCATATGCGCCTCGTACACCACCCGGTGCGCCTCGGCAGGCGCTGATTCCCAGGTTGGCGTGCGCCGCGCCGTCACCTGTAGCCCCGCTGCCTCCAGCGCCGCCACTACCTCATTATCGTCCCACGCACGCTCGTGGTGAATCTCCTCGCCACGCCACCAGCGGTCAATCTCGCGCACAAACCAGACGATCCGCCCCCTGGCGATGCGCTGCTCGGCATCGTAGCTCAGTTGATTGTAGACCAGCAGGTTGGGTGAATCGAAGACGACCTGGTCGGTATCATCCCAGTGTTCGAACTCATAAATCGTGTTGAGATCGAATATAAACCGACCGCCGGGGCGTAGCAGGCGGGCCGCGCCCGCGCAAACCGTCGCGAGGTCGTGCGCGGCACTGAGGTAGTTGAGGCTATCGTAGAGGCATGTAATCAGGTCGAAGGAGGCCGGGCAGAGTGCATCGTGCGTTGCCAAGCGCCGACTCAGGCTACGTATATCGGCGGACACCCAGCGTACCGATAGGCCGCGATCACGGGCACGGGCGCGAGCGATCCGCAGCATCGCCGACGAGCAATCCACCCCCACCACCTGTGCCCCCGCCATCGCCAGGGTCAGGGCGGCCGCTCCCGTGCCGCAGGCTAGATCCAGCGCACGGCGCGGCGGCTCTGCCAGCGACCCCAAAATATGCGCCGTCAGACCCTCCGCGAATGCGCCTTGGCCGATGGCGTCGTAGATCGGGGCGTAGGAATCGTAGATTTTCAAGATCCTCCGGCGGGGTTTGAGGTCTAAGTTCATGCCTGAAAAAAGACGTAGCGCCAGTAGTCGAGCGCGGCACGCAGCACATCAAGAAGATCCAACACCGCAGTCGGCGTCGGTGCCCCGTATGCCCGCAGACCCTGGTCGTGCGCCACCTTCAGGCTCAGTAACTGGTCGGCGGGGGCGCTCGCCACCAGCAGACTCTGCGCACCACCGCTATGGGCTGCGGCGAGGGCGTCGAACAGGGACTCGCCCTCGGCGATGATCGTGATCGCAGACTCCGGCATCCCGAGGGCGATCAGATCGGTTCTGGCCTGCCCGCGCCCTGGCCCGGCCAGCGCCAGTCGCACCGCGTAGCCCCGCCGGTAGAGGTCGAAGCTATGGTCAATCAGGGCGGCGGACGGTAGATCGGGTGCGATGACCAGCAGCAAATCCGCGTTGCGTGTCTCGTCTCGCTGAACCTGGACGGCAATTGCGGCGATGGTGATGCCCATTGCGAGCAACCCGATAATAAGCAATAGCGATGCCATGCGCGCTATCTGTCCACCCGCTGCATGCCACACCGCTCGCTCCCGCAGCACCTTCATCGCCGCACCATTGATTTTAGTACGCAGGGGGAGCTACCGTTAACATGTCTGACACGCTGCTGCTGAAGATCCGCGATCATCTGGCGTAAGCGCGTGGCGTCGAAGGGTTTTGAGACAACCGCATCCGCACCGCGCAGGCGGGCATCTTCAGCGTTGATCTGCTCACCCCAGCCGGTGATCAGAATCGTCATCATACAGGGGTATGTGGCACGAACATGGGAGATCAGATCCCACCCCGACATCTCCGGCATGCCGAGATCGGTGCAAAGCAGATCGAACCGCTCCTTTGCCAGCAACTCAATTGCGCTGCGGCCTGAAGCGACATCAACAACATCATGACCAACCTTGCGCAAGATCTGTGCCAGTACCCGGCGCACGGCATCATCGTCCTCCACCACCACAATACGCATCGTGTGAGCTGGCACGACCACTTCTGGAATTGGCTGCGTGAATGCACGCGGAGCGAGGCTGCGCACCGGTAGCCGAACCTGGAAAGTACTCCCGTGTCCAGGCACGCTCTCGACGCTGATGCTGCCTTGGTGACGCTGCACGATGCCGTAGGCCATCGCGAGGCCCATGCCGGTGCCGCTGGCTCCCTTGGTTGTGAAGAAGGGATCGAAGATACGCTGCCGCACGTCGGTGCTCATTCCCACGCCCGTGTCGGACACCTCGATCAGGGCCGTGGGGCCATCGTCATCGCGCAGCAGCGCCGTGCGCAGGCGCAATTCGCCGCCATTGGGCATGGCGTCTAGGGCGTTGAGGATCAAATTCGTCACCATGTCCCGCAATGCCGGGCCGTCTCCTACCATTGGTGGCAGGTCGCCAAGGGTACGGATGATCCGCATCTGAAGCCCCTGGCTCTGCATGCTGTCGCGCCAGCGTGGTCGGGTGATCGCCAGACTCTCGATAATAATCTCATCAATTCGCACCTCTTCGGTTGGGAGCGAACGGTTTGTCTGGGCGAAGTTCTGGAGGCGGCGCACGGTGGACGCACCGTTGTGAGCCGCCTGCTCGATGATCCGCAGCCCCTCGGCGGTTGTTGTCTCCTGCGTCTGATCAATCAGCAGTTGAGAGTGACCAAGGATGCTTGCCAGTAAATTATTAAAATCGTGGGCGATACCGCTGGCGAGTTCGCCCAGGGCACGCAGCCGCTCGCTGTGCAGCAGATGCTCCTGGGTGCTGCGCAGTTCCTCGTAGCGTAGAATGTTCGCCAATGCCACCGCCACCTGCCCGGCCAGCGACTCAGCGAGGTAAACATCGCTCTGATTAAAACTTCCGCTGATATTGCCCTCAATATCAATGACGCCCAGGATCGTCTGGCCCTGCCGGATCGCCACAACTAGCTCCGAGCGTGTGTCGTTCAGGCCGTCCACCGCAACGTAGCGCGAGTCCTTTGAGACATCATTGACTAGCAGCGTCTCGCCGTGGCGGGCCACCCAGCCCGTGAGTCCACATGTCATACTACTGCTCATGAACAAGCCAAACTCGGAGACATCGTTCACGATGCCTCGCGCCGCCTTCAGCACCAGATAATCACCCTCCACGAGCGCAACTCCCACCTGGTAGTAGCCAAAGGTGCGGTGGAGCAAGCCTGCCACCTCGTCGAACAGAGTCTGCACATCGCTCATTGCGCTCAATCGCTCGCTCAGTTGGTGGATCACCTGGAGTTGGCTGGATCTGGCCTTAGCCTCGCGCAGCAGCCGGGTGTTATTGATCGCAACTGCCATGTGATCGCCAAACATCTGGGCCACCTGTACATCGGCGGCATTGAAGGCGTTGGGAGTCCACTTGTCAATCGTCATCACGCCAATAGTGTCCTCGTTGACCACCAAGGGCACACCAATCCAGGCCCGGATGGTCTCGCTGTCGGACATATTCTCCCAATCGGCGATCTGCTGGACATCGGGGATATAGGTGGCCTGATGATCATGCTCGACTACCCAGGCAGGCGACCCCGGCCCGGTCGTGAGGACGATGATCTGGTCGAACGGGTGGCTATAGCCGCGCCCCGCCACGAGCCGGGCATACTGGCCATCGTGGAAGAGAAAGACTCCGGCTGAGTCGTAGGCCACAAAGCGAGCCAACTGCTCAAGGATGAAGTCGAGCACCCGATCCTGGTCAATCATGGCGTTACAGGCGTTGGCCAGTTGACTGAGGGCGGTCGTCAGGTCGTGCGAGCGTTGCTCGCGGGCGGCCGCGTGGCGCAGAGCAGAGGTAGCGTCCGCGTTCGAGATCGCAATAGCGGCATGGCCGGCAAAGATCTCGATCACCTGGGCCACATCCGAGCTAAACGGCTCAGGGCTGAATCGCCGGGCCAGATTAAGTGCGCCGAGGGTATGGTCGTGAACGCGCAGCGGCAACGAGAAGAGCAACTGTCGCGTATCGGGCACAATCTGCGCGTAGCGCGGGTCGCTGGCCGGGTTCACAACCTGGATTGACTGACCGTGCAGCACCGCCCATCCCGCGAACCCTTCGCCCACCCGCAGCCGCAGACGTTCACAGATCTGCGGGTCAATCCCCTGTGAGGCAACGATCCTCAGATGATCGCCGCTACCGTCGAGCAGCATGATCGAGATTTCTTCGGCCCCACTCAAGTTGGCGACAGCCGCAATTACCCGGTCAAGCACCTCTTTCATATCAAGGGATGCACAGACGAGGCGGCTCAGATCAAGCAGGGCAGCCATAGTTGTTGGTTGCTTCACTAGATTGCTCGTATGGAAGGAATTCACGTAGGTTCATTATACGTCTGCGTAAAGGGGGGCGCAAAAGGGCGCGTAACCTTCCCCCGCCCTCGCCCGGTACAAATAGTGATGCCGATAGCCGTATCGGCCCACGAGGGCCGACGAAAATGCTGGCCTATCTACAGGAGAATCACCGTGAACGCAGTCAAGGGAACCCTGAACCACGTCGAGCTCATTGGCCGGCTGGGTGCCGACCCGGAGATGCGCTTTCTGTCGAGCGGAAAGGCCCTCTGCCGCTTTAGTCTGGCCACCAATCGTATCAGCGGCCAGGACGCGCAGGGAGTCCGGCTCTACGAGACGGACTGGACTCACATTGAGACATGGGAACACCTCGCCGAACTGTGCAACACGTACTTGCACAAGGGCCGTCGCGTCCGGGTGGTCGGCAACCTGCGCAACGATAGCTGGGTTGACAAGGAGAGCGGACAGACCCGCTACCGCGCATTTGTGCGTGCGCAGGAGGTCATGTTCCTCGACCCGCGCCCCGAACAGGCCGATGCCCCCGCCGAAGCCGCTGAGGAGGAGGTGCCCTTTTAGTGATTGTGGATTGTGGATTGCCGATTGCCGATTGTCGGGCTGATACACAGTCCCCGATCCTCGTCCGCCCCCTCTCCCACACGGGGAGAGGGGCAGGGGGTGAGGGGGCGCACTGACGTTGCACGCACCCTGCGCGCAGACCAACACTGCTTCGACCCTATGGCATGGTATGATGCGCCCTTATGGATGCACTCAGAGGACTTAACCCCGCGCAGCGGGCGGCGGTGGTCGCCCCGATTGGCCCCGTACTCGTGCGCGCTGGCGCAGGTAGCGGCAAAACCCGCGTGCTGACCCTGCGCATCGCCCATTTGATCGGGGCGGGTGCCAAGCCCACCCAGATCCTGGCCCTCACCTTCACCAATAAGGCTGCCAAACAGATGCGCGAGCGTCTGCGCGCCCAGCTCGGCGGTAAGTCGCGTGGCCTGGTGGCCGGTACGTTCCACGCTGTCTGCGCCCGCATGCTGCGCGAGCAGATCGCCGGGCGTATTGGGAACTATACCGCCGACTTCAGTATCTACGCCGGTGACGATCAACTCCAACTGGCTACGGCAGCACTGGACGCCGCCACCGAGCGCCCGCCCATGCTCCTGGAACCCGACGAGGTGCTGCGTCGTATCTCGCGGGCCAAGAGCCGCCTGCTTACCCCACGGCTTATGGCCCGCTTCTCGCCCGACCCGGTGGATCGCTTTGTGGCCGGCTGCTACCGCCGCTATCAGCGCGCTCTGGAGCAGGCCAACGCCCTCGACTTCGATGACATGATTCTGCTGACCCACCGCCTGCTCACCGAACACCACGATGTGTTGGAGCAGATCCAAGATCACTGGCACCATGTGCTGGTGGACGAGTATCAGGATACGGACCCTAGCCAACATGCCTTGATCGAGCTACTCACCCGCCCGGCGGGCGGGCGTCCCCGCTCGTTATTTGTGGTCGGCGATGGTATGCAGAGCATTTACGGCTTTCGCAACGCCGATCACAGCATTATCACCCGCTTCGCCCACGACTTCCCTGAGTCTCAGGTGATCGAGCTGTCTACCAACTACCGCTCGCGCCAGCCCATTCTCGACGCCGCCTTCGCCGTGATCCGCCACAGTCAGGCGGTTGCGCCTATGGCCCTACGAGCCGCCGGTACCACAGCTCCCGGCGAACGCTGTGTGCTGATCCACGAGTCAAAGGATGGGCGTGAGGAGGCCGAGCAACTCGCTCGCAGCATTAACGAACTGCACGGACAGGGCCGCCACCTACGCGAGATCGCCGTCCTCTACCGCACTCGCCATATGAGCCGTATCATCGAGGCCGCCCTGCGCCACGCCAAAATCCCCTACAGCGTGCGCGGCAGCGTCGGTTTCTACGACCGGGCCGTGGTGCGGGATACACTCTGTTACCTGCGGGCTATCGCCAACCCCGCCGATAACCTTAGTCTGGTGCGGATCATCAACGTACCGACCCGTGGCCTGGGCGCTCAGACCATCGCCAGCCTCTCCGCTTTTGCTGCCCAGAGCGAGATCTCCCTTTCCGATGCCCTAAATCGTCCCGAGGCCATCGCGCTACTCTCGCCAAAGGCCGCCGAGGGAGCCAGGCGTATGGCGTCCCTGCTCTCCCGCTGGCGGCGTATGGCGGCGGGTACGGCCTCGCCCGATCACCTGCTGGCCGATGTGCTGGAGCAGAGCGGCTACATGGCCGCCCTGGAGAACCGGATCAGTCCCGAGGATCTGCCCGACGCCCGTGGCCACCTCCAGGAGTTGATGGTCGCCGCTGAAGAACACGAGAGTCTGTCGAGCATGCTCCAGGAGATCGCCCTGCTCACCAATGCTGATGAGAAGGAGAGCGAGCGCGATCAGGTGCAACTGCTCACTATCCACGCCGCCAAGGGTCTGGAGTGGGCCTTTGTCTTTGTGACCGGCCTGGAGGAGCGCACCCTGCCCCACGAGCGCAGCCTGGGCACGCCCGACGGCATCGAGGAGGAGCGCAGGCTCTGCTACGTGGCGCTCACCCGCGCCGCCGAGCGGCTCTACCTCTCCTGGGCGCCGGGCCGCAACCGTGGCCAGATCCTCAAGCCATCGCGATTCCTCGACGAGATTGTCGCCTACGGGAGAGAGCGGGCCGGATAATAGAATCGGGTGATATGACCAGCGAAGCTGGTCATATCACCCGAAGACAAGGCGCTCTGCCTCTTGACCCCTGCCCCCTGCCCCCTGCCTTCTATCCGGCGATCAGCCCCACAATCGTTAGGATTACGCCAAGGATGACGGAGGTAATGGCGGCGTAGTTCATATAGCGCGCCCATGCCGCCGCCGAATCGGCCAACTCGCGCTCGCTCTTACGGCTCACCATAAAGCGATGATTCGTGTCGGTAGGGTGGCGGGCGATTGCAGGGACGCCCTTATAATCCACGGCGCAGCCCAAAATGTAGACCGATGTACCCGGAGACAGGCTCTGCTCGACATGGCGCATGCCGAGCGGGTGGGTCTGTCCCGACCAGGGCTGCTGCACCGTATCGAAGCGGTTGCCGCTCTCGGCAAGATCAATCTCGGCACCCTCGGGTAGCACCAGCGTGCGCCCAGTAGAGTCGCGCACATAGAAGTTCATCCGTCGATCATCGCTCTTCATCTGCTCACTGCGCCGCTCTACCGTCGTCTCCTTCTTCCCCTCATCGTTGGTCTTTGTTACCCGCTCCTCGTACTCACGTGTCTGAGTGTAGGTGTAGGCCACGCAGGGATTTTTGGAGATCGGGGCAGTCAGTGGAGTGGAACATTCAATGCTGCCTGTAATTTCACAGGGCAATACCAGTGCGTCCGCACCGACGTTAGCGGCAATTTTCTTGTACGCCTCGCTCAAATCCTGGGCCGTATAGGTATCGGTCGCATTCATCGCGTCGAGGGCATTGGCATTTGAGCGGGCGACGAAAAAGCAGATCACGGCAATGACCAGAAAGACAACGCCAGCGATGATCATGGTGTACTCCATCTCCTACAGAATGTGAAAAGCTCTTGGGTGACGGTATCGTTCACGTGTACTCACATGGGGTAGTGTAGCACATTTGTAGTTATTTTTGTGATGGTCATATAAAATCTCCTTCCATTGAGCCGTAGAACCATAATACCGTCAGTATAGCAGACCTCTGGCGGCTTTCATCTCTTGTGCGTGAGCCTGCTCATAAGGTATAATGGAAGCAGATGAGACGATGGTTTGTGCTGAAAGTGAGCGTTTGACTCGTGTCTGCCGAGAGCATCCAAATGATCGCCCAAGAGGTGCGGAGCTGCACGCTGTGTGGTCTTGCCGCCGGGCGAACACGTGCAGTTCCCGGCGAAGGCCCCGCCGATGCAAAGATCATGTTGATTGGCGAGGGGCCGGGCTACAACGAGGATCGTCAGGGCCGCCCCTTTGTCGGTGCCTCCGGCCAACTCCTTGAAGATCTGCTCGGTATGGCCGGCCTCGCCCGTGCCGATGTCTTCATCGGTAATGTGGTAAAGTGCCGCCCGCCCAATAACCGCGACCCGGAGCCCGCTGAGATTGCGACATGCACTGAGGCATACTTGTTCCGCCAGATCGAGGCGATTAACCCTCCGGTGATCGTCACCCTCGGGCGTTTTTCGATGAGCCTGTTCCTGCCCGGCGAGCGGATTATGCGTATCCACGGCCAGCCCCGAAAGGTGGGCAGCCGTTTGATTGTGCCGATGATGCACCCAGCCGCCGCTCTGCACCAGCCGCAGAATCGCCCGCTCATCGAGGCCGACTTTCGCAGCCTGCCCGCGATCCTCGCTCGTGCGGAGGCGGAACACGTTGCCGCAAAGCCTGCGCCCGAGCCACCACAGCCTGTAGATGATCGGCCTCCTGAGCAACTGCGTATGTTCTAATGTAGGTGCGGTATTTCCAGGAAAGGACAGGCTTCAGGACGGGCGTGGCCCGGCCTAGCCGGCCCTCACTAGGCGATTTTTCATGAAGACATATAGACTCTCGCCCGCCGGTCGCCGCACGTCGCTCGTGCTGCTGGTGGGCGCATTGCTGATCTGGACATTTGCCCTGTGGAGTTTCGCGAGTACGCTGAAGCTCACCTATAACCCAACGCAGTTCTGGTCATCCCTCCAGGCGAGCCTGGACGCTGGCCTTGGGGTCGGTCAGGTGGTACCGGCCCTGCTCATGCTTGTGCTGATTGTCGCGACGCCATTGTTGATCTGGAACCTGCTTGAGGAGTGGTCTGCGGCCTATACCCCCGACGACGATGGACTGCGCTTCGAATCACTCGGGATTGTGATCTTCTGCCCCTGGTCGGCGGTGACCGGCATTCGCTCCGCCGATGAAGACGGCGATGAGCCTCTGGACGAGATTCTGTTCAACCAGGATGCCACCGCCCACATTGCGAACCCGCTCCTGCGATTCCTGCACCGTCAGGCGTATGGCCGCAGGCGTCTGCCCGTCTATGCTGGTCTTGAGGATCGCGCCGATCTACTGAGTGCAATCCGCCAGCATACCGTTGTTGCCGTGTAAAAAACGGTGCTTGCCACCGTATAAGCTCATAGGGAGCGGCATCACTCACGATGTCGCTGTATGGTGTCGCTTGGAGTCGCCTGTCGTGAGGGCGCTCTGTCTATAAGTAGGTCAGTGAAAGCAGCTAGGCTGCGTCGGCCCGCCCTGCGGGTAGCGACGTGGCCGTTATGAGCGTTGTGCTCAATCCCAGAAAGAAGATTATGGCAAAACAGCGAATCCGCATCCTGCCCCTCGGCGGTGCCGGTGAGGTGGGGAGAAACATGTGGGTGCTTGAGTATGGGGACGAAATCCTTATCCTCGACTGCGGCGTGATGTTTCCCGAGGCCGAAATGCTCGGCGTTGACTTGGTGCTGCCCGACATCACATACCTGCGTGAGAAAACCGATAAGATTAAGGCGATCCTGCTCACCCACGGCCACGAGGATCATATCGGTGCCGTGCCCCATCTCTCCGCCGACCTTGGCTTCCCGCCGGTCTACGCCACCCGACTTACCCACGGTATCCTTGGCAATAAACTGAAGGAACACCGCCTGCTCGATAAGGTCAATCAGATCACGATTGATGATAAGACCGCCTTCCAGATTGGTGGGTTTACCATCGAGCCGTTTCATATCGCGCACTCGATCCCCGACGCGGTTGGTTTTGCCATCACCTGCGCCGGTGGTTTGGTGATCTACCTGACGGACTGGAAGCTCGACCATACGCCGGTGGACGGGAAGCCGACCGATTTGGTGAAGCTTGCCGAGTTGGGCCAGCGTAAGCCGCTGGCGCTGATCACAGATTGTGTGCGTGTGGAGAGCAAAGGCTACACCCCCAGCGAAACCAGCGTGGGGGAGGCGTTCGATAACATTTTTGCTGTGGCCCCCGGTCGCGTGATTGTGGCCACCTTCGCCTCGAACATTAGCCGCGTCCAGCAGGTGATTGAGTCGGCGGAGGCATATGGTCGCAAGGTTCTCTTGCTCGGGCGCAGCATGGAGAATAATACGCGCATCGCCCTCGAAATGGGCTTTCTCCACGCCGCCGGGGGTACGGTCATCCGTCCCCACGAGATGAACGCCTACCCCGATGACCAGATCGCGATTGTCTGTACGGGCAGTCAGGGCGAACCGATGGCGGCCCTGAACCGCATGGCCAACCGCGATTACCCGAACGTCAAGGTTAAACAGGGCGATACGGTGGTGGTTTCGGCCACGCCCATCCCCGGCAACGAGGTGTCGGTCAGTCGGGTGATCAACAATCTGTTCCGCCTGGGTGCCGATGTGATCTACGGCAACCAGGCCCAGGTTCACGTCTCGGGACACGCCGCCCAGGAGGAGCTGAAACTGGTGCTGGCCCTGCTCCGCCCCGACTTCGTAGTGCCCTTCCACGGCGACTACCGCCACGTGATGCTTTACCGCAAACTGGCCACCAGCCTCGGCAGTATGTATACCGATGAGAATGTGCTGATCGCCGAGGGCGGCACGATCATGGAGTTCGGCCCCGGCTTCGGCAAGGTCACGGGCAAAGCCCCGGTTGGCTATATTTATGTGGACGGGACAACGGTGGGGGATGTGGGGAATGTGGTGGTGCGCGACCGCCAGATGCTGGCTAAGGATGGCATGCTGATCGTAGTGGTGAGCATTGATGGCACTACAGGCGAACTGGTAGCCGGGCCAGACGTGGTTTCACGCGGATTCGTCTACATGCGCCAAAGCCAGGATCTGATCGAGTCGACCAAGGAGACGGTGCGGGCGGCACTGACGAATAAGAACGGCGGAGGCTCCATCCAGGGCGACAGCCAGTTCGTCAGCCGCAAGATCAAGGACGTGGTGGGCGAGTACCTCTACCGCGAAACGAAGCGCCGCCCAATGGTGCTGCCGGTGGTGATGGAGGTGTAGGGGGAATTGCCTGCTGGGACATATGAAGCGAGAGGGGGCGGCAATGCCGCCCCTTCTTCATAGCACGTTAGGGACGTGGAATTTTTTAATTGTTCCGTCATCATGTCACGCTGAGCGAATCGAAGCGTCCCGGAGTCCATATCA
Organism: Chloroflexales bacterium; assembly: GCA_037134395.1. Lineage (GTDB taxonomy): Bacteria > Chloroflexota > Chloroflexia > Chloroflexales > Chloroflexaceae > Oscillochloris. The sequence goes on from JBAXMH010000003.1 coordinate 16,203, forward strand.
CTTGCCGGGGCGCTTCGCTTCGCTCAGCGTGACAGCGTTACTTTTGCTCTATTGCAATTTAAGTAAGGAACAGACATGAACATCTTCCCTTCCGGGTACTCGCCTCTGGTCGTCAGCCAATGCGTGAAGAATACATCTCAGCCTTTTTGGCCTATCTGCTCTCGCCAAAGATGGATCATGGTCTGGCGGTGAGTTTCGTGGATACCCCTACATACGGGCCACCGCGAATGGGGCAGAAACAACAACCCAGAGCGTGGCGAGCCTCCTCCAGTCGGAAGAAGTGCTGTATGTGGGCGTGCAGTACGGGAAGGCCGGTGTGCTGAATCAGGCGTGGCGCAAACCAGGCTTTCTCAACAAGCAACTCCTCATATCAACAACACCGAATGGTTGGCAGTATCTCCCGCTGAACGAGTTCCAGAACCTGGCCCGGTGGGCGATGGATCCCGACAACCAGCCCTTGAGCCGTATCGCCTGGACAGGCAAACCCTTCTGGACGCCACAACTCTACCTTGTGGCGAAGGCAGCCAGCGACACGATCTGGATCGGTATACAAGGCGGTCTTGAGGCGCTGAAGGCGATGAGTGTAGAAGAAATCCGCGACCGCAAGTTTTGGGAGGTTAGCGATCAGAAGCGTAGCGGGCAATGGTTTACAGGTAGCGAGTTCTGCGCGGTGCTAGAGGGTAAGGGGCTGATCTTTGTGAACCCTGATGGGACACTATGATAAGACCATCGCAGCGTACTGCGCCGGGTATTGACCAATCGCCCACAGGTAGCGCCGCAGGTGTCGCAGCGCCATCAACACCACTGAGGGACTATGAGCCAGCACATATCCCCCGACTCCGAGCAGTTCCTCGCCCGGCTCAACGCTGCCGTGGACGGCTATGGCGCGAAGGCGCAAAGCTTTTTGCGATCTGTCGCTCATTCCTTCGCTATAATATACTGAGCGAAAATTGAAATGTCCCCTTCCGAATGATGTGGATGCCATCTGGCTCAGCAGCATCGAAGAGGCTATGGGACATTTCGTCGTCCGCTCAGTATAACAGACACACGTATTATCCAGACCTACGCTCCAGAGGGGATGTTCATGAAAATTGTGATTACCGGGGGAGCTGGCTTTATCGGTAGCCACCTCATTGATCGGCTGGCCCGTGACGGTGGCGCTGAGATCCTGGCGATAGACAACTTGCACCGTGGGCGGCGTGAGTACCTGGCTCAGCACGCGAGTAACCCCGCCGTGCGTCTTGTCGAGGCCGACATCCGCGATGCCGACGCCCTGCGCGATCTCTGCGCCGGGGCCGATGTGATCTATCACCTAGCCGCTCAGTCGAATGTGATGGGCGCGGTGAGCGATCTGAGCTACTCGTTCGCCACTAATGTGGCCGGCACGGTGAACGTCCTTGAGGCGGCGCGGGCCGGCGGCGTGCGTCGGGTGGTCTTCTCGTCGTCGCGAGAGGTGTACGGTGAGGTGGATCGGCTGCCGGTGCCGGAAGAGACGCCCTTTAACGCGAAGAATGCCTACGGAGCCAGCAAGGCTGCCGCCGAACTGTACGCCCGCGTCTTCCTGAATACCTACGGCGTGGAGACGGCGGTGCTGCGCCTGGCAAATGTCTACGGGCGGCGCGACCGCGACCGGGTGATTCCGCTCTGGATGGATGCTGCCGCCCACGGGCAGGAGATGATCGTCTACGGCGGACAGCAATTGATAGATTTCGTCCACGTAGATCAGGTGGTTGAGGCGATGCTGCGCGCCTCCAGCGCGGAGATCATCGGCCAGCCGATCAATGTGGGCAGCGGACAGGGCACGCCCCTGCTTGAACTGGCCGAACGGGTGATGGCTCTGCCGGGCGCATCATCTCGGCTCGACCTGCGACCGGCGCGCAGTGTGGAGGTGGCGCGCTACACCGCCGAGATCGGCCTGATGCGTGCGCGACTCGGCCTGGAGCCACCATCTGATCCACTCTTCGCCCTCGGTGAGATCTGGAAGGATTATCGCCCATGAGCTATGCAACAACCTGATCGGGATGTCCATGAATCTACATGAATGATCTTGCCGCTTCTGACGCTTCCCACTACAATAGGGGCAAGCCACCCGCCCGTTCGTTCACCCTCGCATGGGCGACACCATATTTACGGCGCACGCTGTGGCTCAACCTGGAGGAACTCCGATGCCTGAGCTGCGGCAGAATCTGGCCACCCGCGAGTGGGTGATCATCGCCAGCGAGCGCGCCCGCCGTCCTAACGCCTACGCAGAGGCAAGTGATCGCGTCTTTACCCACGAGCGACCCGAACACGACTCGCGCTGTCCCTTCTGCATAGGAAATGAGGAGCTTGACCTTGAGATCTGCCGCTATCCAGAGGGCAGCCCTCTGTGGGATACACGCGTGGTGCGCAACAAGTACCCGGCCCTGGCCGAGGTAGGGCCGCTGGTGCGCAACTTCAATGGGGTCGAGCGCTATATTACGGGGGTCGGCTACCACGAGGTGCTGGTCGAACACACCCTACACAACGCTACCCTCGCCCTCATGACGGACGAAGAGATTCGTGCGGTCATGGAGATGTATCTGCGCCGAGGGCGCGAGATCGGTGCCGACCCGCGTGTTGAGCAGTTGATCTTCTTCAAAAACCACGGTGATCGCGCCGGGGCATCGCTGCCCCACCCACATAGTCAGATCATTGGCCTGCCCATTGTGCCGGGCGACATTCGCCACCGTATCGAGGAGGCGCGCCGCTTCTTTGATGACACCGGCCATTGTGTCTTTTGCACCATGCTCGCCGATGAGCTGAGCCGCAATGAGCGCATGATCGCGGTGAATGATCATTTCGCCGCGATTGTCCTCTACGCCTCATCCTCGCCTTTTCATATTTGGATCTTGCCACGCAGCCACCACGCCAGCTTCATGCATATCGAGGATGATGCGCTTACGCACCTGGCCCCGCTGCTCCGCGACGTTCTCTTCCGTCTGTACACTCACCTGAATGATCCCGACTTCAACCTGATCATTCGCTCCTCACCCACCAAAGAGCCGGAGAACGGTTATTTTCACTGGTATATCGCGATCATTCCGCGACTGAGCCGCAGCGCCGGTTTCGAGATGGGTAGCGGTATGTGGATCAACCCCACCATACCCGAGGAGTGTGCCGCATTCCTGCGTGATGATCCTCTTCCCTAAAGACAAGGTTTCAGAGTGGCTCATTTTACTTTACACTCGTGACACGCCCTACCCCCCTAGCCCCCCGCAAGCGGGGGGAACAACGCATTATTCCCCCCCGCTTGCGGGGGGGCTAGGGGGGGGAACTGTAAAGTACCTGCGAACTATGTCTAAGACGGTAACGGGATTTAGCCCCAGAAGCACACAGAAAGCCACAGAAAAATTTTTCTGTGGCTTTCTGTGTGCTTCTGGGGCTGTAAAAGGTTCTGCGCCCAGGTGTCCCTACTTAGTGAACCACCACCGGTGGCACAACCGGCGTGAGCGGCAGAGGCGGAACCACCACGGCAAGCGGGTTCAGGGCTACCCTGAGTACCTCGTCCATTGAGGTAACCGGGATCAGGGTGAGATCCTGGCGCACCTTCTCCGGCAGTTCCACAATGTCCTTGGCGTTCTCCTTGGGCAGAATGAAGGTGCGGATGCCCGCACGGTGGGCGGCGAGAGTCTTCTCTTTGAGGCCGCCGATGCCGAGTACCTTGCCGCGCAGCGTCACCTCGCCCGTCATGGCTACGTCGCGGCGCACGGTGCGACCCGTCATCGCACTAATCAGGGCGGTGGTGAGGGTGATCCCCGCCGATGGGCCATCCTTGGGCACTGCGCCCTCGGGGACGTGGATATGGATGTTGTGCTCCTCGAAGTAGTTGGAGTCAATGCCGAGCTGGTCGGCCTTCGAGCGCACGTAAGAGACGGCAGCCTGGGCGCTCTCCTTCATCACGTCACCGAGCTGGCCGGTGAGCAGCAGGCCACCCTTGCCCTTCACCGGCAGAACCTCAATGCTGAGGATGTCACCGCCAGTGCTAGTCCATGCCACGCCGGTGGCCACACCGACCTCGTCACGCTCCTCGGCCAAGCCGAAGCTAAAGCGCTCAGGGCCGAGGTAGGTGGGCACGTCGGCGGTGTCAATCACGTAGGTATCCAGAACAACCTCGGCACCGGGGTCGCCATCTGAGGCAACCTTGCGGGCTACCTTGCGGCAGAGGGTAGCCAATTCACGCTCAAGGTTGCGCACCCCGGCCTCGCGGGTGTACTCGCGCACCAGCTTGAGGACGGCACCGTCGGTAATCTCCAACTGCCCGGTCTTCAGGCCGTGGAACTCGCGCTGCTTGGGAACCAGGAAGCCACGGGCGATGCCCAGCTTCTCATCCTCGGTGTAGCCGCCGATCTCAATAATCTCCATGCGGTCGCGCAGCGGGCTGGGGATCGGCTCCAACTGGTTGGCGGTGGCGATGAAGATGACCCTGCTAAGGTCGAACGGAATCTCCAGGTAGTGATCGCTGAAGGTGTTGTTCTGCTCAGGGTCGAGAACCTCCAGCAGGGCCGAGGTCGGATCGCCACGGAAGTCGGTGCCAACCTTGTCCACCTCATCGAGTACGTACACCGGGCTGTTGGACTTCACACTCTTCATGCCCTGGACGACCCGACCGGGCATAGCCCCGATGTAGGTACGGCGATGGCCCCGGATCTCGGCTTCATCGCGCACACCGCCGAGGCTAGTGCGAATGAACTGGCGACCGAGGGCGCGGGCAATGCTGCGACCCAGGCTGGTCTTGCCAACGCCGGGGGGGCCAACGAAGCAGAGGATGGGGCTACGCATCTTGTTGCCGGCCAGCTTACGCACGGCCAAGAACTCCAGAATGCGCTCCTTGACTCGCTCCAGACCAAAGTGATCCTCGTTGAGGACCTTCTGGGCCTCCGCGATGCTGATCTCGGCGTGCTCCTCTTCGGCCCAGGGCAGGTTGAGGATCCAATCGAGATAGGTGCGGATCACACCGGCCTCAGGGCTATTCATACCCTGCTGTGCCAGACGCTTGATCTCGTGGAGAGCCTGGCTCTTCACGTAGTCGGGAGCGACCAGTTCGGCCACCTTACGGCGCAGCTCGTCAATCGGATCGTCGCTATCATCATCCTCACCAAGCTCGCGGCGGATAACCCGCATCTGCTCGCGCAGGAAGTACTCGCGCTGACTCTGGTCGAGAACCTCTTTAGTATCCTGCTGGATCTTGGCACGCAGCTTGAGCAGTTCCAGTTGGCGGGCCAGCACCATGTTCGCCTTGCGCAGCCGGTCTACCGGATCGAGCGTGTTGAGAACCTCTAGGCGATCCTTGAAGTCGAAGGCCGGCCCCCAGGTCACAATGTCGGCTAGGTGGCCAGGACGCTCAATGCGATGAACAAACTGCACCGCCTCCTGAGGAACCTCGCCCAGATGGTCAACAAACTCGTCCACCTGCTGCTTAACCGTGTCCATCAGCGCCTGGATCTCCATCCCGTCCTCGTCAATATCATAGACGGGCAGACAGTTCACGCGATAGAAGGGCTGAATCTGGATGGCGCTCTTGATCGTAGCGCGGTGCAGACCCTCCAGGATTACGCGAGCGGTGCCATCGGGGAGCTTGGCGAACTCCTCCAGGCGAGCGATCACGCCGGTGAACGGCAACTGCTGGGGCTGATTGCTCTTGTAACCCTCCAGTTCACCCTCACGAACAAAGATGAGCAACACCTCGTGATCCTCGTCCCAGGCTCGCTCCATCGCCCGGTACGACTTACCCTGGGGCACCTGAAGCGGGATGGTCATATGGGGCATGATCACCATTTCGCCCAGCACCACCAGCGGCAGGAATCGATCTTCGGCATCGAGATCGTCAGATGGCATGCTCCCGTCCCCCCGCGCAGCGGCATCATCCAGGTGTTGTGTTGCGTCACTCATAAAAATGTATCCTCGTTTCTGTAACCAGAGTCATTGGTGCCTACACATTCATGTGCCTGCTCAAGCCAATCGTCCGCCCTCACCGCGCTCGATCACACGCACCATACCGGACAGCACTTGGTCAAGAATATGTAGGAAAATATCAATCTCCTGCTCACTGAGTTGGCCGAGAGCCATCTGCATCTGCTCGCGGCGGGCCTTGCGGATCTCGAAGATCAGCTCGATACCGCGTGCAGTGATCACAACCATCACCTGGCGGCGGTCGCGCTCGTGGCGGGTGCGATCAACCAGATGTTTCTCGGCAAGGCGATCAACAACGCCCGTGAGCGATGCAGCAGACTGATGAGTCGCGTCGGCCAGATCCGACATCTTACACTCCTCACCCACCTGCTGAAGATAGATCAGAGTGTAAAATTGGGGCAAAGTTACGCGGAAGCGATCCTCGTCGAGGAGCTGCATGAACTGGCGCTGGGCAAGCCAACTGATCTGCATGATCGCCCGCTCGATCTCCTCAAGAGGGATGCGCTCAGTAGCTCGGCCAGTTGGCGATTCTTGATGGGCAGAGGTCATGCCACTGTCCTGATGTTTCTCACGACCATTGATATTCAATGTCCTTGAGTATATCATCCCTTAAGATTCATGACAAGGGCAATCGGCCCGTTCGCCAGGGCGGTTGCAAAGTCATGCGCCCCTTCACCCCCTGCCCCTCTCCCACCGGGGGAGAGGGGAGATTCTGCACCAGAGTGCATTCGGCTCCCCCTCTCCCGTTCTGGGAGAGGGGGCTGGGGGGTGAGGGGCAGGCGGCAATCTGAGGACTTTGCGTCAGCCCTGCGCAGATGCGTCCGACCGCGTAGCATCGGCCCGGTTGCTGGTACAATGGCGGCACCTATGCAATCTATGTTGATCACGCTGCTGGCCACGCTGCCGCTACTCTACCTGCCTGGGTGGGCGGTGAGCCGTGCGCTGAACGCAACCCCTACCGACGCGCTGGAGCGCTACTACGAGCGTGTGACGATCTCGGCACTTTGGAGTGGCTGGTTGGCCCTGCTGCTGGCCGAGTTGAGCATCTTTAGCCTCTGGCTACATCTGGCGATAACGCTGGCGGTGTGTGCAGTCGGGCTGATTGTGGGACAGGTTCGGGGAGGGACTCTCCCTCCCCGAAAAAACTCCCGCACCGAGATCCTCGGCTTCGCCCTTATCGGCATGATTGCCCTCTTCCTGGCCGGGTCGCCCTTTGAGGTGATCCTCGGGGTGCGTGACGCCGGGGTGTACGCGGACACCGGGCTGGCGATTGCCCGCACCGGATCGCTGGTGCAGAGCGATCCGCTCCTGGCCGAGATGGGACGCGATGCGGAGTCGGTTGATCCGGTGGTGGCTGGCCCTGCTAAGCAGGCGCTCTCGAATTTCCTGATCAGCCAGCCGAAGAATCGCTACATCGCCACACGGCTACGCATCGCGGGATTCTTTGTCTACGAGGGCGAGGCTGATGTGGGCCGGGTGGTGCCTCAGGGTCTGCATCTGTTGCCGGCTTGGATCGCCCTGCTGGCCTCCGTCGGCGGGCCACATCTGGGGCTGTTCGCCCCTGGCCTGCTGGCCGTGCTGGGCGCGTGGAGCGTGGGCATGCTCGGGCGACGACTGGCGGGGCCGTGGGTCGGCATACTGGCTTTCCTGTTCCTATCCCTTAATGGTGCGCAGGTCTGGTTCGCCCGCTACTCCACCGCCGAGAGCGCCTCGCAGTTCCTGATCTGGGCCGGGCTCTACTTTTTTGCGAAGATGGAGTCCGATCCTGATGAGTCCCGGCCCAACCTGCTTGCGCCACTGATGGCGGGGGTGGCGATTGGGCAGGTGGCCCTGGCCCGGCTCGACTTTTTCCTGCTCGGGCCAGTGCTAGGCTACCTCTTCTACTGCTGGTTGAGCCGCCGCTGGAATCGCCCACAGACGCTGATGGCCCTCGGGTTGGGCGCGATGCTGCTCCACGCCGGGCTACACCTGGCCCTGATCGCGCAAGCTTACCTCTTCGACACGGGCTACGACCGCATCCGTGAGTATGCGCTGCTCGGGCTGATCAGCCTGCCCTTTCTCACGCCTGAGTTGCGCGATGTGTACCTGACGGCGAAGGGTAGTGGTCTGGCCAGCCGCTGGCGGATCTGGCTCGAACTGCTGGCGTTAGTAGTGGCGCTGAGTGGCCTGCTTTGGCTACGTGCGCAGGCGGGGCTGCTGCGCCGTTTCGAGACGGCCATGATCAGTCGTCGCACCCAAATTCTGCGCATCGGTGCGGCGGCAGTGCTGCTGATCGCAGGCTACGCCTACCTCGTGCGGCCCGAGATTATTGACGCCGACCTGCTGTTCAATACCCGCAGCGGCTGGAACGATCCGCTTACCCGCGATCCGTCCCTGGTGGCGGGCGATGTGCGCTCCGGGCGGCTCACCCCCGACGAGGCGCATAACCTGGCCGGCGTAGTGATGAATCCCGGCCCTTACTGGTTTGCCCAGCCTGACCTAACGGCCACCCAGGCCCAGCGCGAGCGTCTGGCCACCGAGCGCGGCCCCTGGCAAGGCCCCTTCTCGAACCAGACCGGCAACTGGCTGCGGCTCCAGGGCTACATTGGTGCGCCCATCCACCTGCCGGTCATCCTCTGGTACAACGAGTTCAAGCCCATGAACTGGTGGCAGCGGCTGATGATTGACCCGGCGACGCTGACCTCGGCGCCCGCGCCGCTCCAGAACAAGGAGACGATTCCCTTTGCCAATCTGGTGCGCGTGGGCTGGTATCTCTCGCCCCTCGGCATCATTCTCGGCGTGATCGGCTACGCGCTCTGGTGGCGGCACGGCCTCAGCCGCGCCTCCTGGCTCTTCCTGGCTGTGGCCTTCGTCGGCACCTTCTTCTTTGTCCGCCAGACCTACGGCACCTCCGATCAGACCTATATCTACATCCTGCGCCGCTTTGTACCGATTGCCTACCCGGCCTTTAGCCTGGGGATGGCGTATGCGCTGGTTGCTCTGGCGGGAAGCGGGAGGCAGGAGGCGGGAGGCGGGGGGCAGGAGGCGGGAGGCGGGAGGGCGGGAGGCCGACTAGTGCTGGCAACAGGAATCACCGGGCTGCTGGTGGCCTTCTTTATCGTCACCAACCAGCCGATCTACCGCCACGTGGAGTACGCTGGGGCGCTGGATCAGGTGGGTGCGCTGGCGGCGCGGTTCACGCCGGGGCGCGATGTGCTGCTGCTGCGCGGCGGCGACTCGATCTACGCCGACTCCCGCGATATACCCGACCTTCTGGCGACACCTCTGCGTTTCGCCTACGGGCTGGACGCCTTTACCGTGAAGAGCAGCCAGCCGGGGGCGTATGCCAACGACCTAGCCGCCGAGGTGGCCCGCTGGCAAGGACAGGGTCGTCAGGTCTACCTGTTGCTTGGCGCGAGCGGAGCCAGCTTCGTTTTGCCGGGTTACCGGCTAGAGCCAACGGGCAACTTCACCCTCGACATCCCCGAGTTTGAGCAACTCACCAACCAGAAGCCGCGCAATGTCGCACGGTTCAACTTGCCCTTCCAGATCTACCGGGCGGTGCCGTCCATCCCCGGCGTGCTGGCCACTGCACCCGCACCTCTGGCCCCCAACGATTTCGCGGCCCAAGTAACCGGGTTCTACCGCCCTGAGGCGCGGGCCGACGACAGCACCTACGCATGGACAAACGGCGACGCGCAATTACGATTGGCCTGGCCCATCGGTGCCACTGCGCAAACGGTGCGCCTGACCCTGGCTGGCGGTGTGCGCCCAGAACAGATCGGCCCCGCCGCCGTGTGTTTCTCGGCCCAGCCCGAGGCGGGCGTCTGGCCCGTGGTCTCCGCCGCCGTTGTGGATCTCGGCTGTATGCCCGTGAGCGCAACGCCGACCGAGTACACAGTGCGCCTTGATCCCGCCGTCCTGCCGCCCGTCCCCGGTGGCACCCTGCTCCTGCGAATGACCTGCGACTCGTGGGTGCCCGCCGCCGAGGACTCGCGCCAAACCGACCGGCGCGCCGTCGGGGTGCAGTTTGGCGGAATGACTATCGCGCCGTAGGGACGGCTTGCGATCCGCCTGAATCAGTGTCATGCAATGTGCCAGCTTTGCTGGCACATTGTATGACACTGATTCAGGGTGCCTCATACACCAGAAACGTCGGCCCACGGCCATCAGGGAAGGCCGGCCCCGCAGCCAGGGGGCGCGGGTTCGGGCCGAGGAATGGTGCCAGATCAGCCAATTCCTGATCAATGAAGTAGCCCGAGATCAGGAAGCGATCACCCGGCTGCGGCACAACCGACGGCGTTGCGCTATCGAATGTCTCAACGGGCAGATCGGCGCTGAGGAAGGCGAAGGAATCGTTGTCGGTAACGTCACGCGGCACATAGATCCGCCCGCCCGCCTGCGCCGTATCGCGCACATACACGCCCATCTGGCTCTGCACCGGGTAAAACGCCAAGAAAACCTCGGGGTCGAATGGCATGATCACAAAGTAGATCCACACGTTTAGTACGATGGCGAGGGCAAGAATGATCGGCCCGCCCAATCGCAGAGGTCTGATTTTGGAGGCGACGCTGCTGAGCATACGAACCAGTTCCGCTGCGCCCAGGGCCGCGATCAGGCAGGCCAGCGGCACCGCGCCGAACGAGCGCATGGCGTGCGGCGCATCTACGGCCAGGGCGCTCGGCAGTAGGCTCGTCGCCAGCGCCCCCAGCAGAAACAGGCTGCGCCAATCGCTCAGGCGGCGCAGCAGCGCCGTTATCCCAACGAGAAAGAGCAGGCCGGTCACGTAATCGAGCATAGGGCGACCGGGGGCGTGGTGGCGACCGTTCAGATCGCCCTGGACGTTGAACATCAGCAGGTGTCGCCGCACGGTCTCGTCAATGGCGGTCAGAGGCGCGGTTCCCCGCAGCGCGTTCGGGCTCACCAGAAGGACGTCGCTGACCCGATTGTTGAAGGCGGCAGGCTGACTCAGGGCGTAGACGGCAAGCGGAGCGGTGCAGATCACCAAGCCGATCACAATAGCTACCGTGCCAGCCAACCAGCCCCGCCACGCCTGCGGAGCCTGGAACATGATCAGCAGAGCCAGCCATGCGCCAATCAGCGGCACCACCCGCCCGGTGTGGTAGGTCTGCATCGCCAGGCCGAAACATATGCCGGAGAGCAACCCAAGACCGATCCGCACGACCGGGCGGCGCGGCCCGTGTGGTCCTAGGCAGACATCGAGCAGCCACCACCCGGTCAGGCTAAAGAGCGGATCAAAGACGGTGGGAAACGAGAACCGACTGATGCTGACATGCCAACTTGAAACGGCCAGCAGCAGCGCGGCCAGCAGGCCGATCGCCCGCCGACCACTCAGCCGGGTGGCGAGGGCGTAAAGAGGCAGCAGCGTCAGTACGCCCGCCAGGGCCGTTATCAGCCGCATCGTCCAAAGATGTACGCCGAGCACCTTGATCGCCATAGCGAAAAAGTAGATCGTGAGCGCGGGCATATTCACCCGCCCCTCGTCAATATAGACCGGGCGGTAGAGCGGGTCGCTGTTGATGCGCAGGGCGGCCAACCCGTGGCGGGCCTCATCGCGCCAGAGGCCGAGCGGCAGGCTCGTGATCTGGGAGAGGCGCAGGCCAAGGGCGAGGATCACGATCAGGCCAAGCAGTATGCTGGCCTGACGACGATCACTGTCCGCCGCCGCTACCCCGAGCCCTGCACCCAGACCGCTGGGCGAAACAAGCAGCAGCAGCAGCCCAACCAGTGCCAGGATGATCGCCGGGCCAACGGATACCTGGCTGTTCAGCGCACCCTGGGCCACCGCCAGCACTCCCAGACCAGTGACTGCAATCGGCCCGCTGGGGATGGGTAGAGCCCGGATACCTTTCACGTAAGAAATCCACCGCTGCTCCGCCCTCACCCCCCAGCCCCCTCTCCCAGCACGGGAGAGGGGGAGTCTGAGCCGTCCTGCTGCGCTATCCCCCCTCTCCCCTGGTGGGAGAGGGGCAAGGGGTGAGGGGGCACTGCTGCTGAAGTCCCAGGGTTTCAGCACAGCAACGCCAAGCAGCAGGCTCAGCAGACCGAGCGCCCAGGGCGTGGGCGGGAGCGCCCACGCCAGACTGTAGGAATCGCGCCAGGCCCAGCCGACCAATCCTCCACCGAGGATCGCGATGGTGGCCACGGAGAGGAACGTGGGGAGCCGCGTAGCCTGTGGACGTGCTAGGCGTGCGATCCACGCCGCGCTGGCTGCGGCCAGCCCAATCGCCCAACAGAGCAACAGGCTGCGGGCCAGCGCATCGGCCAGATCTCGCTTCAGCGGCGCAATGCGCAGCCAGTCGAGCGGCAGGCCAAGTGGCCGATAATCGCGGGCGGTATGGCTCGACCCCGGCAGACTTGTCGCGCTACTCAGATCGATCCGCTGCGCCACCCCGGTGAGCGTGGCGGCTGCACCGGGCGGTAGCAGGACGTGGTAGATCCGCCATCCCGGCACCACATCGAATGCGGCCAAGCGGGTTGTGCCGCCTGACAAACTCACCTGCGGTGTCCCCTGGGCTACCAGCCGTTCACCACTCATCCGCAGAGTGAGTTGGGTGGCGACGGAGGGTGCGCCGTGGAGCAATATCCGAGCCTGTGGCCCGCTCCAGCGAAAGATCGCACCCATGCCCGGCTCGGGCCGATAGAATCCCCACAGATTGCGCTCGGCAGAGGGTTCGCGGGCATCAACCCGCAGCGGCCGCGCAGAGGCAAGAGCGGCCGTCAGCAGGGCGAACAGCGCCAGCATCAGGGCGATAACGAGGATAAGCCTGTGCATCCCACGACCAAGGGCGCGTGCGGGGAGAGCCATCGGTCACTTATGCTCGCCGAGAATGGCGGCGCTATGGTGCGGGCTGAGGACATCGGCGAGGCGGCGCGAGAACTGGGGGAAGCGGCGCAGACCGCTGCGGTGCAGAATCACCCGCAGGAGTACGCCCAGCGTTGCCAGGCCATACACAACCGAGCGTGGGAAGTTTACCGACGACGCCTCGGCGAAATAGCGGGTCGGCACCGCGATCTCACCGATACGGAAGCCGTAGAGTACTGCCTGAGCGATCATCTCGGTATCGAAGACAAAGTCATCCGAATTCAGCAGGAAGGGCACCGTCTCGATCATACGCCGGTTATAGGCGCGGAAGCCGGTGTGGCACTCCGAGAGCTGCAAGCCCAGAGCGGCATTCTCGCAGATCGTCAAGAAGCGGTTCGCCACATACTTCCAGAGCGGCATCCCGCCCCGCAGCGCCGGGTTGCCCTGCTCGCCGGGCGCACGCAGCAGCCGCGAACCCAGCATCATATCGCGCTCGCCCGACAGGATCGGCGCGATCAGCGCCGGGATGCAGGTCGAGTCGTACTGATTATCTGGGTGCAGCATCACCACCACATCGGCCCCGGCCCGCAGCGCCTCGATGTAGCACGTCTTCTGATTACCGCCGTAGCCACGGTTCTGGATGTGAGTCACCACATCCAGACCCAGTTGGCGAGCGATCTCCACCGTCTCATCGCGGGAAACATCATCAACCAGAATAATATAGTTGACAATATCGTGCGGGATGTCGCGGTACGTCTGTTCAAGCGTGCGTGCGGCGTTATAGGCTGGCATGACCACCACGATACGCTGCGCTGCCATAGGGAACCTTAGGCATATTTCAGATTGCAGATTTTAGATTGCAGATGTGCCGCAACAGGACGCGGCGCATGTGCCCTAATTGTCAAGCTGGATTGAAACATGCCTTAATATACAGTTAAAACCATACGCTGGCGGCGATTATAGCAGAAAAGCAGGGTGCCCTGGGTCAGTTATAGCGCCCGCGCAGGTCGTTCATTCGCACTGTGAGGACATCGCGCAGGTTGCGCAGGGAATCACGCACGGGGTTTACCTTCGTCTCCGCGCCGTAGTTCCAGAGTACCGGCACCTCGGCGAGGCGGTAGCCGCAGCGACGGGCCAGAAAGAGCAACTCCACATCGTAGGCGGTGACGGCGGCACCGCGCAGGATGGGCGCGTTGTCGCCGTAGATCTGCACCCGCCGGAAGAGATCCTGGGTTGCCGCACGGCTCAGTGCCTTAAATCCGCACTGGGTATCTTTGATGCCCCGAATGGCAATTACGCCAATGATCATGTTAAACACGCGGCCCATCACATGGCGGTACCACGGCTCGCCCTGGCGGGTGGCTCCCAGTCCCTCGCGTGAGCCGATCACCAGATCGTAGCCAGATATGAGGTGGGTGTGCATCTTCTCCCACTCCTCAATTGGTACGGCCAGATCCGCGTCGCAGAGCAGAACATAGATACCACGGGCGGCCAGGGCACCTGCCCGCACCGCGAATCCCTTCCCCCGGTGATCGCGACGCAGCACCGTCACGCCAGGATGTAGCGCCGCCGTTGCGGCTGTCCTGTCGCTGCTGCCGTCGTCTACCACCAGCACCTCGCTACTGTAGCTCTGCCGTGCGAGGTAGTCCGTAATGTTGCTCAGGGTCGCCGGCAGACGTCCTTCCTCGTTGTAGGCCGGGATCACAATTGAGAGCAGGGGCGTTTCAGAAGACACCATATCTCACTTCAGCGGTTGGTCACCCGCCGGTGACCAGCGCACAATAGCGTCGGCAAGAAGATCGGCAGCCCGGCGATTCGCCGCAGGCGGGCGCTTGGCAAGAAATCGGGGCAGGCTGCGCAGAGCGGCCAGTTGACCGCGCAGGCGGGCGCGGGCGGCTGGCTCGCGCAGGTGACGCAGGCTGTGTAGGGCAAACCGTAGCTGCGAGCGCAGCAGGATCGGCCAGTAGCGGCGGATCATCTGGTCGGGCATGTTCTTCGCCCACACCAGGGCAAAGTTGCGCCCGCAGTAGTAACTGGCCAGATTCCCGCCGCCGGTGGCGCTCAGCTTATGGTAGACCACCGCCGTCGGCACGAAGATCGTCCGCAGTCCGGCCCGCCGCGCCCGCAGGTTCAGGTCTACGTCCTCGCAGTACATCACCAGATCCTCATCAAAGACCTTGCCACCCTCGGCCAGTTCCTCTAGGGCGCTGCGCCGGTAGGCCGCCGCCCCAGCGCACGGGCCAAAAACCTCGCTGACCACATCGTATTGGCCGCAGTCGCGATCCCACACCCCGCGTGATCCCGGCTCACCGCTGACCTGATAGTAGTCCCCGGCGGAGTGAATATGGTCGCGCCGGTCGAAGAGCAGCAGCTTGCTGGCGGCGAAGGCGTAGTGAGGCCGATGCTCTAGCGCCCCCACCAGTTGGTCGAGCCAGCGCGGATCCGCCTCGGTGTCATTGTTCAGCATCACCACATAGGGTGCGCGGGTGGCGGCAATCCCGGCGTTCACCGCCTTCGCCAGACCCTGGTTCTGCGGTCGGGCCAGCACCTGCACCTCGGGGAAGCGTTCGGCGAGCATGGCCAGCGTCCCATCGCGACTACCGTCATCCACCACAGTCACTACGAAATCGCGGCGGATCTGGGCGCGTAGGGCGTCGAGGCATGCAGGCAGCAGGTGTGCGCCATTATAGGTCGGGATAAGAACGTCAATCATGCCAGGGTCGCGAGGTAGGCAGCCAGGGCATCGTGCCAGGGGCGCAGGGTTACGCCGAGATCCGCGCCAGCGAGGTTTGCCAGAGGGGTGTAGGGTGGCGGCGTACTATCGCGTCGGTAATCGGCAAGGCGGATCGGGGTGACGGGAAGATCAGCATAGCCCGCTTGGCGCAGGATCTCGCGGCAGAACGCATAGCGTGAGCAAGATCCGGCGTTCACCAGGTGGTAGGTTCCGTAGCAGCCGGTGGTGATCAGGCGAGCCACTCCCTCGGCCACATCCGCGCAGTAGGTCGGGTTACCCACCTCGTCATCCACCATCCGCAGACCATCCGCTGGTGGGTTTGCCGCCAGCCGCAGCACCGTGCGAACAAAGTTACGCTCACCGCCGTAGAGCCAGGCCACCCGCACAATGAAGAAGTCGCGCAGCAGCTCGCGCACCACCAGTTCGCCCGCCCACTTTGATCGTCCGTAGGCATTAACCGGCCCGGTCGGATCATACTCTCGGTAAGGGCGATTCGCGTCGCCGGCAAAAACCTCGTTGGTGCTGATATAGACTAGCGGCGCGCCAAGGCGACGACACGCCAGAGCCACATACTTTGTTCCCAGAGCGTTCACCCGATAGGCGCGTTCCGGGTCGCGGGCGCAGCCATCTACATTCGTGTACGCTGCCGAGTGGATCACCACATCGGCACCCGTCGCCGCGATCTGGTCAGTCGTCTGCGGGTCGCTCAGTTCGATCTGTCCGTGCCCCAGCAAAATCAGATCGTGGCCGTCGGCGAGGGCAACCGCAAGGGCCGCGCCAAGCTGCCCGCGTGCGCCGGTGATCGCAATCCGCACAGTACGCCTCTTCTCCGTTCGCCTACTCTCATCAGGCGAACAGAGTAGCAGATTGAGAGAAGAGCGTCAAACAGGAGGCAGGAGGCAGGAGGCGGGGCGCAGGAGACCGAACCACCTGCCACCTGCCACCTGCCACCTGCCACCTGCCACCTGCCACCTGCCTACCGCCGAGCGAGGGGAATATGTATCTCGACCACAACGCCCGGACCATCGCTGCGGTTTACGATAGTGCAGCGCCCGCCGACCGCGTAGATAATCCGCGCTACAAGAGCCAGTCCGAGTCCCATGCCCTCGATCTGCCCGGTAAAGCTGCGTTCGCCCTGGTAGTAGGGACGCCAGACCAAGCCAATCTGCTCTGGGGAGAGGCTCGAACCATTATCGGCTACGCGCAGGATGACGTGGTTGTCTGCGGCGAGGGTGATAGTGATGTCAACCTGTGGGCTGTGGGAGGGGTGAAACTTCTGCGTATTCTCCAGCACTTCACGAATGGCTACCTCCAGGCTACGCCGAGCGATGGCAATGCGTCGGTTCACATCGGGGTCGTGGCGGATGATCTCAATCTGTGTGATCTGGAGATCTGCGGCGATAGTGTTCACGATGGCGTGTATATCGTCGAGAGTGATCACGTCGCTCCCGTAGAGATCCGCCGGGGGGCGCATATAGTTAAGGATATCTTCTATTTCGCTCTGGAGCCGGTGGGCTCCGGCGACAGCAACGGTGGCGATACGTGCGATCCCGCTGCGGCTCATGGTCTCGGCGCTGTTGTTGATCAAATTCAGCCCGCCCAGAATGCTCACCAGAGGCGTCCGCATCTTATGGGCAACCATCGCATGGAAGGTCCACATATCGCGCTGCGACGTGATCTGCGTGGTGACATCGCGCAGGCGTACCACGGGCCGGTCATCGCCGCCAGGCGGCTGTG
Organism: Chloroflexales bacterium; assembly: GCA_037134395.1. Lineage (GTDB taxonomy): Bacteria > Chloroflexota > Chloroflexia > Chloroflexales > Chloroflexaceae > Oscillochloris. The sequence continues at coordinate 33,410 of JBAXMH010000003.1, forward strand.
CAGCGAGGTCAACCTGAATCCAGAACTCGGCGGATGTTGTCGTCTCGGGGCGCACAAGTAGGCGTGGCGCAGCATTAGGGAGTGGCTGGGGCCATGTTGTCCACGCCTGCTGTGGGACAGCGCTGTACTGGCGGGCAAGGCAGGCAAGAAATGGCTCCTGCTCGTCTTCACCGATGCTCAACAGGTTGCGCGCACGCTGGTTGCTATACTGAATGCGCTGGTCGTTCCCAATGATCACGTAGCCGTCGTCTGATTGTTCAATAACCCAGGCGAAGCGGGCCTTCTCGACGGCGGCGCGCTCTTGTTCCTCAAGCAGCAGGCGATAGCGGTTGAGCCGGATGATAGTGGCGACGCGGGTGCGTAATTCAACATAATCAAACGGCTTACCGATAAAATCATCTGCACCCGCTTCAAAACCGTGGAGTCGCGAGGCGCGATCATCCAGTGCCGTGATCATGATCACCGGAACCTTGGCAAGCTGCGGGTTGGCCCTGAGCGCCTTGCAGACACTAAACCCGTCCATGCCGGGCATCATCACGTCGAGCAGCACGAGATCGGGCTGGTTGGTGAAGGCGAGGGTGAGAGCCTCACTGCCGTTCGTTGCGCAGAAAATACGGTAATCGAGGGGGCGGAGGAGATCAGAAAGGATCGCAATAATCTGCGGGTTGTCATCTACCAGAAGAATGGTACTACGATCCATAGGCGTTATCTTGGGTATACCGACAGACGGGCAGGTTGCATAAGCCCTCACCGATGTTGAATCAGTATACCGTACACCTGACGCCTAGACATAAGCATATTGTTAAAATTTCTAAATTGGTCCAACTCTGCCACGGGCAGACTGAATGATGCGCAGAAGTTCTTCATCACTCGGTCCACCGCCATGTTCTTCCCACCAGAGCTTGTACCAGCGCAGATTCTCGCTAAAGGCCCAGATCACCTCGTCATAGTCCAGTGGCGGTACACGCTGCCGCAGATCACCGATGACTTCCTGACGATCAACATCGCTTACCTCTTCGATTGACTCCAGGATACGTTCGGCGCGCAGCAGGAAGATCTCACGCTCGATGGTGGGAAACTGGTTGCCAATCTGCCGGATGTTGCCGAGGTAACAGACGGTACGCTGACGCGGTGCACCCTTTTGATCGCGATAGCTCTCGACAAGGTAGGCGTCGAAGAAGCTCGTGTCTGCGATATTGGCGTTTTTATGTCGCCGCACAATCCAGCGCACGTACATAGATCGGCTCCTCGGCAGAAAATCTTGTTTATTATAACATAGCATCCCTCGAAATTGAATAATATGACAACGGTAGTGTGCTTATGACCTTGTTTTTTGGAGCTGTGTCCTGAGCCTGTGTTACGTGCACGGTCGAGGGATTGTGCCGGATGGTGTGGTTGGTACAATTAACTTCGCAATTTGAATTAATTGCTTTTATGGCCAAAATAAGTAGTGAAACCTGAAACAAAACAGCCATTTACTGAGATTAAAGCCCTCTTATAATATTTCCTATTCAGAAATAATGACATATAATGACATCTCTTTTGGCGTCAAGCAGTTGCACGGCTTTTGTAGATATTGAAGCTTTTTTTGCCATATGCTATACTCCTGCCCATTACACCGTGTGGCTAGATGAGTCGGGATAGATCGCTTTTACGGCTTCGTGCGGGCCTTTTGGCCAGCCGTCGCTGTAGTGGCTCCGGTGCCGTGTCCCCATTGATCAGGACGAAGCCACCTGGGGATTCGGGGAACGCCGGTTCGTAGTGTCCGTGACATGTCGTCTCCGCTCACGAGAGAAATGGGGATGTCTGAATGGCCTTCGTGCGGTTTGTTGTCAAAATAATTCAGTTGGCGATTACGCGCATCGGTGCGGGCTGGATGTTTGCCCTGCTCACCTTTAACTTCAACCGGGTCGCAATTGCCGACCTAAAGGCGACGGCGGTGGTGGTCACATCGCTGATCGGCCTACACCACTTTATCTCCTTCCTCTACCCCTACTGGGGCCGTATCTCCGACAGACACCCGATCTTGGGCTTTCGGCGCAGCCCCTACATCCTTCTAAGCGGCCTGCTGGCTTCGGTACCGATGCTCTTCCTGCCCTCGGTCGCTGTTGGTCTCGGCGAACATAGCTTGGTCTCCACGGTGCTGGCCTTCGTGATGATCGCCTTCTTTGGCATGGCGATGGCGATGAACGGCAGTTCCTCGAATGCTCTGATCGCTGAGATCATCCCCGAGAAGTCGCGCGGCGGCGTGGTCGCTGTGGTCTGGGCGGCGGTGATTATCAGCGGCATTGTCTCGGCTGGCGTCTCGCGGGTGATCATGCCTCAATACACGCCTGAAATGCTGCATGCCTCGCCCGCGTTAATGCGCGAATACCTCGACCGGATGCAGTACCTCTATAACCTGACCCCCTTTATCGTTCTGGGCACGATGCTGATTGGTCTGATTCGGATTGAGTCGCGGATCACCAAAGAGCAACACGCCAAGATCCTTGCCGAACAACCCCGCGAAACCGACTCGCCGCTGGGTACGCTGCGTGTCGCGGCCCGGATGATCAGCAGCAACGAGCAGGCCCGTGGCTTCTTCTTCTACGTGCTGTTGGGGATCATGGGCGTCTTCCTTCAGGATGCTATCCTTGAGCCTTTTGGCGGGCAGGTCTTTGGCATGACCCAGTCCCAGACCGCAGCATTTCAGCAGGTCTGGGGCACCGGCGCGTTGCTGGGTATGTTCGGTATTGGCGCGATCTCGAACTTCTTTCCCATTGCTAAGAAGACTATCGCTACCATCGGTGGCCTAGGGATTGCGCTCGGTATGGCGATGATCGCTATCTCTAGCCTGACTCATCAGGTCTTTCTGATCAACCCTGGCCTGCTGCTGGTGGGTCTGGCCATCGGCTTCTTCAATGTGGGCAGCCTCTCGATGATGATGGAGATGACGATTGAGGGTCAGGCCGGCCTGTATATGGGGATCTGGGGGATGGCCCAGGGTCTTGGCAATGGCTGTGCTAACGTCCTCAGCGGTGCCCTGCTCTCGGTGTTGGTTGAGAGCAGGCTGATGAATGCGACCAGCGGCTATGCGCTGATCTTCGGGTTCGAGGCGCTGCTGATGGTGGCGGCGGTCAGCATCCTGCGCGGCATTAGTGTCCAAGAGTTTAAGGGACTCTCGCGTAAGGATATTGGGACAGTACTAGCGTTGGATACGGCGGGGTAGGAATTGTAGATTGCAGATTTTAGATTGCAGATTGTCTGCGAAGACAAGCGCAATCCATTTGCAATCAGCAATCGGCAATCGGCAACCGACAACTGGCAACCTGTAATCCGCAATCTGCAATCTAAAATCTAAAATCACTTATGTACACACCTGATCAACTTGCCCGCCGCGAGCGCTCGAAGTGGACGCGCGTGCAGATTATTCTCGCACCTATTCAGTTCATCGCCTTTCTGATCAGCTTTGGGTTAGTCATCCGCTACCTGTACCTTGGCACTGGCGATGGCTACTGGGCAGCGACGATCAGCATCTGGGTCAAGATCTCCCTGATCTGGGCGCTGACGATCACTGGCATGCTCTGGGAGTACGATATGTACGACCACTACTTTATGGCCAAGGAGTTCTTCTGGGAGGATTTGGGCAACCTGATTGCTATTCTGACCCATAACGCCTACTTTGTGGCCAAGTGGGTCGGTGCCGACGAGTCCACCGTGATGTGGGTGATGGTCTTCGCCTATATTACCTACTTGTTTAATGCCGCACAGTTTGTGGTTCGGGGAATCCGCTCAGGCCGCCAGCGCCGCGCTCTGCAACAGAGCGCCAACGCACAGTCCGCCGTTCGTAGCTAAGACACGGCTCACAGGTTCTTGATTGGGTACGCATAAGGCGCTCTGGTGCGCTGTGCCTGAAACCTGAAACCGAGATCCTGAAACCTTGTCTTAAAGTAGCCGACGGCTATGTATGGCTGTCGGAAGCAATTTTAGAGGGCAACGCCGCTATGCCGATCAAATCTCGTGCTGTCGTTATCCCTCGCCGCAATGTGGTTGAACTGCGCACCGTGCAGGTCACTGAACCGCGTGCTGGCGATGTCTTGATTCGCACGGCCTATACGTCGATCAGTGCTGGCACCGAGCGTATGCTGCTTGATGGTCGTCTGCCTCAACCCCAGTTGCTCTTTCCGGTGATCCCTGGCTACGAGACGGTTGGCCAAGTGGTGCAGGTTGGCGCGAAGGCTCCCAAACATCTGCTTGGTCAGTGGGTCTATATCGGTGGTGCCCGCTGCTTTCGTGGGGTGAACCCGGCCTGGGGTGGCCAGAGTGAGTTTATTAGCGCCGAGGCCGAGCGGGTGGTGCCCCTGGGCGAGATTGACCCCGCCACCGGTGTGATCCTGGCCCTCGCGGCGACGGCCCTCCACGGCGTAAACGTCGCGAAAATCCGCAAGGATGACCGGGTACTCGTCCTTGGCCAAGGCATTGTCGGCCAGCTTGCCGCTCGTCTGGCCAAACTCGCCGGTGCGTCCTACGTAGCGGTGGCGGATCGGGTCGGTGTGCGGCTGGCGGTATCGAAGGCCGACCAGGTGATTGACATCAACCGTGAGTCGCTGGACGAGGCGATTAGCGATGCAAACATTAACGTGCTGGTCGAGGCCACTGGCTCGATGACGGCGCTCTCTGGCGCCCTGCCCCTGCTGGCAAACCACGGGCGCGTCCTGCTGCTTGGCTACTACGATACGCTGAACCTGCCCTACGCCCCGCTCTTCATGCGTGAGGCCCAGGTGCTGATCGCCCGCGAGTGGCAGTTCGGTGCCGATGGCGACCTGCCCCGCGTGCGCGACATGATCGCCTCGGGCGATCTCGATGTACGCGGCCTGCTTACTCACCGCGTGCCACTTGATCGCATTCAGGCCGCCTACCGTCTGGCCTTTGAGGATCCTGCATGTCTCAAGGTAGTGGTGGAGTGGCCGCAGGATAGCGAGGGTGTGTAGGGGCGCATCGCGATGCGCCCCTGCGGCGCATCGTGATGCGCCCCTGCGGCGCATCACGATGCGCCCCTACGCTCGTGAAAGGGGTTGATTCATGTCGCATCCTCCAAAGCAGCCTGGATCACGTGCGGCCCGTATGCTTGCGGTCTATGGCAAGGGTGGGATGGGTAAATCGTTCTTCACCACTAATCTGGTGAGTAAGCTGGCGCTGCTGGGCAACCGGGTGATGCAACTCGGCTGCGACCCCAAGCACGATAGCTGCAATGCGCTGTTTGGCGGTGTGAGTCTGCCCACCCTTGGGGATGTCTGGCGCGAGTATAAGGAGTCCGGTCACGAGGATGCGCTCCAGGCTCAGCATGTGATCTTTAAGACCACGATTATGGATGGGGCGGCCACCGTCTACGGCTGCGAGATCGGTGGCCCGGAGGTTGGCCGTGGCTGCGGCGGGCGCGGGATCACCTTTGGCTTTGATCTGCTTGAGAAGTTCGGCATGAGCCAGTGGGCGCTGGACTATGTGGTGATGGATTTTCTGGGCGATGTGGTCTGCGGGGGATTCGCTACGCCACTCTCGCGCTCGCTGGCCGAGGAGGTGATTATCCTCTGCGGCAATGATCGCCAGAGTCTTTATGCGGCCAATAATATCGCCAGCGCAGCCAAGTACTTCGCCAACATGGGCGGGAAGACTCGTCTCGTCGGCCTGATTGTCAACCGCGACGATGGTAGCGGTGTGGCCGAGCGCTTCGCCGAGCGGATCAATCTGCCGGTGCTGGCGAGCATCCCGCTGAATCGGAAGATCCGTGAACTGGCCGACGCTTGTAAGCTGGCGCTGGTAGATACGGACTTTCACGCAATCTTCGATACCGTGGCCCGCCAGATCATCACCCGCACCACCCCCCACGTTGACATGGCGGACGTACATCCTCTGGAGTACAAAGAGTTTCTGAATGTTTTTGGTGCCGTCGAACCCAACGTGGTGCCAGACGGAGCCTCCGCCGCCGAACTTTTTGGTGGCACGCATGTCACCCCGCTTCCGTCTTTTACACTAGATCTCGTACAGCCACCTGTGACGATGGACACCCCCACGCGGCTTGTGGTGACTCGTCTGCTCAAAGAGTTGGGCATGTATGTCACCGAGGCGAACCACGATCCGAAGAGGGGCATGACCTTAACGGTTGATGGCAACACGACGATCTGTTTTGGTGATGATGGCGAGCTTGACAGCAAAATGGCCATTCTCGCGGCGCTTCAGAAGTCCGGCGAACCCTACTGCTACGTTGATCTGCGCCGACCAGCCAGCCCTATGTATAGGTGACGGTGCGCTAGGGGTTTGTACAATAATTTTTCACATAAGGAGTTCTACCGCCGTGCATCCCTCACCCCCCAGCCCCCTCTCCCAGAACGGGAGAGGGGGAGCCGAACGCACCCTCGTGTGAAATCTCCCCTCTCCCCCGGTGGGAGAGGGGCAGGGGGTGAGGGGGTCGGACTGACTTTGCTTGTACCCTATTTAAATCCCGCAGTCACACTTCCGATATGTGGTAAAATTGGCCGAGAATGTTCGTGTAGATCTACAAAAAATGCGTGAAGTGATAATGCCCTCCTCCGCCGTAAAGGCGAAGGGGGGGTGCCAGGAGGAAGCGATGCCAAGCGGTCTCAGCGGAGCCACCCAAATGCTCGGCCCGTTCGCCCCGACATTTCTCTGTTGGTCGTGTCTGATCCTGACGGTTCTGTCCCTTGCGCTTACGTTCCTGTGGACAAACATCACGGCCTTCGCCCGGCGCACTCGTAACAGTGGGAGCGATGCACGTAAGCCCGCTGTTGGCTCAGTCGTGCCAGAGAAGTCGAATTGGTAGTGTGTCCTCCCGCCCGCACCTTGTGACTCGCGTGAGATCTGTCTCACGCCCCGATGCAGGGATCCTGGAGGGGTGTCCGCCTCCAGGATCCCTTTTCTGTGATGCGGCCACATTGCCGCCATACTGTTGAGTGATTCCCTATGTCGAAAGAGATTCTTGAGACGCCGCCCCCGGCGGAGTCGCCGAATGGCACCGCTCCCAACCCGAACGCCGCTGTCCCTCCGTACCCGTTTGCCGCCCTTGTTGGTCAGGCCGAGCTGAAGCTGGCTCTGATGCTCTGCGTGGTCAGCCCGACGATTGGTGGAGTGATGGTGATGGGCCATCGCGGTACCGCCAAGAGTACCGCTGTGCGCGCCCTCGCCGCGATGCTCCCGCCAATTAAGGCAATTGCGGGCTGCGCCTACTCGTGCGCCCCCGAACGAACTGCTGGCCTGTGTGAGCGCTGCACGAGCCACCCCGATGGCAAGAAGGCTGCCCATAAGCCTACCGCCGTCACCATCCCGGTGCCGGTGGTTGACCTGCCCCTCGGTGCCACCGAAGACCGCGTCTGCGGCACCCTCGATATTGAGCGCGCTTTGACCCAGGGCGTCCAGGCGTTTGCCCCCGGCCTGCTGGCTCGCGCCAACCGTGGATTCCTCTACATTGACGAGGTGAACCTGCTTGAGGATCACCTGGTAGACGTACTCCTTGATGTCGCGGCCAGCGGCACGAACGTCGTTGAGCGCGAGGGTATCAGTATCCGCCACCCGGCCCGCTTTGTGCTGGTGGGTAGCGGCAACCCGGAAGAGGGCGACCTGCGCCCGCAGTTGCTCGACCGCTTCGGGCTCCACGCCCGCATTGTGACGATCACTGATGTTGAGGAGCGGGTGGAGATCGTGCGCCGCCGCCGGGCCTACGACGCTGACCCCTTCGCCTTCGCCGCAGCCTGGGAGAAGGAGACGCTGAAGCTTCAGCGCAAGATCAAGGGTGCCCAGAAGCGTCTGCCCGATGTCGTGCTGCCCGACCCGATCCTCTACAAAATCGCCGAACTCTGCGTGAAGCTGGAGATTGACGGCCATCGCGGTGAACTCACCCTGAGCCGCACCGCCACCTCGCTGGCTGCCCTTGAGGGCCACAACGAGGTGAAGCTGGATGATGTGCGTCGAATCACGCTCCTCGCCCTCCGCCATCGCCTGCGCAAAGATCCCCTGGAGACCCAGGACGATGCGGTGCGGATTGAGCGGGTGGTGGACGAGGTGCTGGTGTAGCAGGGACGATGCAGAATGCAATAATGCAGAATGCAAAATGCAAATCTTTGCATTTTGCATTCTGCATTTTGTATGAAGATGAGACAACGCAGTGAATGCTTCCCATACGACTCTTCCTTTCTCCGCTTTGGTGGGCCTTGACACCGCTCGTCAGGCTCTGCTGCTGCTGGCGATTGACCCAGCACTGGGCGGTGTGGTGATTGCTGCAGGTGTTGGTACCGGCAAAAGTACCCTCGCCCGCAGCTTCGCCCGGCTCGCTGGGGCGGCGGCGGAACTGAATACCACTCCGCCTTTCGTCGAACTTCCGGTCGGTGTCACCGAGGATCGGCTCCTCGGCGGGCTGGATCTGGAGGCGACTCTGGCCCGTGGCGAGCGCATCCACCGCAGCGGCCTGCTCGCTAAGGCCAACGGCGGTCTGCTCTACGCCGATGGCGTGAATCTTCTGGACGACAGCACCATTAACCATCTGCTTTCGGCCCTCGATAGCGGGGTTGTGCGGGTTGAGCGCGAGGGACTGAGCGTGGTCGAGGTCTCTCGCTTTGCCCTGATCGCCACCTACGATCCGGCTGAGGGGCCGCCACGTCGCCACCTGCTTGATCGGGTGGGCCTGATTGTGGCCCCGATTGGCAAGTCTGCGGCCCGTGCGCGTGCGGAGGTGGTGCGCCGCAACCTGAACGCCGATGCGGCCCAGCGCGTCAAGCGCCGCGTCCGGGCCAAAGATCCCGTAGTGACGGACGAATACGATGACGATGAGGCTCTGCTGGCGGCGACGGTACTGGCCGCCCGCGAGTCCCTGCCGACGGTGACAATCACCGACGCTCAGATGATTCAGCTCAGCCAGTCGGCCTTAGCCCTGGGGGTTGAGGGCCACCGCGCCGATATTTTTGCGGTACGAACGGCTCTGGCCTCGGCGGCTCTGGCGGGCCGCGATGCCGTGAGCGACGAAGATCTGGAGCGGGCAGTGCGCTTCGTGATGGTGCCACGGGCCACACGCACGCCTGAGTTTGAGGACGAATCTCCGCCGGAGCAGCCGCCGCAACAGCCGCAGCCGGATCAACCGCCGCCTCCTCAGGATGAGGAGCAGCCAGAGGACGATGATCAGGAGGAGCAGCCGCCACCTCCGCCCGAGGAAGAGGATCTGAGCGTTGAGGATCTGGTGTTGTCGGCCCTGGACGCCGATGTGCCGCCTGATGTACTCTCGACTCCCTTCAGCGTGCGGCGTGGCGGGCGCAGTGGCTCGCGTGGCAATACGTCGGGCCAGCGCGGGCGGCATATCCGCTCGATCCCCGGATTGCCGGGCCAGGGTCGGCTCGATGTGGTGGCGACCCTGCGGGCTGCCGCGCCCTGGCAGCGATCCCGCAAAGCCGATGATGATGCCCGTCCTCCCGTGATTGGCCACCGACCTGCGCCGCCGGTGCGGGCGAGTATCCGCCTACGTGCCGACGACCTGCATATCAAGAAGTTTCGCAGCAAGGCGGGTACGCTCTTCTGTTTTGTGGTGGATGCCAGTGGCTCGATGGCGCTCCACCGCATGCGTCAGGCCAAAGGCGCGGTAAACGCTCTGCTCCAGCAGGCATATGTTCATCGTGATCACGTGGCTCTCCTAGCCTTCCGAGGTGAACGTGCCGATCTGCTGCTGCCACCCTCGCAGAGCGTCGAGCTGGCCAAGCGCGCCCTCGATGTGCTGCCCACCGGCGGAGGCACGCCCCTGGCCGCCGCACTCCTGGCTGCCTACCAGGTGGCCGACCAAGCCCGCGCCCGTGGCATCCACCGCACCACCCTCGTGCTGATCACCGACGGGCGACCGAATGTGCCGCTTCAGCCTACGCCTGGTCAGGGCAAAGAAGAGCGGATGGAGCAGGCTCGCACGGAAGTGCAGACTCTCTGCGGGCGACTGAAGGCTGCGGGGATCGGCGCAGTGGTGATTGACACTCAGCGCAGCTATGTCTCTCGCGGCGAGGCCCAGCAGCTCGCGGCATGGCTTGGTGGTCGCTATGTTTATCTGCCCCAGGGCCGTGGCGACCAGATCGCCCAGGCGGTGATCAGCGCCAGCGACGATCAGTAAGGGACGCGGGATTTTTTAAGTATCCCAGCGTTCTGTCACGCAGCGCAAAACGAAGCGTCCCGGCGATGATCATGCGCGCCGGGACGCTTCGTTTTGCGCTGCGTGATCGTGCCACATCTGCGCTATTGCCACAATTCCTGCGCCAAAAAGCCAACGCCAAGATGGAGCGTTATGATCGCGTATGATGGTGTATCGTAGGGGTGGGTTCCACCTTTTCACAGGAGATCGTCATGTCATCCAGGCCCCGTCTCTTCGCCATGTTCCTGTTCATCGCGCTGATCGTCGTCGGTCTCGTATCGGGAATCCAGGCCCAGAGTACCAATAACGCGCTCGATTTTGATGGTGTTGACGACATGGTCACTATCCCAACTCTGGCAAACGCTCCGCTCGGCGATAGCGCCCGCACGATTGAGGCATGGGTGAAGATGCCGATCTCCAATGCAAATATCAGCAATAACGTTCTTTTTGCCTATGGTGGCACCTCAGAAATTACCTATGTAACTGTGGGCATCGGAACACAGAGCATTGTGGTTGGAGTCGGCACAAGTGTTGCGGACTCTGCGACCTGGACGGCGACGCTCAATGCGGATACATGGTACCACCTTGCGGTCGTCTATCCAGGGAATGGCGGTCTTGCCACTGTCAGTGTCTATCTGGATGGAGCAGCGCTCAGCCCACTGTGGAATGGGAGTTCCAGTGCGCTGGCAACGACGGGCGGGACAGCGTACATCGGCAGTCGAAACGTCTACTTTCATAATCCCTTTGCCGGAACGATTGATGAGCTACGGATCTGGAGTGTGGCCCGCACCCAGGCCGAGATTGTGGCGGCGAAAGATAGGGAACTTGTGGGC
>JBAXMH010000004.1:0-41612 GCA_037134395.1 Chloroflexales bacterium
GCCGCAGCGATAATCTAAAACCTAAAACCTAAAATCTAAAACCTAAAACCTAAAACCTAAAACCTAAAACCTAAAACCTAAAACCTAAAATCACACTCGCCAGCGCTGGAAGCGTGCCACAATCTCGTCAAGCAGTGCGGCTGCCGCCCCGATCTTCGGCTGTCGCGGCAGGTTCGTCACCCCGCCCCGATCCACCAGAGTCAGAGCGATATCCGGCTGCCCAATGCTCAACACCGCATTGTTCGCCACGATCATATCTAGCCCCTTGCGCTCCAGTTTGCCCTGCGCATTCGCCAGCATGTCGTCCGTTTCAGCGGCAAAACCTACCTTAAAGATATCGCGGCGTCCCGCCAGGCCCGCGATAATATCAGGGTTCGGCACCAGATGCAGAGTCAGCCCCGCGTCACCGCTCTTCTTTATCTTCTGCTCCGATATCTCAGCCGGGCGGAAGTCGGCCACCGCCGCATTCATGATCAGCATATCCGCGCCGACAAGCGCTTCGCTGAGCGCCGCCTGCATCTCCGTAGCCGTCCCCGCGCGCATCAGCGCCACAGCAGCGGGCGGTGTCAACGCTGTCGGCCCGCTGATCAGCGTCACGCGGGCGCCCAGGTCGCGGGCACGGGCCGCCAGTGCGTAGCCCATCTGCCCCGACGAGTGATTGCCAATATAGCGCACCGGGTCTATCGGCTCCTGGGTGCCCCCCGCAGTAACTACCACATGTCGCCCGGCGAGTGGGCCGTTGCGGCCAAGCAGGGCGCGGATCTCGCCCTCAAGAACGGGTGGCTCCGGCATGCGTCCCTTGCCTACGACATGCTCCGCCATCCGCCCTTCATCTGGCTCAAGCACCGTATAGCCCCGTGCGCGCAGCACTGCCACATTCGCCGCCGTAGCCGCAGCTGCATACATCTGCGGGTTCATCGCCGGGGCCAGCAGCACCGGCGCGTGCGTCGCCAGGATCGTCATGGTCAGCAGATCATCGCTCATCCCGGCAGCGATTTTCGCGATCCGGTTCGCCGTGGCCGGAGCCACCACCACGAGGTCAGCCTGTGCGCCCAGCGTAACGTGCCCAACCACACCATCCTCAGGCAGCGCCCATATGTCGCCAAGCACCCGCCGCCCCGTCAGCGCCTGAAAGGTGGCCGCGCCCATAAACCGCGAGGCTGCCTCGGTCATAATCACATCTACCTGCGCCCCGGCCAGTGTCAGATCACGGGCTAGCTGCGCCACCTTATAGGCCGCAATGCTCCCGCAAACGCCCAGCAAGATCTTCTTCCCACGTAGGATGTCGTCCATAGGGGGCCATGGCCTCTGCTCTACAGAAAACCGCGTCGGCATTGTAGCATAAAGACCAGGGCAGGCGTTTCAGCGGGCGATCAGCACACTGAATACGACGACCCCATACTGCCACTGGGCGCGCAGCCGCAGCCCGGCTACCGCAAGCCGTCGGTTCATCTCAGGCAGAGGCCAGAACTCAACCCCCCCGACGCGCAGGACTCCCTGAATCGCTCGGCCCGGTGTCGTTGCCGCCTGCACCAATCCCATCATCACGCAGCGACCGTCGGGGGCGAGTACGCGGCGCAGTTCGGCCAGCGCTGCGTCAGCATCGCCAATTTCGTTCAGCGAGCCGCCCATCACCAATCCTGCCGCGCTGCCGGTGAGTATCGGCAGAGCCTGGGCCTTCGCTCGCACATAGCTGATCCGTAGATCGCGGGCACGCGCAAAGGCACGGGCCTGTCGCAGCATCGGCAATGAGTGGTCAATTCCTATCGTATGCCCCGCCGCGCCCCACCGCGTCCGTTCAATCGCCCGCGCACAGAGTCCGTTTGAGCAGGCCACATCAACAAACAGGCCGCCCCGACTCGGCGCGGCCAGGCCCGCTATCAGCGGTAGTTCACGGTTGTAGCCAAAAGACTCGCCTGCCAGGAACGTCAGCGCCCGCCCACGCCAGAGGCGCTCGTAGCCCCAGGCCGTGAGCGTCAGAGAATTGATGAGTTGCGTTGGACTATCGGGCAGGCTCCGGGGGTCAAGCAGATCGAGGATACCGTCGTGAATCGGGTAGCGCGCCCCACAGACGGCACAGTCCATCCATCCCCGCAGAATCGCACCGTCGGCAGCATAGCGCGCCCCCGCATCAAGAACCAGCCGCTCATCGGGGTGGTGCGGACACGTGAGAAACGCCAGCGACTCAGGGTACATCAGATGACCATGCGCTTCGCGCACAACACTTTATCGGCTATCGGCTATCGGCTATCGGCTATCGGCTATCGGCTATCGGCTATTGGCTATCGGCTATTTCAGAAGGTCAGTTCAGTAACTCGCGGGCTATCCTCAAGCCGTGGTTCCACCAGCCGACCCTCCTCAATCATCGCCATAAACATATCAAGCAGAGTCGGATCCCACTCGCAGGAGCGACCCTCTTTCAAGCGGTGCATCGTCTCCGCAAGTCCCAGCGATCTGCGATACGGTCGGTCGGTCATCATCGCGTCATAGGCATCCACAATCGCCACAATCCGTGCGCCAATCGGAATCGCCTCGCCCGCTAAGCCGTGAGGGTAGCCCTTGCCATCCCAGCGCTCGTGGTGATGCATAATAATCGGCCCTACCTCGCTCGCGAATCGCATGGGGGCCACAATCCGTGCGCCCTCCTCAGGGTGACGCTTGATATGGGTATACTCTTCATCGGTGAGCTTTGCCGGCTTCCCCAGGATTGCATCATCAATCGAGATTTTCCCAATATCGTGCAGCAGGCCACCTAGCCGGATCGCCTTCACCTGCGTGGGGTTGATATTTGCCTCAATCGCCAGTTGCTCGCTGTAGCTTGAAAGCCGACGCAGATGGCCCTCGGTGTAGGCATCCTTTGCCTCCACCGCCAAAGCCAGCATAAAAATAACGCTCTCGGTGCGATCAAGCTGATCTGTCAAGCGCTTGATCCGCAGTTGAGAGCGCAGCCTCGCCCGCAGCAGGCTCTGCTCAATCGGCTTGGTGAGGAAGTCGTCCGCACCCACCTCAATCCCGCGCCGACGGTGTTCGCGGTCATCGAGCCCGGTCAGCATCGTCACTGGAATCAGCGCTGTTTGCTCATTATCCTTCAGCCGCTTACAGAGTGCGAACCCATCCAATATCGGCATGGTCACATCAAGAAGAATAAGATCGGGCAACACATGTGGCACCAGCTCAAGGGCCTCAAGCCCGTTGGAGGCGGTGATCGGTGTGTAGCCCTCGCGTTTAAGAATACGGACGAGAATATCGCGAATGGCAGGGTCATCATCGACTACCAGTATCTTAGCTGACACAATGGAAACCTTTCTTTCAAGGTATTCCCGGCTGCGTCACATCAATCGCGGGGCCAACCCACACGTCCAACATGGTGTGCAACCTCATTATGCCAGTATAGCATAGCCATCGTGAAGTATTAACTTTTGGGTTAAGGCAAAGTTTAAAAACCATGCCTTGATGCATGTTTCAAACCAGCTTGACAGTTTGAGTACATGCACCGCGTCCTGTTGCGGCAAATCTGCCATCTGCCATCGGCCATCTGCCATCTGCCTCACTCTACCGTCACACTCTTGGCCAAGTTGCGGGGCTGATCGACATCGCAACCCCGGCGCACAGCTATCTCGTAGGCCAGGAGCTGGAGCGGGATGACCGTGAGGAGAGGCTGGAGCAGAGGCAGCGTGAGCGGCACACTGATCACGTGGTCGGCTTTCTCCGCCAGCAGAGCGTCGCCGGGGCTGCCGATGGCGATCACCTGGCCACCACGGGCCTTCACTTGCTCCACATTGCTCAACATCTTCTCGTAAATCGCATCACGCGGGGCAATACAGATCACGGGCAGGCGCTCATCAATCAGGGCCACCGGGCCGTGTTTCATCTCGCCAGCAGGGTAGCCCTCGGCGTGGATGTAGCTGATCTCCTTGAGCTTGAGCGCACCCTCCAGGGCAATTGGGTAGTTGGCCTGACGTCCCAGGAAGAGCGCATTGCTGGCGTGATGGTAGCGCTCGGCCAGTTCTACGCAGACTGGCCCTGCTGACTCGAGAACCTGCGCAGCCTTGCCAGGCAGTTCAATCAGCGCCTGGAGGTGCGGTCGGATTTGGGCCGGTGTCAGGACGCCACGGGTCTGGGCCAGATGCAGGGCAAAGAGGTAACTGGCTGCCAGCATCGAGGTGAACGCCTTCGTGGAAGCCACGCCGATCTCGGGGCCAGCGTGCAGGTAGAGCGGGCCACCATCGGCGATGCGGGCGGCTTGACTACCGATGGCGTTGACGATGGCGATACTCGGCACACCTTGGGCGCGAGCCTCTTCCATCGCCGCCAGGGTATCCACCGTCTCACCACTCTGGGTGATTGCCACAAGCAGGGCGTTGCTGCCAAGCACCGGCTCACGGTAGCGGAACTCGCTGGCGTAGTCCACTTCCACGTGGACGCGGGCCAGTTGCTCGATCATAAACTTGGCTACCAGCCCCGCGTGCCATGCCGTGCCGCATGCCGTAATGTAGATCCGGTTCACCTGGCGCAGATCCGCATCGCTCAGATGTAGATCATCAAGGGCGACCTGTCCCGCCTCCTGGTCAATCCGTCCCCGCAGCACATCGGTGAGCGCACGCGGCTGCTCGGCAATCTCCTTCTGCATGAAGTGTTTGTAGTCGCCCTTGGCAGCGGCTACCGGATCCCAGCTAATGACCACCGGGCGACGCTCGACGGGCGTACCGTCAATCCGGTTAATCCGTGCGCCCGCACTCGTCACCACGGCTAAGTCACGATCTTCGAGAAAAATCAGATGGCGGGTGTAGTCGAGGATGGCCGGGATGTCTGAGGCGATGAAGCTCTCGCCCTCGCCGATACCGATCACCACGCCCCCAGCGTTGCCGAGGCGCGCCGCCACCAGAGTGCCAGGCTCGCGCACGCTCATTGCCACCACCGCGTTGCCGCCACGCAGATCGGTCATCGTGAGGCGCATAGCCGCCTCCAATGAGCCAGCCTGGGCGTAGTAGTGGCCCACAAGGTGGGCGATCACCTCGGTGTCGGTCTGCGAGACGAAGCTGTGACCCGCCTCAATCAGCCGACCTTTCAGATCCAGGTAGTTCTCCACGATTCCGTTCTGGATCACCACAATCTCGCCGCTGGCATCGCGGTGCGGGTGCGCGTTCACCTCGGTGACGCCGCCGTGGGTGGCCCAGCGCGTATGGCCAATGCCGATCTTCCCGGTGGCGGGCTCCTGCGCCAGACGAGCCACCAGGTTGCCGAGTTTGCCTACGCTACGCCGCAATTGGAGCCCCGTACCCTCCGCGAAAATCGCGATCCCCGCCGAGTCGTAGCCACGGTACTCAAGGCGCTGGAGCCCGCCCACCACCACGTCTGTCGCGTTACGCTGGCCAATATATCCGACGATCCCACACATAGTATGTGCTCCTAGTATGGCATTTTTATCGCATCACAATGCAATCTGTCGCCCCCAACAGTGTCTGTCGCGTCGCTCTTGAGGCGAACGGTGGCCGGATTATAGCACACGCAGATCGGATTTCGCCTGAGAGTCGGCTGAGACCCGTTCCTGTGCTACCATCCAGCGTGCAATTATTTTAGTGGGGAGATTTCGATGCACATTCTTGTGACAAACGATGATGGGATTGATAGCCCTGGCCTGTGGGTGTTGGCCGGAGCGCTGCGTCGTGCGGGGCTGGGACAGGTGACGATTGTGGCTCCTGAAGACGAACAGAGTGCTACCGGCATGAGTATGCCCATGCGCGTTCATCATCACATCCGTGCCGTGTCCCCGCCCAACCCAGATGACGCCGACATCGCTGCCTTCGCCTTCAGCGGCACACCGGTGGGCTGCGTCACCGCCGGCATGCTCACCGGACTCTGTCCGCAACCCAATGTTGTGGTATCCGGCATTAATCGTGGATTAAATATCGGTACTAATGTTTTACTCAGTGGCACCGTGGGCGCGGCCATGAATGCCGTCCTGTGGGGTCTACCGGCGATGGCTGTCTCTCTCGAATTTGTGGGCAAAGCGCCGATGTATTGGGAAACAGCGGCATGGGCCGCCGTCCGCCTCTTTCCCCTCCTAGAGGAACTGCGCACCCGTGGCCCTCTGCTGCTCAACGTGAACGTCCCACACATCCACGACATCGCGGATGTACGCGGTTTTCGACAAACCAGTATCTCGGAGTTCTTCTACGGGCGCTACCTCGATCTGCCCCTCGATCCTGAAGACGAAGAGGGACGACGGCGGGTACACTTCCGTTTTGTGCGCGAGCGCATACCAGTTGACGCTCCCGAGACCAGTGACGATGGGGCTGTCCGGGCCGGTTATATCTCGCTGACACCGCTCTCGCCCATGGTTTCTCGCGATGAGATAGATCTGACGGCGGCGCTCGCCCTCGCCGGGTTGCCAGCATAAGCAATTCTTATGGCCAAAAAAAAGCTGGGGAGAGCATCGCTCTCCCCAGCATCCCCTCTCACCTGCTCACGATCGGCAGGAACCACCGCAGCCTTCGCTGGCAGGCTCTTCATCACCACCCTGGTCAGATGTGCGGAACGAGTGTCCGCAACCACAGGTTGATACGGCGTTGGGATTCTCAACCTTAAAACCACCGCCCATGATGCTGTCAACGTAATCAATCGAAGCGCCCGTCATATAGCTGGCACTGATCGGGTCAACCACGACGCGCAGAGTACCCGCGTGAAACTCGCTGTCGCCCTCGCGTACCTCATCATCAAAGGTCATGCCGTACTGCATGCCGGAGCAGCCGCCGCCCGATACAAAGACACGCAGCGCGTAGCCTTCCAGTTCCTTCTCACGCATCATCGCCAGCAGCCGGTTAGACGCCGACTCACTCATCAGGATCATCGGCTGGGGCGCGTCCGGCTGCAGCCGGATGAGGTCCTGCTCAATCGTTGCCATAATCAGTCCTCCTCAACAGAATGGATACAGCCCGTGATGGTAGGGTTACGCTCCGGTGCAGTATAGCAGATGTCTGACATAATTACTAGTGTTTAATTGCGTAAGTCAGCACCGCCCACTCGCGCAACAGGCGATCTGCGACCATCGCGGCAAAGAGCAGGGCGAGGTAGAGCAGGGAGTAGGTGTAGAGCCCCCAGATCGCGGCTTGGTCGCCACGTCGCCAGACGACCCAAGCCGAACGGAGAAAGATCGCGCCGAGCAGAGTCGCCAGCACGAGGTAGATCACGCCCATTGCTCCCAGGGGGGTAAGCACAAGCGAGATCGCCACCATCATCGCTGAGTAGACGAGGATTTGCCAGCGCGTCTCTGACTCCCCGGCCACGACCGGCAGCATCGGCACACCCGCCCGTGTGTAATCCTTCTGTTTCACCAGGGCCAGCGCCCAGAAGTGCGGCGGTGTCCAGTAAAAGACAATCATGAAGAGCAGTACCGCCGGCAGACTCAAGGTGCCCGTCACCGCTGTCCAGCCCACCAGCGGCGGGAGCGCGCCGGCCCCGCCGCCGATCACGATATTCTGCCAGGTTCTTCGCTTCAGCCAGCGGGTGTAGAACAGCGTGTAGTAGATGATGCCCATCGTTGAGAAAAACGTGGCCAGGGGCGTGGTGAAGGCCAGCATCACCGCTACCGAGAACGCGCTCAGGACGAGTCCGAAGATTATCGCGTTGTGCGCTGAGATCCGCCCGCTCGGTACTGGGCGACGGCTCGTGCGACCCATGTTGATGTCAATATCTTCGTCGAAGGCGCAGTTGATCGCCCCCGCGCCCCCGGCGGCGAGGTAGCCGCCCACCATCGTCCAGACGATCCGCCACAGCGAGGGTGTCCCGGCCTCGGTGATAAACATCGCCGCTAGTGTTGTCACTAACAGCAACGAAATCACCTTTGGCTTCGTGAGACTAATATAATCGCTTATCAACGAAGAAAACAGCAGTGGTGACCATATGGGATAAGGAGAGATAGCCAGAGTCGAGGGTGCCCTCGTCCGACCTAACCTATCGAAGCGACTGAATCGCAAAAACCAGAACAAGAGTCGTGCCCAAAGCAGTAGCCAGAGTCCACGCAAGATCTCCGTGTGGGTTGCTGCGCGGCACGCCGGGCGGAAGCTCACCAGAGGGGTGGCGAAAGCGCCACGCCGAGCGGATGAGGAGCGTCTGACCGATAGCGACAACCGCTGCGACGATCACCATAAGAACCCATGAGAACACGGCAGATGGCTTTCCAGACGCGGTTTTTTGCGTCAGTTCGTGTTTTTCGTCACAAGTATCGTGCCTGCGTGGGATTATACCATCACCGCCCAAGAAACTCCAATTCCGCGCTCCCAATACGGATACGGTCGCCGCTCTGTAGTGGACGAGCTGCGCCAGGATCGACATCCCTCCCGCCAACCTGGGCGACCCCATTGGTATTCGGCAGCACCGCCAGCTCAAATCCCGACTCCGCTCGGCGCACCACCGCGTGACGCCAGGCCACACCCGCATCCGGCAGGTAGAGATCATTCCCGTCGTAGCGGCCAATCGTGGCGCTGTCCGTCACCTCGCGCACCAGACCGGCCTGTTCGCCCGTGATCACCCGCAGTTCGCCACGCGAAAATACCTGGCGGGCCAGTGGGATGAGACCACCGATACAGGCTCCAATGATCACCAGTCCGATCCCGCTCAGCGCAACCTGGGCCGTGCCCGCCTGAGCCAGAAAAAGCTGGGTCAGACCCTCGTACAGCAGGCCGCCCGCCAATCCACCCGCCAGACCGCCCAAGGCCGCATAGACGGCCCGCTGAGGGCGACGACTCACCAACAGGTCGCCGAGTCCAATCAGCAAACCCAGCAGCATCCAGCTTAGCGACCGACCGGCCCATCCTCCCAGCAGGACAAAAAAGACGCTCTGGGCCAGCAACATTCCCAACGCCCCTGCGGCCAGGCCAGCCAGACCGCCCAGAATACCATCGCGTATCGCCCGCAGCGGCTTCCCCTTCACCATTGCCCCATCGGCTGCCGCGACCAGCGCGCCAATGAACATGCCCAGCCCCGCGCCAACAAATGCTGCCGCCGACCAGATTCCCCAGGTCTGTGTGGCAAAACTGCCAATCACCCACCAGCCCGCGAGTCCGCCGAGCGCACCAAACACTGCCGAATAATAAATCTGCCACTGCTTACTCATCATCGGCTCCGCTCGTCACATTCACGTCTTCTGCCCCATTGTGCATCATTCGCGATCCAAACACCGGCTCGCCGCAGTCGGCACAGAAACTGGCACCAGGGAGCAGTGGCCGACCACACATGTCGCAAAAGGTGCGTCGCCCGCCCACAGTGGGAGATATGGCAAGCTGCGTGAATCCGCAGCGCCCGCAGAATCGTGCGCCCGCCCGTAGCGATACCCCGCAGTGTGTGCAGTGCTGGCTTGTCATCACAGGTGCCGGTACAGCCTCGGGTTGTGTGCCAACTGGCGGCATATCGGCCAGTTTCGAGGGATGATCGGGTTCCACCCCGACTTCCGTAGACGTGCGCCGCCGCGAGGTGATAGCGCCGGGGAGAAAAAGCAGCCCTAGCAGCGGCAGCAGCAGCGCCGCCCCCACCAGCGGGCTCGATGTGACATTGATCAAGTGACGCTCGGTATACCCCGTGCCTACCCTGACCCCCGCCACCGTTACCTGAATATCGCGTCGCGTCCCGTCGTAAAAGGGTCGCGGACTCACGTAGATCAGCTGGTATTCCCGCTGAAGACTGCCCGCGAGGGACGTGTAGAGATCCGCCAGGGCGGCGGCGTCTGGGCTATAGAAGTACCTGCCGTCGGTTCCGGTCGCAATCTGGCGCAGCACACCTTCATCAATCCCGCTGTCGCTATTGCCCCCTTGTTCGCCCAAACCCACCACATATACCGCCTGGCCCGCCGCCGCCGCGTAGCTGATCGCCTCACTCAGACGGTGCGAACTACCGGCCTCGTGTGGGCAGTCGCTCAGATCACGACAATCCTGACCATCGGTGAGAACCAGCAGCACCCGCCGCCCCGGTTGGGTGCGCAGCAGATCAACTCCCGCAACAATGCTGTCATAGAGAGCGGTGCCACCCTCTGGATGCAGGCGATCAATCGCCGACTGGAGTACCGCCCGATCAGCAGTGAAACTCTCAGAGACCTGCACCTGGCTGTTAAAGCTGATCAGAGCTGCTTGATCGCCCGGCCTGAGCAGGCTCACAAAGGCATCGGCGGCCTTGCGGGCACCCGCCATTTTCTCGGCATCGGCCATGCTCCCCGAGTGATCAATCACCAATGCCGTGCTGATCGCGCTGCCACCTGCGCCAACAAACCCACTCAGATCAACCGCTGCACCATCCTCAACAATCTGAAAATCGGAACGCGCAAGATCAGTGCGTAGGCGACCAGATGGATCGCTCACGGAGGTATAGAGCGACACCTGTGGATAGGCACTTGTATCAACCTGAGTGACGCGCACCTGACTATCAGAATGAGCAAGAGGCGGAGTGAAGCCAGCCCGAAAGAGCAGCGCAAATACCAGCAGTAGGCCGACCAGGAGAGCAAGCACGGCCAAAGATATACGACGCATAGAACACCTCCAGTGGGTATCTGTTTCACTTTAAGAGACGTAGGAGGCGCTTCAGCGGTTGCAATGACACTCACGCTAAAATTACGAAGAAAGCTTTGCCTTCACCCAATTATCGTGATTCAGCATATAATACGAATGACTCGTGATTGGTAATGGCGTGGAAGCGTCGCGTGCCACGGGGTGTCCCTTACAAATCATACAAGGCCAACCACATGCAGAGACGGGTATAAGGCCGAGTCATGCGGGCAATACCTACGCGAAGATGCGGGAAATAATGCGACACTTCGACATATAATGCGTCGCGTTATCCGTCGCATTAAGGCAGATTCGGCGCGTCAGAGCGGCTCACTACACCCTAGTGGCAGTCCGTTCATATGGGCGGTTTTTATTGACACTGCTATGCAATCGTGGTACTATTGCAGCACAGTTGAGGGGAAGCCAAAACCATTTTGTCACACGGCGTTTTTGGCATTTAAGCAAAAAGACCCGTCGCATCCGCCTCAGAGCCCTCTTTAATGCGGCCGAGGCGTTGCAGTAAAGCCGGCTCAGGTCGCCAGCCTCCCCGGTTTTAGTCTGCGTATCATCAACCTGGAAAGGGACACATGCGAACACTTATCTTTACTGGCAAGGGCGGCGTAGGCAAGACGAGCGTTGCTGCATCAACCGCGCTGCGAGCCGCTGACATGGGCCTGCGTACCTTGGTGATGAGTACGGATCCGGCCCATAGCCTGGCCGACTCGCTCGATCTCGAAGGCCCCCTTGGGCCGAGTCCCGTAAAGATCACGCCCTTCCTCGACGCACTTGAGGTCAGCATCTACCACGACATCGAGTCAAACTGGGGTATTGTGCGCGAGCATTTCGCCCAGTTGATGGCAGATCAAGGTGTTCAGGGCATCCTGGCTGATGAGATGAGCGTCCTCCCCGGTATGGAAGAGGCACTTCCGCTCATTCGTATCAAGAAGCATAGCGATGAGGGTGACTACGACCTGCTCGTCGTTGACTGCGCTCCAACCGGAGAGACGCTGCGGCTCCTCTCGGCCCCCGAAACCTTCAAGTGGGCCATGGGGATGCTGCGCGGGGCTGAGAAGTTTGTCATCAAGCCGCTCCTGCGGCCAATGAGCAAGATCAACCCCACCCTGAACAAGATGATCGCCCCCACCGAAGTCTACGATGCCATTGATGATATGTTCGTGCAGATGGTTGGCGTCACGCGGATTCTGACGAACCCGCTTGAGACCTCGGTTCGGCTCGTGATGAACCCCGAAAAAATGGTCATCAAAGAGAGCCAGCGCGCCCTTACCTATCTCTCGATGTATGGAATGACCGTTGACACGGTGGTGGTCAATAAGATCCTGCCAGTTGATAAGGACAGCGGCTATCTGAACCACTGGAAGGATGTGCAGCAGCGCTACCTCCAGGATGTCCAGCACTCGTTCTCCCCTGTACCCATTCGTCACGTGCCGTACTACCGCGAAGAGGTGGTGGGCCTTGAGAAGTTGCGTGAGATGGGCAAAGACGTTTACGGGGATTCTGACCCAACCGCGATTGTCTACAAAGAAGCCCCGATGGACATTTCTAAGGTGTCCGATGGGTTCTATCGCGTGAAGCTCAAGTTGCCGTTTGCCAATGTCAGCCAACTCGATCTCTTTCAGAACGGGGATGAGTTGGTCGTGCAGATTGGCGACTTCCGGCGGATTATGACGCTGCCGGTGAGCTTGGCCGGGCTTGAGGCCGGTCAGGCGGAGATGGAAGGGCAATGGCTGATCGTGCCTTTCCAATCAGCCCAGGGAGTTGTCCGATAACACGGGGGTCTACCGGGGCTCCGCCCCGTAGCCTATAATGGAGCGTCCGGTTCACCTAAGGAGGTTTTGAATGGCCACGACACGAGGCTGGTTCTCGGAGTCCGCAGGGCAGGTGGCGCAGATCGGCGACATCATGTTCCAGGGACACTGGCAGTGGGTTTCCAATCTATTGCAGGGCACGTCGGCAGCGGTAGAGACCATCAATCGCAACGCGTATCCTGGCATTTCCCGCAGCGGCAGCGGCGAGGGCGCGTACAGCACCCCCGACGTGAGCAGCTTCCGCCCGAAGCGCATCCGCTCGCGTTTCAATCGCTAGGACAGCAATAGGCAGCAGGCAACAGCTTCATCCGCTCGGATCGCTGTTGCCTGCTGTCTGTGCCATGTTGCCGCTATGATCAACCTGCTCTACTATAGCCATACGGTCGTCCCAGCGCATCTCGAAGAACTTGAGACGCTGGGCCTCTTGGAGCGCGATGAGCAGGTGCTCCTCGCGATTGATGGTGTGCTGCTCGATGCGAGCGGCAAGCGGCTGAGTGGCCCTACGCTGCACGATTACTGTTTGCTCACAACACTGCGTGTGCTGCTCTGGGCACGTGACTACGCTGGTCACATCTGCTACGCCTTCCCGCTCACAGAACTGGGGATGGTGCAGGGGATCGGGCTCGACCCCATTCACGCCCAGATCTCGCTCTCTTTTGTCGCCCCTGACGAGGAAGATCAGCGATTTACCCTCACCCTCATGCCGATCGCAAGTCTTCAGGCTGCCCTGACTCTGCTCCGCTGTGCAGCCAAGGCTGCTCAGGAACTCGCTACGTCAGGAATTGACGCACGCGAAGCTGGGCCTGAAATTCTCTCGGTGGTTGGCGAGCAAATTTATGGTCACGTTGATGGACAGCGGCCCGGCGACTCGCCCTACCGATGGCCCGGGGCGTCAACCCAGCCGCTCATGCCTGGGCCAGATTTTAATCAGGGTGCGACAAGTTTACCCCCTGAAAAGATCTATACCGCCGGGCGGTTGGCCCGATCTGCTTGGGATACGTTGCGCCGCTCACTGCGCGAGGCGGAGTTGCCCTTCGATATGAATGGCATGAGCCTGCGAGAGATCACTGAGGCTGTGCGTGCGGTGAATGAGTTGGTTCAGACGGTGTCTACCAACCCGAACGCCCAGCAGATGGCAATGGCCTTTCTGAATCGTCAGCGTAACGGTAACAATAACAATACGGCGGTGCCCGAGAGCGCAGCGCCTACAACGTCTGCGGGGCATGCCGAATCTGCTGCTGCTGCTGCTGCTGCTGCTGCTGCTGCGCAAGACAACTATCACGAGATCCCGCTGCGCCGCAAGAGTTCCGTTGCCTCAGAGCCGAAAGCCGACGCCCGTCCTGCCGATGCAGATACCCCGCCCGACCGCCGCGAGATCCCGCTGCGCCGTCGTGGTCCGGCAAACTCTTCGCCGAGGACGTTTCCCCGCTCCTCTATCCCAATCAGCGGCTCTGGCGACGCTGATGTGGATGATAGTCGGTAAGCGTTGGGTCTGGTAAATCCGACCCTCACCACCGACCTACCCCCGTCAGCAGCCCTAGGAGGCAGACGATGAGTATCCGCCCGTACCTCGGCACCAATGTTAATCCCGTTAGCGCTGAAGAGTTGCGCCAACGCGGCATCCTCGAAGAGGATGAGGTGCTCCTGGCACTTTTTGATGGCATTTTGCTGGACGAAAAACGCCGACGTATCGGCGGGATCGCCCTCACCGACTTCGTCGCCCTCACCGACCGACGGCTGATCACGTGGGCTCGTGGGTTCTTCAACGATACGATTGATAGATTTTCCTGGCAGGATACGGACGTGTCACGGGCGGAGACATGGGATCCGTGGCATGGGCGGGTTATTATGGCCTTCCGTCTTCCCGCTGTCGCCCCGCGTACGCGCCGCATTGCCGTTCGTGGGATGGTCGCAGATCGACCTCAAAGCGAGCGGGTGATCATTAATACTCTCGACTATATGCCCGCCGACGATGTTACGCCGCTATCCAATATGATTGGCTGGGTGGGCGATCAGGTCATGGCGGGGATGACCGGCGAGAATCTTGTGACGGCCTTCGCCAGTCAGTTTGCCATGCCCGAGAAGCAATTGGGGATGTCTCCCTTCGCCTTTGTGCCTGAGCCACAGATGCCCCCACCGCCGCCTAAGCCTGTCAATAAGCCTAAACGACGCTGGTGGCAGCGCGCCATTGATGGCTCGGAAGACGCTCCACAAAGCACTGGTAACCTGATCGCCGACTATGAGAACCGTCGCAGCAGCGTGCCCGCTGGCGATGGTGCGCCATCCCTGCCAGTAGCGAGCCGAATGCCGGTACCGAGTCGGGCACCGATGGCTAACCAAATGCCGATCATGCCCGATCAGCCCAGCATGTACGGAATGAGCCGCACGTTGCGACTCTTCTTTGAGGCTCCTCGAAACTTTGTCCAGAGCGTGCGACGTGCAGGCGAGATGATGAGCGGGGCGAGCGAGATGGTGAGCGGGATGCAAGACCCGCAGGTGCGCCGCAATGCGATGTTCGGTATCTACCAAGCCGCCGCTCAGCAAGAGGCGCAAAATGGCCCCTTTGCTCCCGTTGGTCCGGTAGTACGCGCAGTTGTTCGTTTTGCTGAACCCCTGCCGGATGAAGCAGTTGAGACACAGGCCCAGGATCGTCGCGGTCGCATCCAGGTGCGCGCAAATGATCGCCTTCCTGCTCAGACTGAGAAGCCTCCTCAGATTGCATCAGCAGTGGGTTCGCCATCTACGGAGTCCCCTCCCGCCGGGGCTGTGCGCCGCAGCGTTAGCGTGCGACGTGCACATCAAGAAACAGAAGAACCTGCTCCATCGGTGTCTGTAGTGGCACGGGTGGCGTCTGCTCCGACGATGTCTGTGGCGGCACAGGTGGTGTCTGCTCCTGAGGTATCCGTCGCCGCACACGTAGAGCCTGCCCCTCAGCGCGTCCCCATACGTCGTCGGCTTGTCGTCAGTCACGATAGCGAGGAACAGCGGGCAGTGTCAGCGGTCGTCAGTGATGACGAGCGGTAGCGATTGTGCTTCTATGTGGGGTATAATTGTCCGCATAAGGTTCATACCTCACACAAGATATGGTTAACACTACCCTATGACGCGAGTCATCATCTACTCAGGCAAGGGTGGGACTGGTAAAACCACCCTTTCGGCGGCCACTGCCACGATGCTCGCTCGGATGGGGCGGCGCACGCTGGTACTTTCAAGTGATCCCGCCCATTCGCTGGCCGATGCACTCGGCGTTGAAATCAGCCGCGACCGGGCCACACAGATCGCGCCCTGTCTCTATGGCCTTGAGGTAGACACGATCTACGAGTGGCGGCAAAACCTGAGCGGGTTCCAACAGTTTGTCACGTCTACCTACTCCAATCGCGGCGTTGAACGATCAACCGCCGCCGAGTTGGCGAACCAGCCGGGACTCGATGAAATTTTGGCTCTTCAGCGGGTTATGGCCGAGGCCCACAGTGGTCGCTGGGATGCTATCGTTCTCGATACGGCACCTACCGGCAATACCCTGCGACTCTTGGCCTATCCCGAACTGATTATCGGTGGTGACGCAGGTAAGAAGTTCTTCAAAGTCTATCGGGGCATTGCTAATGTCGCTCGTCCCTTCCGCCGTGATCTGCCTGAGGATCGCTTCTTCGATGAGGTAGCTACGCTTCTGGAGCGTATGGAGCAGCTTGCGAACTTCCTGCTCAGCCCCGAGGTAAGCATTCGGCTCGTCCTCAACCCGGAAAAGTTGCCCCTCATGGAGACTCGTCGGGCCTATACGTTTATTAATCTCTATGGTCTGATGCTCGATGCGGTCATGGTTAATAAGATTTTGCCCCGCCGTGCCGATCTCGGTCCTTACTTCGATTATTGGGTAAAACTCCAGAGCGGGTATCTGGCCGATATTGATGGAAGTTTTGCCCCCACGCCGATTTTTCGCACTGTACTCCAGGAAGGCGAACCTATCGGCGTCCCCGCCCTTGAGGCGATTGGACAGGCAACATTCGGCGACACCGACCCCGGTGCCTTGCTCTTTGACGAGCGACCGATCTGGCTCGATCAGTGGAATGATGAAGGTGAGCCGGGACTCTTCGACCTGTGCCTGCGCTTGCCTTTCATTGGTGATAGCGATACGGTTGATCTTACCCGTAACGGCACCGACCTAACAATTGCTGTCGGTCGGCTCCAGCGTACGATTGCTCTGCCGCGCATCCTCTATGATTGCAAGCTCGGAAAACATCGCTACGAGGATGGCGTGCTTCGCCTAGAGTTTCATGAAGTTTCTGGTAGCGGTCAGTCTGAACGTGCGCCCGACCCCGCCGATAAGGTGCGCGTTGAGGCGGCCTGATACGCGTGCTGGATAGTGAGCATGAAATGCTCGCTACGCGGTACGACACACTATAATGCGACTGCTCATTTTTTCCGGTCACACAATGCTCCAACGCAGTGCTGCTGCTCTCGCCACGGCGTGCCATGCTGCCCGCCGAGGTCAGCGCGTGCTGCTTGCCTCCGCAGGTCCTAGTCATCTGATTGGTGCGCTCCTTGGCCAGAATCTTAGCTCACGCCCGCTTGAGTTGGAGGCAAACCTCGCAGCAATCGAGATTAACCCGATTGACGAGATCAGTGCCCGCTGGGAACTGCTGCGCCCGGCGCTGCGTAGCGGGCTGACCTCGCGCTTGCACGATATTAGCAGCGATGAGTTGCCGAGTTTTCCTGGGATGGACGCTATTAGCGCCCTGATGGTGGGTGAGCACGCCCGAGAGAGCGGGAATTTCGATTTGCTGGTTGTTGATGGGCCTTCGCCCGATAGTTTGGTACGCGGATTGGCCTTGTCTGATGCGGCTCGCTGGCTGCTCCGGTTGGTCTTCGGGCTTGATCGCGGCCCTGGACGCTCGCGTACCTCTCAGGATACAGCGCTCGTTCCCGCTGGGCTACTCTCAGGCAGCATGATTGCACCGCTTCAGGATCTGCGCGTCGAATTTGAGGGGTATCGCGCCCGACTCGATGGGGCCACCGGGGCGCGTGTGCGCCTCGTGACAAGCCCTGAGGAGTTGCGGCTGCCGGCCATCCAGAGCGACCTCAGCAGCTTGGGTCTCTACGGCCTTGCTGTTGACGAACTGATTGTCCCTGGTGAGCCAGCAGATGTGAGCTTTGAGACACGCCAAATCTTTGGGCATGAGGGTGGACATGCCCGTCCGACATTACGGATTGAGCCGCTTTCCTCAGCACCAACTGATCGCGATGCCTGGGCACTACGCGGTGCTGCCCTCTATCGCGATGGCGATATTAATCCCCCTTCGTCACATACGTCTACCACCACTGAGCGTGAACTGCGTCTGGCGATCCCCTTCCTCAACGCTAAGGCTCTCGATATTGCTGTGGCGAACGAAGAGGTCGTGGTACGCCTCGGTCAGGTGCGCCGCCATGTGGTGCTGCCTGGTCTGAGCGAGGGCGGACGGCTGCGCGCACGTGTTGAGGGCGAGGTTCTCCGTCTCTGGGTTGAGTAGCCGTTTTCTCTGACTGTTAGGTATGGAGGTATATGATGCTGAATGGTGCCATTGCGGTTGGGGTCTCGCCGCAGACGTCTCTCCCGACAGCAAAATATACGTCGTATCGGGCTGAGGTTGAGGCGAAGTTGGCTGGTAGGCTCAGCCAGGGCGAGCGCCGTCGGTTTGAGCATGAACTCGAACTGCTTCACCGGGCGAAGTTTATCGAGATCAATGGGGTTGTTCACCACTACCAGGATGTTGGCCCGCCCAATGGTGAGCCACTGGTACTTGTGCATGGCTGGGATTGTTCGGCACTCTGGTGGCATCGCATTATTGATCCCTTGGCAGATGCAGGCTATCGAGTGATCAGTTATGATCTCAAGGGGCATGGGTTCTCTGACAGCGATCCCACATGCGATTATACGATAGCAGGCTTTAGCAAGGATTTACAAACCCTTGGTGATGCGCTCGGCCTCGGCCCACAGCACGTTGCCTCTTTCTCGCTCGGAGCCTTTGTCGCCCTACAATACGGTGCCACAGCACCTGATCGGGTGCGCTCGCTGACCTTCCTTAACTTCAGTCTGATGCCGTATTATCCTTTTGCGGCCAAGTTTGTTCCCAAATTGCTCGATACGGTCTTCAACCGTCTGCTGCGGCCAATCGAGCGGCTCGGGCTCTGGTGGCTGCCCTTTATCTACGCTCGTCTGGTGCTGGCGAAGAACACCCCGCCGGTAGACGATGTCAAACTCGGCACCCTCAGCCTGCGCTGTTGCGACCCTGAGGCAATTCGGGTCTCAAGCCTCGAAATCGCCCGGCGCGAGGTACTCGACGCAGTAGGTGAGCAGATGCGTATGGTGAAACAGCCAACTCTCCTCGTCGCTGGTTCTGGCGACCCGGTTATGCGTCCGGCTAGTGGTCGCAAGCTGATGGCCCTGGCGCAAAATGGCACCTACCTGGAAGTACCGAAGTGTGGACACCTGATCCTATTTGAACTGCCCGAGCAAGTGGCGCAGATCTTACGACTCTTTCTCCGCGGTGTAAGGGGGTCATAAATGCAACTGCTTTTCCGTTCCGGCGGACAGCGTATGGCGGTTGATATGGAGCGGGCTGGCGAGCAGACTCTGAATGTCGGCGAGTATAGCTACCGCCCCACTCAGATGGCACGCAAGCTTCGTCGTCTGGCGCACCAGATGTGGGGGTCAGACTTGGCCCCTGGCATTCTTGAGCAGCGACTCACCTTTGAGGCGCTTGACGGCGGGGCCGGGATGAGTCCCTGGGGCGATAGTGGCAGCTTTTCGCCGACAAGTGGCTCGGTTGTGAGCCTGGGACGCTGGGATGAGAAGGGCAGCATCGGGATCGCGCTCCATGAGCTCGCCCACGAGATGCATATGCGCAGCGGTGGCTACGACAATAGCGATGGTGTGCTGCGCGAAGCGCTCTCGCTGCTGGCTGAGCGTGAGTCTGGCCTGAATCGCACCTTCGAGCGCGAACCCTACTATACCGCCAGCAACTTAATCAACCAACTCTGTGAGATCTCCGCCTTCGCCCGCCAGTCCTTCGCAAAACGATGGGCCGAGATCGTCACCCTCAACAATGATGTTAGTCTCTCCGACTTGGTGAATTTCTACCTTGATCGCAGCGAACGGCTGGGACTGAATCGCTGGCTCAAACGTTACAGCGATAATCTTGAACTGCGAGATGCTGTTCTCAACCATATCGCTGCTGTCACCCTCCGCTATAGCCTGAATTACCGCCGCTATTTCATTGAGCGAGTTGTGCGTTGCAATAACGAGATTGCCCCTGAGCAACTCAGTTACGTCTTTGAGTCGATCGCAACCCTTGATCGGCGTTACCCGAGCGACGATCTGGAGCAAATCATCGACGTCTGCTTCGCACCACATACCCGCCAGCGGCGGCGACTGCTCGCCTTCGGCTAAATATATGTCTGATGTAGAGAGAGGCAATTTATGGCTAAGTATGGTCAGAGCGACAATCCGTACAGTTGGATGCCGAGCTTCCTCCGTCGGTTTTTGAACCTTGATTACGATGATCCCCAAAGCTCTGAGGAGAGTCAAGGCACAGGTCGGACGGTCTCAGCCAACTACGCGGCTCCAGCAGGCTCCACCGCTCGCCCCACATGGTTGTCGCCAAGCGAGCCAACGTTTAAAGCATCCGGTATGGAGAGCTATCGTGCGCCCGCAGGTGCTCCTGCTGCCAGTTACGAGCCGCCATCTTCGCCATCCTACACGCCAAACCGCAGTGTTGGCGCGGGATCGAGCGTGGATTCGGCTCCTGCCCAAGCGAGTATTTCCCTTCAGACCTTGATACCCACCATACTGGGTGGGTTCCTGCACGGCGTGCTGCCCCCGCAGGGCGTTGAGGCGTTTACTAAAGAAGTCTATACGACAGGTGCTGGTGTCTGGAATCTCTACAGTCGCTGGTTTTTCGTCCAGACGGAAGGGATTCTTCGGCTCGGTCAGGCGATTATTGTTGCGGTAACAGACAGCATCGTTTCCGTCACACCTAACACGGCGTCTCCTCCTCCCTCCTCGGTGGATCAAGGTCGCCGGTAGTCATAATCGTCATTCGGTCAGCACCAGTAACGAGATAACGCGTTCATCTTTCGGCCAACATAGCATGACGCGGCGGTGTCTGTTTCTTCTCGGTGCCAAAGGCTCCGGAAAAAGACTACCTGCCGTTACGTGGAAAAAGAGACTCCTATGAGTCGTCCAGTTGTGATTGTAGGCGGGTGGCTCTCATCACCCGCTGATTACGCCGGGATGGCCCGCGTTATCGCTGCCCCGCCCCATCGCCCCATCGTCTACATCACTGATATTAGTCGGATTGAATGGGCGA
Source organism: Chloroflexales bacterium (assembly GCA_037134395.1). GTDB lineage: Bacteria > Chloroflexota > Chloroflexia > Chloroflexales > Chloroflexaceae > Oscillochloris. The sequence goes on from JBAXMH010000004.1 coordinate 20,701, forward strand.
GCCTGCGCGATCCCCACTTCACACCAGTACTCGATATGGTGGCGCGCACGGTTGATCTCGCCCTGCGTGAAACGGGAGCGGATCGAGTTGATCTAATCGGTCATAGCGCCGGAGGCCGAATTGCCCGTGCGTACCTCGGTCATTTACCCTATGCCGGTGTCACGTATGATGGTCAACGCTCTGTCGCATCGCTCACAACCCTCGGCACCGCCCACGAGACGTATGAAATCTGGGTGAAGGAGTTTGCCCATCTGGTAAACCAAAACTACCCCGGCGCATTCTACGAGCATATCGCCTATCGCTCAGTGGCGGGTGAGAGCGTCCGTGGGCACCGAGTCGGTAGTATTGAGGAAATGCTGGCCTATCGCTCCTATCATACGGCGTTCGGCGATGGACACCAGATCGGTGACGGGATCATCCCCACTGCTAGTTGCTACCTAAAGGGAGCAGATAACCTCGTCCTTAAAGGGGCACGGCACGCGCCTTACAACGCACCGAGTACGTGGTATGGTGCCCACCATGTTGTGCCCCTCTGGTTTGATGGTGACACTCGGTAGTATATGTTTTGAAATATCCGCTTTTTGTACTATAATACAAAGACATGGTGCGAAAGTTGTCTGGTTGGTAAATCCTGTGCCTAATAGCCCTGGTAAGTGGGGTACCGCTTGCCCGCTATACAGAGGAGAAGGTGACGGCTGATGAATGAGATTGCCCTACAAGAGACTCCTGCCGTTGCGGCGCACCCATGTACACCGGGATGTCGCTGTAATCAAAGCGAGAGCGACCTATTAACCGGCACTGAGCGCGCTTATGATATGGTCTTTAAAGGAACGGTGGATTTTTTCGCGATCAAGGCGGCCTTTGATCTGGGCCTATTTGAGGCGATGAGCGACGGACCCCATGATCTGGGTGCCCTTGCGGATGCCACGGGCAGCGTGTCGCCGCGCCTGGAGAAGTTCCTGATCACGCTAAAGGAAATCGGTGTGTCCCGCCAAGTTGAGGGCGGGTGGGCACTTACCCCCTTTGCTGAACAGTTTTTCACTGATGCTGAAGGCCACCGCAATCTGACGATGGTGCCTTTTGTAGACTATATCAGCAGCCTCGTACAGAGTTTCTATGTGAACCTCGCTGATGTTGTTCGGGGCAAGATGGACTTCACCAGCCTCGTTCCGTACCCGCCACGTACCCGCGAGGATAATGTCTTCTACGAGACGATTCACCGCAGCAATGTACACTTCCCTATCCGGCTGCTACGTGAGCGGGCGAGACTCGATGGAGTTCGTCGGCTACTTGATGTGGGTGGTGGTATTGGCGACATTGCGGCAGCTATGTGCGAGCAATTCCCCGAACTCAACGTCACCTTGATCAACCTGCCCAGCGCCCTTGATCTGGTATCGGAGAATGTCGCCGCCCGTGGGTTGGCCGAGCGAATCAAACCAGTTGCGGTTGATATGTACCGCGACTCCTACCCTCAGAGCGACGCCGTCATCTTCGGGCGCATCCTCTACCCGATGAACGAGCAATTCTGTACGGTGCTGCTCAAGAAGGCGTATGATGCGCTTGAATCGGGTGGGCGGGTACTCATTCTGGATATGATCATCAGCGATCCGCAGAAGCCGAACTACGACTACCTGACACACTATATTTGTACGATCAGTATGAGTTTCTCGGTGCTTGAGTTCAAGGATCATGCGATTTACCCTGATGTGCTACGCAGCATCGGCTTTGTTGATGTGTCCTTCGATCAGGCATACGATCATGTGCTCTATCAAGCAGTGAAACCGTAGCAATGGGCGATATGATCACGACTACTGAGCAACGAGTGCCGCTTGCCAAGCGCATTAGAGGGCACATTGAGTTGGCCGATCCAGTGACGTGGATCTCGCCCTCGATGATCTGTGTATGTGGTGCGATTGCATCCCATGCACAAATTGGGGGTTTTAATACGGCGAACGGCCAACACTGGGGATTCGCCTTGCTCGGTGCCCTCATGATCGGCCCGTTGGGTACCGGTTTTAGCCAGAGCATCAATGATTACTACGACCGAGATATTGATGCGATCAACGACCCGTCACGACCAATCCCGGCTGGATTGGTGAGTCTGACAGGTGCACGGCTCAACTGGCTTTTTCTGGGCACAAGTTCTTTCCTGGTATCGCTCCTATTTCGCAGTCCACTCATCACTGCCCTCGCTGTGTGTGGGATCATTCTCTCCGTGATCTACAGTGTGCCGCCGATCAAGCTCAAAAAACACTACTGGCTCGGCCCTCCCGCTGTTGGGCTTGGCTATGTGAGTATCAGTTGGCTGGCAGGGCATCTGATTTTTGCACCGCTTACGTGGCAAAGCTTTATTGTCGCCTGTATTAATGGTGGACTTACCGCCGGACTTCTCTTACTTAACGATATCAAAAGTGTTGAGGGCGACCGCCAGCACGGGCTCCAGTCTCTTGCCGTGGCGATTGGGGTACACAAAACCCTGATTGTCGCTTATATGGTCATCAACGGCTTTGAGGCGCTGCTGATGATGATTGCAATCGCATGGGGCAGTTACTGGGTGGCGGCGTTTATCCTCTTTGCCTTGGTGGCACCTATCTATAGCCAAGTCAAGCTCTACCGGGAACCTAACCATAAAAACTTCATGCGCTACCTCATAGCCAGCAATCCATTCGTAGCGATTATCCAGCTTGTTTCCGCATTTCTTGTCGGTGGCTATTTCGGATGATAGCAGAATCGCAGGTATACACCTTTGCGATCTGCGATCAATATTTTCAATCGGTGATAACTAAAGGGAGGTCTGCAATGTCCGAAAATCAGGGCGAAGTGCGAGTACGCAGCGTCCGCACACAGCGGAGTGGCAACCTCGTAGAGACGGTGCTAGGGTTCGGCAGCGGAATTGTACGCACGGGTCTTTCAGGTGCTTTGCTACCCTTCACGCTGCTCCCGGGCGAGTCGCGCCAGCACATCCAGAACGCGGCGAAGGAAGTGCTGCACGTGTTTGCCGGTCTGCCCGGCGATTTTGCCAAGGCGGCCAGCGTAGCCATCGAGGAGTGGGCTGCGAAGACCGATAGCGATGCTACGGCAAAGACCGCTCCGAAGGATGAGTTGGCAGTCAAGTAGTGCGATCGGCGCGGCGTGCCGCGCCCCAGTGAAGGAGAGATTCTTATGAGCAATACTGAGAACGAAGGTCTGGTCGGGGTCGGTGCTGCCCTGGTGGGCGGTGCAGTTCGCCTGAGCCTGACGACCGTATCCATCCCGCTGAACTTGCTGCCCGATGGGACGCGCCGCCGCGTGCGTACGGCGATCGCTGAGGCTGCCCGCGCTATTGTCGCCATCCACGTAGAGATCTCTAACGCCTCCGAGCGGATTGTGGACGATATCTTCTCCGGTGCCGAGTCCACCCTGAGCCTGCCAAACACGGATCAGATCAGTGAGCGCGCCCGTGCCTTCACCGCACGCCTCTCCCGCGCCGCCGATGAGTTCAGCACCAGTATTGGCCGGGTTGCCAACCAGGCTGTTGATGGCGTTGAGCGCACCGTCGCTCGTGTTGATGAGTGGGTCGAGAAACCGTCGGCAGCGCCCAAGAGTTAATCCTTTCGCGGGCAGGATGATAAGGTGACAGGGTGATTGGGTGATGCCGTCTCGGTCACCTGTCGCTTTGTCACCTTATCGCTTTAAAGAAATTGAGTATCCTGAAGGCCGAGAGAACTCTCTACGTCATATAAAGAGCGTCACATTATGCATATTGTTATTCTCGGTGCCGGTTATGCCGGGCTGCGAACTGCCCTCAACCTTGATCGTCTCCTGCGTGAGCGTGGTATGGACGATACCGTCACGCTGGTTGATCAAAATTCCTACCACCAGTTGATTCAGAAAATTCATGTTACTGCGACATCCAGGAGTCATAGCCCTGAAGCAATTTATAGCCTTGGGCGAATTCTTGATAGCCGTCAGATTACGTTTGTTCAGGGCCAGGTACGTTCCATTGCGCTCGTTGAACGCGAGGTGCTGCTTGAGGATGGTCGTGACCTGCCGTACGACCGCCTAGTAATCGCGCTGGGCAGTGAGACGGCCTACTATAATGTGCCTGGTGCCCGTGAACATAGCTTGCCCCTGCGCACCTACGCCGAGGCAACACATTTGCGCGACCATCTTATTGACCAGTTCACCACCGCCGCCACGTTGAGCGACCCCAAGCAACAGCGCATTATGCTTACCACGGCGATTGTCGGCGGTGGCTGTACCGGCTGTGAGTTGGCAGGTGAACTGGCGTCCTGGGTTGGTTCGCTCAGCAAGGAGACGGGTGCGCCGCGCAGCGAGGTACGGATCGCCCTACTTGACCGTAATAAACTGCTGCTCAAGCAGTTTGGCCCCTGGGCCTCGCGTGAGGCCGAGCGAGTCTTTGACCTGCACGGCGTCAGTGTGTATCTTAATACCGCGATTGAGTCCGTTGAGCCAAACACGCTCCAGGTTAGTGGTGAGCGTGTTCTGCGCGCCGGTACGATTATCTGGGTCGCGGGTATCTGCGCCCCCCGGATCATCGCTGACGCGGGGCTGCCGGTGAATGGCGCGGGTAAGGCGATTGTTGACCGCTACTTGCACGTGAGCGGACATGACACGATCTTTGCCCTTGGCGACTGCGCCGCCGTTGCTGCCGGGACAGACGGCAGCATGCTGCCATCCACTGCCAGTTATGCAATACGCCAGGGTGAGTACCTGGCTGAGACGATCTTCGCCGAAATGGTGGGTAACGTGACCCGTAGCTACGAGTCCCTTAAGCTGGGCGAATTGGTCTCGCTTGGCCCCGATAATGGCGTGGGCAATCCCCTTGGCATGCCGATACTCGGACATCCTGTTCTCGTACTCAAAAAAGGCATCGAGCAATACTATCGAGCATCAATCACGGCACTGTAGCGTACCAAGCGGAAAGATTGAGCTACGAAGCCATTGAACGGTCTCCTCACTACCTATGACGACACATACGATTCACGAGCGCTGGCTTGACGGACTCCACGGCCCCATGCGTTACTGGCAATCAGAGCCGAATCATGGGCTGCCCGTACTCTTTATTCACGGTTACGGCGCGATGATCGAGCACTGGCGGGCAGTTATGCGGCCCGTCGCCCGCAAACACCGGGTTATGGCAGTCGATCTCTATAACTTCGGACGTTCGGCCATCCCTAATACTCCCCCCAGTCGTCGCCTCTGGTCTGACCAGATTGCCGAACTGATCGCCGATGCGAGCCATGGGCCAGCTATCGTCGTCGGACACTCGATGGGCGGTATGCTCGCCGCGCAGGTTGCCCACGATTACCCGCAGTTTGTACGCGGCCTTGTCCTCGTTGATAGCACGGGCCTGACCGCTCCCAAAAACCTTCCGCTTGACATGGTTGACGATCTCTTCCGCAACGTAATGCAGTCTCCTGGTGTCGGCGAAGTGCTGGCAAATCTCTTAGCGAATCCTCTGGGTGCGCGCCAGGGACTCTTCTCGGCCTACCACCGCAAGGAGCGGGTTACGCCGCAGTTGATCGAACAGTTCAGCGAGCCCTTGCGTCGTCGGGGCAGCAAAGATGCGTATTTGGCGGTGAGCCGCACCTTCCCCGAGCTTGTCCTCAACTTCCAGAAGGGTGAGGTTACGGTACCAACCCTGCTGATCTGGGGCGAGCGCGATGTATCGGTGCCGCCGTCATTGGCTGAATACTTTAAGCGAACCCTGCTGCCTCAGGCTGAAATCGCGATCATCCCTGACTGTGGACACTGTCCCTTCGATGAGGCTCCCGACAAGTTCTGCGACATCCTCCTGCCTTGGCTGGATAAGGTAAGCACTGAACATTGAGCATGAGGTTCATATGGCGACAAAACGTGAGTGGCAAGAGATCCTTGAGCAGAAGCTGCCACCGAAGAATCGGTACACGGATCGAAACCGCGCGATTACGGCGTACTATGCTCAATGTTACCTACAGCAGCCGGATGTGTTCAAATGGGCAGGTATGGCCGCGTTTGCCTCTAATCAAGTTGGCATCGCCCTCCAGGTTGCAGAGGTGCTGATGGCCCCACGGGTGCTGGCTGCAGGGCCTGAGAATGGGGGCACTACTAGTCTGCTGGCGTCCGGTGTGAAACTCTATCAGCAGGGGCTAAGCCTCATCTTCAGCGTGCCGGTCGCTCTCCACGATGTGACGACTCGTCCGTTGCTGCTTAACGACCTCGATCTGTTGAAGCAGGGAAACGATCTAATCTTCGATGATATTGCCTGGACGCACCTGGCCTATATGCAGGGCGGCATTGGCGAGATCGAGGCGAATGTCTCCGAGAGCGAGCACCCCTATCTGATCCAGGGCTTCCGCATGATTGATGCGGGCGTGAAGAAACTCGCCGATCCTGCTCAGGTTGAGGCCGGGAAAGAGCTGATCCGCAACGGGAATATTACGCTGCTCAAACAAGAGCAACAACTGACCCTGGCAACCATTATGGATAGCCTGACCAGCATCGGCAAGCTGATCGTCTCGCTCGGCGGCGCGATGGATTTCCAGGATGCCAGCCGTAACATATCTGGCGGGTCGTGGTTCATGAACTATTTTGGCATCCTGCCGGTACTGTCCGGGCGAGTCTCGCTGGCTCGGTTCGAGGATCGCTGGAAGTGGCTGGAGGGTGAGGCGCTGCCACTCTGGGATCGGATTGACACAGCGTACGCTCCGGCAACATCGTTCCACCGGCGGCTGGTGGCGATGGCCGAGCGCGAGCCGTCGCTGCTCCAGCAAATCACCTGTCTGCTGACGAACGGCTACCAGGCAGTGGGGCTACAGCTTCAGCCGTAAGACAAGGTTTCAGGTGTGAGGTTTCAGGTTTCAGGTACAGCGCGTCAAGATGCCACATTCTGGCCTGATATGTAAACCATGTCTAAGGAGTCTGCTATGGCCCCTCAGCGACACCGTTTCAGCCCACGCGATGAGATCTACCTCAGCAGCACCAGCTTTGAGGTCTATATGATCACCGGGCTGGTGTTCCTGTTTATCTTCACCGCTAGCTTTATCACCAGCATCAAAATTCACTTTGAGTGGATGCTTTGGCCGGGCAGCTTTGTCGCCGTCGTTGCCGCCTACGCAACACTCAGGTGGCTTGAGCGCCGTGAGCATGTGCGAAAGCTCGCTGAAATTGAGGCGAACCCGCTGCCGGCAGAGGATGTCATCACTCAGTAGTGCCTGGTTCTAGGGACGAGGATGGGACTCTTCATCACCCAGATAGACGCCTTTACCAAGCAGCCGTATGCGGGAAATCCGGCTGCCGTCTGTCTCCTGCCCGCGCCACGTGACGATGACTGGATGCAGGCAATAGCCCGTGAGATGAACCTCGCAGAGACCGCGTTCCTGGTGCCAGAGGGTGATGCCTTTCGGCTGCGCTGGTTCACTCCGACAACCGAGGTTGACCTATGTGGTCACGCGACATTGGCGAGCGCCCACGCATTGTGGGAGCAGGGACTGCTCGCGCCGGACGCGCCGGCGCTCTTCCGCACCCGTAGTGGCCTGCTGACCTGCACACGCCGTGGCAACTGGATTGATATGGATTTCCCGGCCACCCCGCCGGTCGCGGCGGAATCTCCAGCGGATCTGATGGACGGACTGGGCAGAACGCCGATCTCGGTGTGGCGCAGTCCGTTCGACTATCTGGTCGAACTTGAAGATGCGATGGCCGTGCGGACGCTACAGCCAAATCTGTTCCGATTAGCACAGATTGAGGCGCGTGGGGTGATCGTGACGGCGCAAAGCGATGTGCCGGACTACGATTTCATCTCGCGATTCTTTGCGCCACGGGCGGGGGTTCCCGAAGACCCGGTGACGGGGTCGGCTCACTGCTGCCTGGGGCCGTTCTGGGGCACGCGGCTATCTAAAGCAGAATTGGTAGGCTACCAAGCATCAGCGCGAGGCGGCGTGGTGCGGGTACGTCTGGCCGACGCACGGGTCGTCCTGAGCGGACAGGCGGTTACGGTGCTGCGTGGCGATCTCGTCACTGAGGCATAGCATCAGCATTGCCCCCTCACCCCCTGCCCCTCTCCCACCGGGGGAGAGGGGAGATACCGCAGTAGAACGCCTTCGACTTCCCCTCTCCCGTTCTGGGAGAGGGGGCTGGGGGGTGAGGGGGGAGCGGCGGCAGACTCCTTAAAGTGAAAAGTATTAGCCTTAGCTCTGCCCCACGCCGCTGCGGCGGGTGTGGACAAACGCCCACTCGCCGAACATCACGGCGAGGGCGGCAGCGGCAAGCCAGGGCCAGAGGGGCTGACTATCGCGCGTGGGGTCGCTGACGCTGACGGCGGAGGGAGCCTCGGTGGAGGCGGGAAACTGGCGCGGTTTCAGGTCGGACTCACGGGCCGCCCCAGTGTTCACCGGCAACTGTCCGGCGAAGATCTCATCGGTACCCACCAACTCACGCAGGGCGTAAACCCCCGGCTCGACCAGATTGATCTGCACGATCTCGCCAGGAGGCACTGGCCTACGGCTGACTGTCCCGCTCGGGGCGGTTAGCTCAAGCGTATCGGTACGTGGGTCAGGCCGCAGAGAGATGGTCTGGCCAGCTAGCGCTGCGGAGGGCAGCGGATCAGCCGCTAGGTCGCGCACGGTACGGGCGAGTAGCAGCGGGAAGGCGAGACGGGTGGTGAGATTGCCTTTGGCCATATCAAAGGCCCAAATCGCCACCTCGCTCTGGTCAACATGACCGTGCATGATGAGCGGCTGCTCGCCACGCGAGAGCAGGGTTTGTGCCCAATCGGGCGGGGTGATCCGGGCAACCGCACCAAACTTCACACTGCCCAGGCTCACACCCTCGAAGAGAGTAGTAGTGGCGTCGGTGCGCAGATCATCTGCGCCGGACGGAGGGGTTTCGGTGCGCCCGCTCACACTGAGCATCCGGGCCGTATTCGGCGGGTTGATCGCCAGTACCGCGCCGGATGGCCAGCGATCCGGTAGCGTTCCGTCAAGAATCGTCAGATCCACGTCGGGCGTGTCCGCACCCACATACTCAGCCGGAGCGATCACCCGCAGACTGACTCCCGGAACCGAGCGGAGAGCGCGCTCGATCACTGTTGGGCTCGTACTCACCAGGAGTGTGCGTAGGGGGCGAGCGACACTCAGGCTGAGCGATGCCGTATCATCGGCGGGCAGACTGTCAGATCCATCCAGATCGGCGCGCAGCAAAGTCATGCCGGCGGGGACGACCCACGTAAGTTCAACATCGCCCTGGGGTGGGAAGAATACCGGGCGCGTGTCGAGAAGCTGGCCGTCGCCGTAGAGTCGGACAACGCTGTTGAACTGGGTGTCGCTGTAGTTCGTCGCCCTGGCATAAACCTGCACCGGCCCGCCACCGCTGCGCGGGCGGGCGGCGAACGTAATGAGGGCGTGGTTGGGAAGATCCGAGCCAACCTGCTCCCAGTCTACGGCGAGACCCTGCGGGGCACGGTGCATATCGGACTCAAGAGTGGGCAGGGCGGCGTCGGTAATCACCACGGCGCGTCCCGCAGGCTGGCCCTGCATATCAGCAGCGGCCAACGCAAGAGCGCCAGCAATGTCGGTGCCCACCCCACCGGCCTGGAGGCTATCAAGGGCAGCCTGGAGGCGATTGGCACCCGTGGGGCCAGAGCTATCGAGCAGGTGGGCCTCAGAACCGGCAACGATCAGAGAGAGCGTATCGCGCCCACTAAGTTCGGCGATGCGGGCGCGGGCACGAGTGCGAGCAACATCGAGTCGGCTGCTGGTACTCAATCTGCCAGCCGGAGCAGCCATACTCGCCGAGGTGTCAATAATGATCGCCAGATGCTGCTCGCGCCCGAGCAAGGTGGTAAACCACTGTGGGCGAGCAAGGGCCGCAGCCAGCAGGGCTGCGGCCAGCAGGTGCAACAGCAACAGCAGGGTAAGAGGCAGACGACGGCGACGCTGGGCCTGCTGGCGGCGCGGCATCAGTTGCCAGAGCAACAGCGAGGGTACTACGTGCCGCCGCCGCCGCTCACGCATCAGGTGAAGCAGAACGATCAGCGGAAGTGTGATCAGAGCCAGCAAGCCCAGGGGCGCCAGGAGCGTCATCAACTTTCATCTTCCGGTATCGAGCGACGCAGGTCAGCCCTATTGTAACGCATAGGTAATCTGAACCTGCGCACTGTAGCTCTGCGTGCCGGCCTGGACGGGTACCGATGAGCCACCTGTGACCACAGCGCGATCCATCATCGCCACAGGTACCACCGGGCTAGAGCCAATATTCTCGGTGATCACGAGAACCTGGCCGACGCTGGCACCTGCATCCTTGGCCAACTGGTCGGCACGCGCCTTGGCCTCAATCACGGCCTTATCACGGGCCTGCGACAGAACGGCGGCGGGGTCGGCCACCGTGAAGTTCACGCCGTAGATACGGTTTGCGCCAGCCTGCACCACCTGGTCGAGCAGGGTACCGGCCTGGGCCAGATTGCGGATCGTGACCGTTACCTGGTTGCCCACCGTGTAGCCCGTGACCTGACGACCATCGCTGCTATAGGTCGGGTAAATGTTAAAGCCACTCGTCTGGATATCCTTCTCGTCCACGCCAAGCTGCTTAATCTTCTCAATAATCGCACTGGACTGGGTAGAATTCTGGGCCAGCGCCTCTTGCGTGGTGGGAGACGAGGTGTCTACGCCAATCTGAACATTGGCGGTGTCAGGTGTCACTTTCACCTCGCCGACACCGACGACGGTAATCTGACGCATGCCGGTTACCCCGTTCGATTGGGCCTGGGCAGTGTTCGGGCGGCTGACCAGCACGGCGCTGATAGCGCCAATAGCCAAGACGGCGATCAACACGGCACCGGCAAGAACACCGATCAGAGTTGGGTTGCGCTTCTCCATACGACATCTCTCCTGCTAGGGCGGGCCACTATGGCTCGCAGGTCACGTGCGTCTTGCTTTGATGACGCTATGATGAGCAGGATGGTTCCACCGAAAAAAGCGAAGGTCGCCGCTCCCATTTCGGGAGCGGCAACCTTCGCTATTGCGTCGAGAACGGTGGCTCGTGATCAGACGGTGGGCGTCAGCGAGGTAGTACCCATCGGTTCAACGGCGGGGGTATGGCCGACCACCTCGCTATGGCCAGGAAGGATAAACCAACAGGCCATCAGGGCAATGAACAGGACAGAGGCGATGATCAGTTCCATTGTCGTACTCCTTATAACGATTATGTAAATGAAGACTAAATCTGGTAGGCGGCCTCGCCGTGCTGCGAGGCGTCCAGACCACGGGCCTCTTCCTCAGGAGAGACGCGGATACCGACAGTCATATTGATCAGCATCAGCAGCCCCCAGGTAACTACAGCCGCGTAGACACCCACCACCGCGACCGCAACGAGTTGGATGAGCAACTGATCAGGATTGCCGTAGAGTAGACCATTGGCGCCAGCGGGGTTGATCGTCTTGGTGGCGAAGATACCGGTTGCCAGGGCACCGATGATTCCACCGACGCCGTGGACACCAAACACATCCAGGGCATCGTCCACCCGGCCACGCACCAGCATCTCGACGACAACGAAGCAGCCGGCACCGGTCATGAAGCCAATGATGATCGCGGCCAGAGGAGTGACAAACCCGGAGGCGGGCGTGATACCCACCAGACCAGCCACCGCGCCGGCGGAGGCACCGAGGACGCTCGGTCGGCGGTGGCGCACCCAGCTCGCGGTCATCCATGTGATAGCCGCCATCGCTGCGGCCAGGTGCGTATTCACAAAGGCCGAGACCGCCAGGGCATTGATGCCCAGGGCACTACCGGCGTTAAAGCCGAACCAGCCGAACCAAAGCATGCCGGTACCGAGGATGCTCAGAGTTGCGTTGTGCGGCTCCATCGGCTCGCTACCGTAGCCGACGCGCTTGCCGAGTACCAGGGCACAGACCAGGGCCGACACGCCCGAGGTGATATGAACCACCGTACCACCGGCAAAGTCCAGCGCACCGAGGACACGGATCCAGCCACCCACACCCCAGACCCAGTGAGCTACCGGCACGTAGACGAGCATCAGCCAAAGCAGCGAGAAGATGACGAACGCCTTAAAGCGCTTGCGCTCGGCGAAGGCTCCCGAGATTAGGGCGGGCGTGATCACCGCAAACATCATCTGGTAGATCATGAACGCCTGGTGCGGGATGGTCGGGGCGTAATCGGCGTTTGGCTCCAACCCCACACCCGTCAGGCCGACCCAACTCAGTCCGCCGATCACCCCGTCAATAGTCGGGCTAAAGGCCAGGCTGTAACCAACCAGCGCCCACACAATGCTTACCAGTCCAAGCATAAAGAAGCTATGCATAATCGTCGAAAGAGCGTTCTTCTGGCGAACAAGTCCGCCGTAGAAGAAGCCGAGGGCTGGTGTCATCAGCATCACCAGCGCACTTGACACCAAAATCCATGCGGTGTCGGCTCCATTGATCATATCCAAGGCGCAGTTCCTCACATCACATTCTTCAAGGCACACAAAAAGCCCTGACGATCACGATTACCGTCAGGGCATCGCCGCCAGAGCTCACCAGAATTGTAGTTACCAGACTCTTTTGGCCGTGCGCGGCTCCATTACCACACACCACCCGACACACTATCAGACTTGTCCCGACGGTCTGGGATCTTTGGGACAGAATCCAGTTTCACACACAGCCTATACTGGGCATTATAGGAAAAAAGTGCGTGGCCACCATCGGGCAAAGTTCACAAGCTTGAGTGCCTTCTTTATGGATATATGATCCAAATGAGGTCGCAAACGAGCCACTAACATGGAAATAGGCGGGTGTCGGGTAGGGGCGCGTCGCGACGCGCCCCTACGGTCCATTTTTATCGCGATGGTGTACGCTCCCCGCGCATGGGGGGGCTATTATGATCAACACCGTGCTTCCCAAACATGGGGATGGACTTTGCACCAGTCTTGCGAAGATATGCTATCCTATGGCGCTGCCGTAGCGGCAGCCAAGAAGAGGATTCCGGCGTCTATGCGTAGTCCGATAGAGTTTGTTGCCCAGAGCCACGCGTGCTCTGCTCCTGTCGTGTTGTCGCCAGGGGTCGGGGTTATGCGTGTTGCCCTCGTCCACGATTACCTGAACCAGTACGGCGGCGCCGAGCGCGTCCTTGAGGCACTCCACACGCTCTACCCCGATGCGCCGATTTTTACCTCGATCTATGATGCCGATGTGATGCCCGACCACTATCGGGAGTGGGACATCCGCACCTCGTTTATGCAGAGTCTCCCCGGCTGGCGCAAGCACTTCCGGCGCTACTTTCTGCTCTACCCCAGCGCGTTTGAAAGTTTTGATCTGAGTGACTACGATCTGATCATCAGCAGCAGCAGCGCCTATGCGAAGGGGATCATCCCTCGCCCCGGTGCCGTCCACGTCTGCTATTGCCATACGCCGATGCGCTTTGCCTGGCGCACCCGCGATTATGTCACTCGCGAGCAGATTGCGGGGGTTCAGGGCGCGATCTTGCCCTTCCTGCTCACCTACATGCGGCTCTGGGATGCGGTGACGAATACGCGGGTGGATGCCTTTGTGGCCAACTCGCGTGAGGTGGCGGGACGTATTCGCCGCTACTACGGTCGCGCCGCGACGGTTATTCCGCCGCCGGTGGTGTTGCCGCCCGCGATGCCGCTGCCCGCCGGGGATTTTTATTTGGCCGGCGGTCGGCTCATTCCCTACAAGCGGATCGAGCTGATTGTCGAGGCGTTCACGCATCTGCGCCTGCCCCTGAAGATTTTTGGCGATGGACGCGACCGCGCCCGCCTAGAGCGCATGGCCGGGCCACATATCGAGTTTCTTGGTTGGGTTGATGAGCCGACCCGCCGCGAACTCTTCGCCCGCTGCCGCGCCTTTATTTTCCCCGGCGAAGAGGATTTTGGGATCACGCCTCTGGAGGCGATGGCCGCCGGTCGCCCGGTGATCGCCTACGGTGCCGGTGGGGCGCTGGAGACGGTGATTGATGGCGTAACCGGGCGCTTCTTCTACGAGCCGAGCGCCGCCGCCCTCGCCGCCGCTGTGGCCGCCGCCCATGTGGATGTCTACGATACGGTCGCGATCCGTCAGTACGCCGAGGGTTTTGGGCTCGACCTCTTCCTCGCCCGTATGCGCGACGTGATAAATGCCGCTGTGGATACGAGATGATTTAGGAACCTATGCAGCTACGTGCCTACCTCTCCCTGCTCCGCCGCTTCTGGCTGATGATCCTGCTCCTCCCCCTGGTGACAGGCGGACTCAGTCTTGGCCTGTCTCTACGCCAGCCCGTGCGCTACCAGGCCAGCGTGCGCCTGATGATCGCCCGCAGCCTGATTGATGCGGGTCACGCCGCCAGCATGCCTGATTTTAACGACAACTATTCGTGGGCGACCACGGAGTTTATCCTTGATGATCTGCCTCAGGTGATCGGCAGCACTGCCTTCGCTACGGATGTGCAGTCTGCGGTGGCTGCCGCCGGGTTCTCCGTAGACCCCGCCGCTGTCCAGGATGGACTGCGCGGCGAGGTGCTGCACCGCGAACTCTACATTACTGTCGTCGCCGCGACGCCCGATCTCGCCCTAGCTGTCACCCAGAGCGCAGTGGATATGCTCACGTCCCACGGCCTCAGCTACTGGGGCCGCAGCCCTGGCGGCCTCGACGTAGCCACCCTTGACCCGCCTCAACTTGCCGGTACCGTCGGCAACCTGTCCAGTAAGCTGGTCAACGCGATCCTGCGCGCCGCCCTCGGCCTCGCCGTGGCCATCGGCCTCGCCCTGCTGATCACCTACCTTGATGACCGGCTGCGTAGCCCGGATCAGGCCGAGCAGTGGATCGGTGTCCGCGTGCTCGCGTCCATCCCCAAAGAATAGAGATTCTCATATGCAGTTGCGTGACTATATCTCGGTGCTGATCAAGCGCTGGTGGGTGATCGCCCTCACCGCCGTCGCCGCTGTTGTGACGGCCTACGGCGTGAGTAAGCTGCTCCCGCACACCTTCCGCTCCCAGGCCGTGTACCTGGCCTTTGCCAACCAGGCCGACAACGGACTGAATCTGGTGCTGCGCAACTCCATGAACAGCTACCGTGAACTCGTGCTTCAGCCAAGCGTCCTCGACCAAATCAGCCAAAGTCTCAGTCTGGACATCAGTGGCGAGGTGTGGATGAGCGACGTGAATATCCAGGCTCTCCCCGACGAGCAGAAGATGGTGATTGAGGTGGACGCGGCCCGGCTCGATCAGTCGCAGGCGATGGCCAACGCCGTCGGCAGCCGGATTATTGCCGAGGTGAACCGCATTAACTCCACCCTAGAGGGCACCGCACGCATCAACGTCACTCGCATTCAGGAGGCGCGCCTGCTCAGCCTCAGCCCGAACACCAAGATCAACGTCCTCGCTGGCGGCATCCTCGGCCTGGTGATCGGCGTATTGTTGGCCTACATCCTGGAATATGTTGATGACACGCTCAAGAATAGCGCCGATGTCGAGCGTTTCGTGGGGCTCACCACCCTCGGCGCGATACCCGTGGTGGGGTCGGGGGAGGCTTTGTCGCCCCAGAAGCCCCTCCGCCGAAGATAAGGAGTCGTCGTGTCTACTACGAGCGCATCACCTGAGCGCACACTGATCACCCTGCGCGACCCTAGCTCGGCTGCCGCTGAGGCGTATCGCACCCTGCGCACAAATATCCAGTTTTCGAGCATTGACCGACCGCTAAAGACGCTGCTGGTCACCAGCACGGCCCCCGACGAGGGCAAGAGCATCACCCTGGCGAATATCGCTGTGACGATGGCCCAGTCCGAGCAGCGCGTGCTGCTGGTGGACTGCGACCTACGCCGCCCCAGCCTGCACAGCATCTTTGGATTGGCGAACGACCACGGTTTGACCAGCGCCTTGCTGGAGCAGGGACAGGGCGAGTTGCCCATCCAGGCCACCTCCGTACCCGGCCTGAGCCTGCTGGCCAGTGGCCCCCTGCCGCCCCGCCCCGCCGACCTGCTCGGCTCACGGCGGATGGCCGCCCTGATAGATCGTCTGCGCGCCAGCGCCGACATCGTGCTGATTGACACATCCCCGGTGGTCGCCGTCACCGACGCCGCCGTCCTAGCCCCTCAGGTAGACGGGGTATTGCTCGTTCTCCAGGCTGGCTACACCCGCCGTGACCGCGCCCGCGAGGCGCGCCAGATCCTTGAGAAGGTGAAGGCCCACATCATCGGCGTGGTGCTGAATAACGCCCGCCTTGAGGGCGGCTATAGCTATTAGGACAGGTGTCGGGTGTCAGGGTGTCAGGTGTCAGGTTTACAGTTCGTAGTGGGTGCTTCAGCCGCATAGACGCTGAAGTACCCACTACAAATACCTGACTCCTGACCCCTGACCCCCGACACCTGACCCCTGACCCCTTCGCTCATTATCTTCTCATCATACCTTCTTGATCTCAATCCATACCTTGGGTATACTTGGCTTATACCCGCGTTGCACAAGGAATGCACCCTGCCCCGCAGGCGTGTAACTCCCATGTAGAGGTGATTCCACATGGAAGATCAGGTCAATCAACAGGCTGCCCCTCAGACGACATCCTACCCCTCCGCTACTCCACCTGGGATCACAAGCGAACAGTCTGCGCCGACCATGCCAGTGGCGGATTCGTACCCGCTGCCCCGTGGGATGGTTGAGCGGGCCATGCGGCTGGTGCTGCGCCGGGTGGCCTACGGGCTGATCCTCGCCGGTCGAGTTATCCGGCCACGCCTCGGATGGCTGCTGCTCACTCTCTTTTTGGTCGGGATCATTGGTGTTGAGAGCATCGCTCTGATCGCCCCGCTCTTTGTCTCCAAACTAGCTGATAACCGCCCCCCAGCCATCCCCACCTCCGCCGCCGTTGAGTCCTTCCTCCAGGGGCAGGCTCGCTACGATGCTGAGCGTATGTGGGATTCCTTTAGCCCGCAACTCCAGGCAGCTCTGATTGACCAGGGCGTCTCGAAGGAGCATCTGGCGGCCCAGGCCAGGAACGAACGCGATGGTGGGCAGCGGTATAAGAAGTTCTCGTATGTCGGTGGCGTTACTCTCCCGGGCGGGAGGTTCATGTACTTCTACGCTGTTGATATTGAGTCATCGCAGGCAAACCGTAACGGCACTTTCTCATTTGTTTTTACCGTAGATAAGAGCGGCAAGATCGTAGACCTCCGTATGTGAGCCTCACCGCCAGAACTGGAGTAGACGCATGGCCATTGAGCCCTACCGCCCAACGAACAGTGGACAGAACCGCGACGACCTGGATCGCGAGCTGGACAAGAAGATTGACTCGTTTTTCCATCGCTGGAACTGGAAGCTCCTGCGCTTCGTCCGCACCTGCATCTTCATCGCCATTGGGCTCTGGCTGGCGACCAACTTGCTTCCCCCAGTCATTGATATTGTCTTCTCCGGAAGCCTCGGCCCGATGCTTCTGGGCATTATCCCCACCGCTGTGGGATTGTTCTTCTTCATCGGCTTTCAGTTCTTCCTGATGTACTTCTTTATGGCGCGCACCCGCATCTACTGGGTGAAGCCCGGCGAGACGGGCATCGGCTTCAAGGACTATCAGGGCAACCCCGAGGTGCTGGAGGCGGCGCGGCGTGTTGTCACTCTGCTCAAGGGGGCCAAAGAGTTTAAGCAGATGGGCGGCGAAGTAACCCGTGGTATTCTGCTGATCGGCCCTCCCGGCACAGGCAAGAGCTATCTGGCTCAGGCGATCTCGACCGAGGCAGGCGTACCTTTTGGCTACCTGAGCGCACCCTCGCTTCAGTCGGCATTCATGGGTATGGGCAACATCAAGGTGATGAACCTCTACCGTAAAGCTCGCCGCTTCGCCCGCGAGTACGGCGCGTGCATCCTCTTTATTGATGAGATTGACGCCATCGGCGGTGCCCGCAGCGCCAGCATGGCCGGGGCAGCGGGCATGGATTCACACGCCCAGTCCGGTGGCCGCAACAACGTCATGATGGGCATGGGCGGCAATATGGGCGGCGGCAGCGGTATCCTCAATGAGCTGCTGCTCCAGATGGATCCTCCGCCTCAGGATACGTGGTGGGGCAAGCTGCTGCGCGTGGTTCACCTGCGCCGCAAGAAGACTGAGATGCCTCCGGTGCTGACGATGGCGGCCACGAACCTGGCCGAGTCCCTCGACGCCGCGCTGCTGCGCCCCGGTCGCTTCGACCGCAAGATCACCGTTGAGCCGCCCGACGCCGATGGTCGCCGCGAGGTGATCGAGTATTATCTTGGCAAGGTCAAGCACGAACCGATGCCGCTCAAGCGTATGGTTTCCGATACGATTGGCTATACACCGGTGGCGATCAAGTACTGCATCAACGAGGCAACGATCCACGCTCACTTCGACAACCGGGCGGCGATTAACTACTGGGACTTCACCCAGGCCCGTGAGATGCACGAGTGGGGACTCAAACAGCCAATCCGCAGCATGTCCTACGAAGAGCGCCGCCGAATCGCCTACCACGAGGCCGGTCACGCCTACGCCATGGTTAAGCTGCTTAAGAAGGAGCGGCTCACCAAGGTGACGATTGTGCGTCACGGCAGCGCTCTCGGTTTCGCCGCGTGGAAGCCCGAGGAGGAGATCCACACCCGCACCAAGGACGAACTGCTCGACCGGATTAAGATCTCGGTGGCCAGCCGCGCCGCCGAAGAGCTCTTCCTGGGCATCCAGATGAGCGGCGTCACCGGCGACCTCCAGCAGGCTACCTACCAGGCAGCCATGATGGTCGGGGCCTACGGGATGGACGAGAGCTACTTTTCCTACCTGCTCTTCGGTGGTATCCAGGGACTCTCGGCACCGGATATTAAGCCGCGCATCGAGGCGATCATCAAGAAGCAGTTTAACGAGGTGAAGCAACTGATTGAGCATAACCGCGAGGCGGTGATCGCGATTGCCGAGGCGCTCATCCTGCGCAATGAACTGACCGACATTGATGTGAAGGAGATCCTCGACCGGGTCGAGATTGAGCATCCCTACACACCCATCGGCGCGACCAAAGAGCGTCCGGCCTTCGGTTTCGGCTCGGCCCTAAAGCGCGGCGCGGAGCAGAGCCTCAGCCGCCGCCGCCGCGATAGCCGACCCGTTGCTCTGCCGCCCCCCGCGTCGAGCGCGGACGATCCAGGGATCACGATTATTGACGCCACTTTGTAGGGGCGGCTCGCTTTGTAGGGGCTTTGTAGGGGCGGCTCGCGAGCCGCCCCTACGTTCTTTTGGGCGGCTTTGTAGGGGCGGCTTGGTAGGGGCGGCTCGCGAGCCGCCCCTACCCTCTTTTAAAACCAATACTTTTCAGATAAGCCGTCAGATGCCGTCCACGAATAGGTCACGAATACGCGAATAAGGCTCTGCACCGGGCTATTCGTATATTCGCGTCCTATTCGTGGACGGCGCGGCATGGCCTTATTCGAAAAGTATTGCTTTTAAAATAATCGTCCCTGCGGGGATTCTTCGCCAGGAGCCTTTTCGCTGTAGGCGATGCCCAGGTGATCGTAGGCTCGCCGGGTGGCGATTCTGCCACGCGGGGTGCGCTGGAGAAAACCGAGCTGGAGCAGGAACGGCTCATAGACGTCCTCAATTGCGTCTACCTCTTCGGACAAGGCGGCGGCCAGGGTGCTTAACCCCACCGGCCCGCCGTTGAAGAGTTCGATGATCGCGTGCAGCAGCCGCCGGTCGTTCTCGTCCAAACCAAGCTCATCCACCTCTAGCTGAGCCAGAGCAGCGCGGGCCACGGGCACATCAATCACGCCATCGGCAATCACCTGGGCGTAGTCGCGCACGCGGCGGAGCAGGCGGTTGGCGATACGCGGCGTGCCACGGGCGCGGCGACCAATCTCCAAGGCACCCTGATCAGTGATCGGCATACCCAGGATACCTGCCGAGCGGGCGACGATCTCGCGCATGGCGTCATCGTTATAAAACACCAGCCGGTGGACCGACACGAAGCGGTCACGGAGAGGTGAGGTGAGCAGGGCCACCCGCGTTGTCGCCCCGATGGCGGTGAATCGCGGCAGGCTCAGGCGCAGACTGCGTGCGCTCGGCCCCTTGCCCACCATCAGATCCAGGGCAAAATCCTCCAGCGCCGGGTAGAGAACCTCCTCTACCGCACGATTCAGTCGGTGAACCTCATCAATAAAGAGAACATCGTCCTTCTGCAAATTAGTCAGGATGGCGGCCAAATCACCGGCGCGCTCGATAGCTGGGCCGCTGGTGATCTTGATCTTCACGCCCATTTCACTGGCAATCACCCCGGCCAAAGATGTCTTGCCCAGACCAGGCGGCCCGTAGAAGAGGAGATGATCCAGCGGATCGCTGCGAGCCTTGGCCGCCGCAATCGCGATCTTCAGTTGTTCAATAGTCTTCTCTTGCCCAATAAACTCGGCCAGACTGCGTGGGCGCAGGCTCTTCTCAACCTGCTGGTCATCGCTGTCGGGGTTAGGGCTGAGCAACCGCTCCTCAGTCATTTCACTCCTCGCACGGGCGTGCGGCTTCACCATGGGCCGCATTATAGCATAGGGGCGGGTCGTTCGCGTCTTTTACACTATTTCACACTAGACAAGGTTCGTGGGTACGTGACAGTTTGTTGCCGAACAACCCCCACCCCCACCCCCACCCCCTCCCCCACACGGGGGGAGGGGAGCTGATTTTACGCATCCTGATGCGATATCTCCCCCTCTCCCCTGGTGGGAGAGGGGGCAGGGGGGGTGAGGGGGGCCAGCACAAACTGTCATGTAAAATTGGCTCCGCTGAACCATGTCCTACCACAAAAGTAACGCTATGAGACCTGTCACGCAGAGCGCAGCGAAGCGTCCCGGCAGCCCATATCGCGGTCGGGACGCTTCGCTGCGATCTGCGTGACAGCGTTACTTTTAAGGCGCAAAGACGCAAAGAATCTCGCGTCATTCCACGTAACGAACGTTCTTTTCGCGGCACCACCTCTTGACA
>JBAXMH010000005.1:0-41365 GCA_037134395.1 Chloroflexales bacterium
TGCCGGTTCTTGTTAACGGTCGTCCGTTAAAGCATATCAATCAGTTCTACAACAAACGCAAGGCCCAACTCCAAGCCAAGCTCGGCAGGAAGGGCAGCACATGCCTGATGGAGCGTATCACGAACCGGCGCAACCGCCAGATCACGCACTACCTGCATACGCACAGCCGACGCATTATCGATATGCTGGTGCGTGAAGGCATCGGAGTTCTGATCATCGGCAAAAACGACGGCTGGAAGCAGCAGATCACCATCGGACGGCGGAACAACCAGAACTTTGTGCAGGTACCGCACGCCCGGTTTATCGCGATGCTTCAGTACAAGGCGGAATTGGTCGGCATCGAAGTACGCACGATCAACGAGAGCCACACGAGCAAATGCAGCTTTCTGGATGCCGAGCCGATGGGACATCGCGAACGCTATGTGGGTAAGCGGGTCACGCGAGGGATGTTTCGCACCGCAGACGGTCGGCGGATCAATGCCGACGTGAACGGTGCGTACAACATCATCCGAAAAGCAATCCCAAACGCCTTTGGCAATGGGATCGGGGGTGTGGTAGTCCACCCCGTAGGGATTGCCCCTACAAACTGAGTACCGTGCGATAAAACGCGAGGGAAAAGTGTACTATTTAGGCATGCAGGTAACAAGATGACAACCGACGACCAACAACCGATGTCTCTGCGCTACCGCGCCCGGCAGTTCTTTGCGGCGCTGCGGGCAAAGGTGGGTACCGACGAACGTGCGATGGTGGCCCGCACGCTTGCGCCGGAGGAGTTTTGTCTGTTTGATTGCATGCCGACCTACGATCAGCGCCACTGCCTTGATGTACATCGCACCCTGGTGGATGCGGGGTATTGCGATCCGCTCTTGCTGCGGGCGGCGATCATCCATGACTGCGGGAAGGTGGACGATGACGGGAGGACGATGGGGTTGGGCTGGTATATTCTGGTTACGCTGCTGAAACGGATACCGCCGCTCTACCACGCCGCCGCCGCCAGTGGGCGCGGCCCGCTGCGACCAATTCGCGTCTACGCTGAGCATGCCTGGCGCGGTGCGCAGATGGCTGCCGCTGTCGGCAGTCCACCCGAGATCGTGGCAATCCTGCGTCACTACCATGATCCTGCGCCCACCGGCATGGCGGCGATCTTGCAGTGGGCGGATGAGCAGCATTAATAGTGAAACGCAATGAGTAATATGCCGCGTACCGATGGGGTGCGCCAACTACCCCTGGGCGATCTGCTCGCGCTGGGGAGTCAGATCCGCGCCGACAACACACCCGAGAGTCTGCTCCACGAGGTGGCCGAGACGCTGCGCCGCGTGGTGGCGAGTACCCAGGTGTACGTGCGCCTGCGTGATATTGACAGTGATGCGTTTAAGGCGGCGGCCTTCGCCGGTATCTCTCCCGAGATTGAAGTGCGCCTGCGGGCCGAGCCGGTGCTGCCGAGCATCTACCCAACCCTGCTGCGTCCCGAGCTACGGGTGAGTGACTCATATCTCATCCCCGCCAACGGGGAGTCTCCCAACGCCGCAGATGCGGCGGCCACTCCTCCCAACGCGCCAACCTTGCTGGTGCCTCTGCGTGGGCGCGGCGACCGGCTGATCGGCGTGATCTATATTGCGCTCTCGGCATCCACCGCCCTCGACCCAACTGCCGCCCAGGTGATCGAGGCCATCGCTCGTCAGGCGGCCCTGGCGGTGGAGAATGTGCGCCTCGCGGAACGCAGCGCCCGCCTGCTGGCCAAAGAGCAACTGCTCGCCGAGCTTGGCCGCGATGTCAGCGCCACCCTTGACCTGGCCGATATTCTGAGCCGGACGGTTGAGCGGCTCGATGTCGCCTTTAGCAGTGGCTCGCTCTGCCTGCTTGAGGATGACGGGACGCTGGCGGTCGTCGCCGTCTCGCCCAATGAATCGGCCCTGCTCGGTACCCGCTTTCATGTTGGCCAGGGCATGGTCGGCTGGGTGGCCCACCATGGCCGCTCGTTCTTCGCCAATGAACCGGGCGACGATGCGGCCTTTGCGCCGATTGAGCCAACGTATCGCTCGTGCATCACTGCGCCCTTGCGCAGTGGTGGTTGGGTGATTGGCACGCTCAATGTGGGCAAGCCGCAGTCCGGCGCGTTCACCTATGAGGACGTGGATCTGCTGGAGGCGATTGCCGCTCAGGTGGGCGGGCCGATCACCAGCGCCCGACTCTACCAGCAATCGCAGCGACTGGCCGCCCAGGTGCAGCACCGCGCCGATCAACTCGCCGTACTCAACACCATTGCCCGCACCGCGAGCGCCAGCCTGGAGCAAGAATATAGCCTCCCCGAAGTGACCAAACAGATCGGCAGTGGCTTTGGCTATGATCAGGTTGACCTCTTTTTGGTGGACGATGAGACAAACGAACTGGTGCTGGCTGCCTCTTTTGGCACACTACCCTCCATGAACATCGGCTACCGCCAGCACATAAACATCGGGCTGATCGGCCAATCCGCCCGTAGTGGGAAGACCTTGCGGGCCAATAATGTGCGCGTCGAGCCGGATTATTTCGTAGTGACGGAGCGCAGAGAGACGCGCGCGGAGCTGTGCGTGCCGATCATTGCCAGCGGGCGCACCCTTGGCCTGCTCAACCTTGAGTCGCCACAGCCAACCGGTTTCAGCGACGAGGATGTGGCTATTCTGGAGACGGTAGCCGATGTACTGGCTGGTGCCTTGGAGAACGCTCGGCTCTACCGGCGCGCCCAGGCCGCCGCTGTGCTAGAGGAGCGTAACCGGCTGGCCCGTGAGTTGCACGACAGTGTCTCACAGCAGCTTTTTAGCATGACTCTCACCGCGCCAGCGGCCCGCGCCCAGATGGAGAAAAACCCGCAGCGGGCCGCCGCCCAGCTAGAGCGGCTCCAGGAGACGGCCACCGCCGCCCTGGCCGAAATGCGCGCCCTGATCTTCCAGCTACGTCCGCCCGCACTGCGTGATCAGGGACTGGTGGCAGCGCTTCAGCAGCACGCCCAGGCACTCTCGCGCCGTGAGGGAATATCCATCGCGCTCAGTGTTATCGGTGACGACCGCATGGCCCGTGGGTTAGAGCAGCCGCTCTTCCGCATTGTGCAGGAGTCGCTGAACAACGTGTTCAAGCATGCCAACGCTCGCACTGTGACGGTGTCGCTGGAGTTTGGTGCCGAGCAGGTGCTGCTGCGGGTAGCCGATGATGGGCAGGGATTCGATCCCGATGCCACCCCCTCGGGGCAGGGCCGCCACCTGGGTATGATCAGTATGCGCGAGCGAGCCGCTGAGATTGGTGGCACAATGGAGCTACGATCACGGATCGGTGGTGGTACCGAAGTAACAGTAACTGTGCCGCGTGTGACAACATAAGGGGGGAGTCCATATGGAAGCGATTAGCGTGCTGCTGATTGACGATCACCGCGTCGTGCGCCAGGGTCTGCGCGATTTTCTGGAGCTACAGGACGACATTGAGGTGGTGGGAGAGGCGGGCAATGGCACCGAGGGCGTGCAGTTGGCTCGCGACCTCTTGCCCGACGTGGTGCTGATGGATCTGGTGATGCCCGGCATGGACGGAGTTGAAACCACCCGCCAACTCAAGACCGTCAGCCCAAACAGCAAGGTCATCGTGCTGACCAGCTTCAGCGACGACAACAAGGTTTTTCCGGCGATCAAGGCCGGTGCGATCTCGTATCTGCTCAAGGATATTTCTCCCGAGGATTTGGCCCACGCCATCCGCGCCGCCCAGCGCAACGAGGCGGTACTCCACCCCGAGGTAGCCGCCAAGCTCATGCAGGAGTTTAGTGCCCCGCGTTCCTCCGAGGCTCCCGTTGATCAGCTCACCCCCCGCGAGATGGATGTGTTGCGCCTCGTAGCCAAGGGCATGTCGAACAAGGAAATTGCCGAAAATCTGATCATCTCAGAGAAAACATGTAAGTCGCACCTCTCGAATATCCTCTCAAAACTCCATCTCGCTGATCGCACCCAAGTAGCAATTTATGCGCTACGTAAGCGACTAGTACCGATGGAGTAGGGGCGACGCATCGCCACCCAATGCGTGGGAGGTAGACGAACGCAATACCGCTTTCTCCCCTGAAAGCCCACAGTTCTGTACACAACGAAACGACGGCAGGTTTCCTGCCGTCGTTTTGGTGTTGCTATAAGAGAGGCGCTGCCCCGCTGGTCTTCTGGCAAGCGGCGCGGGGGAGGTTTGGAGATGTCAGGGGAAAAAAGGGGAATAAGTGCGGAGTGGTTATCCGGGGCTTATTCGCAAGCCGTTTCCTTTGGGGCCACGCTTCTCTGTTATCTGTAGCATACGCTATAAGGGGCGGTAACTGCAATAGTCCCTTTCTCCCCCGTCTCAGTGACCCATCCGGTAGTGCCGGTACTAGGAAGCGGGATGACCACCTATGCTACAATTACTTTAACGTTCGCCGGTTATATTTTGTTGCGCGAGCTTGCCCCTCACATGCGACCAAACTTTCCTTGACGCTCAGCCTGGGGCGGGTATCTCCCGGCCCTGTGAAAACAATGGCAACCCGCTCGCTCCAAGAGCTCTTCGTGGATCGTCTCAAACAATTGGATCGCTTCCGCAAGAGCCTGGAGGGTGCCACCAGCCGGCGCATTATTCTTATCTCTGCGGGATCGGGCATGGGCAAGTCGTGGTTGCTCAAGCGTTTTGCGAGTGAGGCGGTCGGCCAGGGTACCCGCAGTGTCATGATTGATTTTAGCGATGGCCAAGCCTACGATGTACTCACCCTGGTGCGTCGTTTCCGTGACTCGCTCGGGGCGGATCACTTCAATAAGCTCACGGCGGCGATAAATGAGGCCACCGCACCACGCTTGGTGATCAGTGATGGCGGCGGCGGCAGCAGCGGTGGCGGGATTAACTTCGGCAGCGGCCAGTTTGGCGACGTTCGTATCGGCGATGTGGCCGGACGTAATATTATCAAAGATAATCTCTTCATCGTTCAGGCCGACAACCCGCTGGTTATCCAGGCGATTGAGGATCGCATCACCCAGGTCTTTTTTGCATGTCTGGATGCGGTGGCGGCCAGCGGGCCGGTGCTGTTTCTCTTCGATACCTACGAGCGCACCTCCCAGTCGAGCGAGGGCTGGTCATCAAACGTCACCGACCGCTGGATTACCCGCGAGTTGCTGACCCGCATCCGCGAGGGACGGCTGGCGAACACGGTGGTTGTGCTGGCCGGACGGCGATTGCCGGACTTCGGAGCCGACTGGGCGCAGATGGTTGGTACCCTACCAGTTGAGCTGTTCACTCAGGCCGATGTGAGCACCTACCTGCGCGAGAACCGTGGGCTAAGCGGACTCACTGATGCTGAGGTACAGACGCTTTTCAATGCCGTGAAGGGGAACCCTCAGCTCCTTGGGATTATTGGTGACAACCTGGAACAGGCGGAGCGTCCGAACGACGACGATGACTGGTAATATCCACAGCTTCCTTAGCGACATGATCGGTGCGGCCAAGAGCAAGAGTGGCGATGCCATGCTTGTGTTTAACCTTGACCAAGTGCTGAAGGGACTCAAGCCCGGCAAGGCCGAGGTGCTGCGCCGCTGCGCCATCCCGCGCTGGTTCGATAGCGCAGTCCTACGGGTGCTACGCGAGCAAGAAGACGGCAACGAGCGCATTATCGAGCAGATGCGCGAGTTCAGCTTCATCCGCGATCTTGGCGACGGCAGGATGGCCTACCACGACCAAGTGCGCAGGATTCTGCTGGCGGAGTGGGCCGAATCCCGCCCCGATGAGTTGGCCCAAATCCACCGTCGGCTCTACAGCTACTTCACAAACCGTATGACCCCGCCCGGATCAACCCGGCGGGCCGTGCAACTGGTGCCTGAAAGCACCATGCTCAGCGTGGTGCCGATGAGCGTCCAGGCAGACATGTTCCGCCGCGAGGCGCTCTACCACCGGATCAACGCCGATCCCGCCCGTGGTATGGACGAACTGCGGGTCGTATTCACCGAGCTTGAGTCCGCGCACCGGCTGGCCGAGGCGGAGTTGCTGCTCCAGGTGGCCGATGAGGTTCCGCTGGATCTGCCCCAGCAGCGCTGGCTCCAGTACTTGCGTGCGCGCACCCATATGGGCGGCCTAAACCTAGATCTGGCCATGCGCCAATTGGAGACTATGCGTGCCCTGCCCGACCTTGACCCGGATCTGGATGCGGAGACAAGCCGTACCCTGGCCCAGATCTACTCGGAGACCGGGCAGTGGGCACGGGCCACCCAGCTCTTCACGCAGAGCCTGAAGTATTTTCAGAGCACGGGCAATCAGCAGGCGATGGCGAACACCATGCTGCTCCTGGGTGAGGCGTACCAGGGGCTGGGGATCAGCACGGGCAGTTGGCACGTGTCCCACGTGGCCGAGCATAACCTGCTGCGCGTAGCGCAGAATGCCTGGATCTGGCTGATTGGTCTGCCTTTCCAGATTGCCGTGCTGCTGATGAGTCGACTGAAACAGTGGTTGCCCCTGCCTACCTACTGTGCGCGCTACCAGAACTGGCTGCTCATCCGGCTCTATAATGCCGCCCGCTCCTGGTATGCCCAGGCTTACGACGAGTTTCGCCGCCTCGGAGACGAGAGTGGCATGCTGCGAGCAGAGCATCGCCTGATTGATATTCAGCGACTCTACGGCTACCACGAGGAGGCGCGGGCGCGGGTAGAGAATCTGCTGAAGCTCACGCCTTCCCGTGACCCTTATGTGCGTGCGTGGCTGGAGCGCACCCTGGCCGAATGTCATCTGGACGCTGGCAATATCGGCAGCGCGCAACTGCTGCTCGCCAATGCCCTGGTCGTTTTCCGCGAGTTTGGCGACGTGCGGCGCGAAGCGGCCATCCTGATGCTCCAGAGCCATGCGGCCATGCAGGCCGGCGACAGTGACAGCGCTCTGAGTGGATTCGCCAGCAGCCTGGAACGCTACCGTAGCCTGGGCTACGCTGCCGCCCGCGAGCGCATTCTCCACGAACTGCGGGCCTGGAAACACCGCCCCGATATATCTGCACCGCTCCGACAGCGCATTGCCGATCTCATCGCCGCCGAGCCAGAGAAGCGCTACGTCGGGCGATTCATCCGCAGCTACCTGAGCCTGCTCCAGATTGTCTCTATGTTCGCACTGCCGGTGGCTCTGCTGCTCCTGGCGGTCGCCGTGCCCACGACGAATATCAGCAGCATTGCGGGCGGCATTCTCTCTGCTACTACCTTCTACGACCCGCTGCGGATCGCGATGGTGATGGCGACCGTTTCTGTGTGCTACGTCGGAGCCTACGCAACTCTGGCTCTGGTTGTGATCTACGGGCTGACGATCACCCGCGTTGAGCGCGAACAGCCCGATGTGATCATCACTCGGCCCGGCACGATTGCACGCTACAACCACATGGGCAACCTTGCCCTAGAGGTGCCCTGGGCTGAGGTGAGGCGCTGGCTAGCCCTTGATCGCTGTCTCTGGGATCGACCAATGCCGCTCTACTCGCGTGCTTTCTTAGAGGATTCCTCTGGCCGCGACCTGGTGATCGAGGGGATTACCGGCTGGTATGGCGACGTACAGATTGATATTGAGCATCGTCTTGCGGTGGCGGGCAGCACCGTGCAGCGCGATAACATGGGCTATCATCTGCTGAAGAGCAAGAGCGGCATCGCCATAATTACCGATCTTGTTCTGTTGCTGCTGGTAACGATGTTTGAAAACCAGTGGCTTCAACTGCCGATCTGGTTCCCAACGTGGCTCTATGCACTGATCTCATTTCTTACCATGAGCGGGACACTGCTGCTCGTGCCGCTCGCCTACTGGCTTGTCAGTCGGCCCCTGCGGCTCCAGCGCACCCTGCTGCTCAACGAGAACTGGCCGGATCTGCTGATGCTCATCGGTGCGCTGCCGGTACTGCTCTACATCGTGGGCGGAGGCAAGGCACTCTCCATCAACGGGCTGAATTACAGCACCTTCATTTGGGGCGTGTACGTTTTCTCCGAGGCGCTAGTGGCACGATTTCTGGCGACACGCAACAGCCTGCGCCTACCTCTGGTGACCATCGCAACCCTGCTGGCCCTGCTGATTGTGGCTCGTCCCGTCTACGCCAGCTACCGCTGGCAGGTCAGCTACACGGCCAAGGGCCAGGTGGCCGACGCGGTAGCGGTAGGTGCAGCGCCCACATCCACCAACGCAACAAACTGCACCGCCGGAGCCGCCGACGCTCTGGCCCTCGGCAGCGACCCGTTTAGCACATATATGATCCAGGGTGACTGCGCCGCTATCGCCGAGGACTGGGAGAAATCGAGCGCCTACTACCAGGATGCTGTCACCATCGCGGCCCCTGGCTCCGATGAGCAGGTGCTGGCACTCTATAACCTCTGGAACACAACACGGCGCTTCGATAGAAAGAGGGCGGCGCTGATTCGTCTCCAGATTGACCAGATGTGCGCCGCATCGCTGCGCGCCCGACCGATCTGTATTCAGATTATCACCCATTTGGACGAATCTACGCACTAGGACTAAGCTTGCCGCCGGTTTGCACGAGATCGACCTATACAGTACAATTATTCGTGTGAAGGTGTTCACACTATCTGCACGTTTCCAACTGAGTCTTGCGTGTTCTGGTGGGCTACCTTCCACCGACTAAAAGATTCACGTTAAGGAGCGACATATTACCGTCGCGGTCGCATTGGCCGTGGCGCGCAGCGAGCAAAGGACTGAGCGATGCGGCTGATACTCTATCTCGGCAAGGGTGGCGTCGGCAAAACAACAACGGCGGCGGCAACGGCGGTGCGTGCCACGGAGCTGGGCTACCGCACTCTGGTGGTAAGCACCGATGTGGCCCACAGCCTTGCTGACGCACTCGATGCCCCCCTTGGTGCTATGCCTACCCAGCTCTCCGACAAGCTCTGGGGCCAAGAGATCAATGTACTGGAAGAGGTTCGTGAGCATTGGGGGCAACTGCGCGGCTACCTCTCTAACCTCCTGCGCCGCCGTGGTGTTGATGAGGTGGCTGCCGAAGAACTGGCGATCATCCCCGGCATGGAGGAGGTTGTTAGTCTGCTCCATATTCGCCGACAGGCGAAAGAGGGCAATTTTGATGTGGTTGTGGTAGACGCCGCGCCCACGGGCGAGACGGTGCGCCTGCTCACGATGCCCGAGACTTTCCAGTGGTACGCCTCCCGCGTGATGGACTGGGAGCCTGGGACGCTCAAGGTTGCCCGCCCTTTGGTGAAGGCACTCATGCCCGCCGCCGATATGTTCGAGACTATCGAACGACTCACCAAGGGTGTCGAAGCTCTGCGCACCACCCTGACTGACGCGACGGTCAGCTCCTACCGCCTGGTGGTCAACCCCGAGCGTATGGTGATCAAAGAGGCCCAGCGCGCCGCTACCTATCTGTCGCTTTTCGGCTACCCCATTGACGGCGTGGTTCTCAACCGCGTGCTGCCCGTCGAGTCGGCTGAGGGCGAGTTTATGAAGGAACTGGCGCGCATCCAGCAGGGCTACCGCCAGCAGGTCTACGACATCTTTCAGCCCTTGCCGATCTGGGAGGGGCCGCACTATGCCCGCGATCTCGCCGGGATCAAGGATCTCTCGATGGTCGGCGCGAAACTCTTTGGTGACGTTGATCCGGTCAAGGTGCAATTTACCGGCAAGACCCAGGAGATTATCCGTGATGGCGTGGAGTATGTGATGAAGCTGCCCTTGCCTCACGTTGAAATCGGCAAGGTGCAGATGGTTAAGCGCGGCGATGAGCTCTTCATCGAGATCGGCAATTTCCGCCGCGACATGATCCTGCCGACGGCCCTGGCCGAGCGACCGGCGACGAAGGCGTTTTTCCGCGACGGTATCCTGGAGGTGCGCTTCGGCGAGCCTGAGACGTTGTCGCTGGGGGTGTAGGTTTTTGTGAACTGATGATGGTCTGACACCACAAAAAGGTCATTACATTCTCAAACCGCTAGCATTGCTGGCGGTTTGAGAATGTAATGACCTTTTTACCTTGGCAGCGCCAGCAACACAATCGGCAGGGACACAAACGACTCCACCCGCTCACTGGCTCCGGCCCCAGCCAGAAGCAGCCCCGTAGATGATCCGCCGTCGAGGTTCACCGCTGCGTCAATCTCTAGGTCGGAGCCGGCCAGCCAGGCGGAGAAACTGGCCAGAGTGAAGGTCGCGCTCGGGCTGGCAATTAGCAGCACCCGGCCCGCACGGTCAATCGCCAGGGCGCTGCGCCGCGAGCGGTCGCTATCCTCAAAACCGTAGGCCGCCACACCGCCGGGCTGTACCAGCAACGGCCAGCCTTGGAGCGCCTCAGCCAGTGGCTCGGAAGGATCGTAGGGCGTCGCCGCCAGACCGCGCAGGTTCACCGCGCCATCGGGCGTTACGCTGAACATCCCGCCCCGCCCGCTGTAGCTCTCCCCCACCGCCTGACCGCCCGTCACCAGCAGCGATACTGTGTGGTTCTGCGCATCGAAGAATCCCCCGTTGATCACTGCGATTGCCCCGACGGTGTCCGCCCAGGTCGTCAGCGTGTGCGGAGTGTCGGGGGCGTACCCAACCTGAAAGCGCACACGGGCAGGGTCGAGGCGCACCACGCTTACCTGGGCCATGACGCCGCCGCCGAGATCGGCCCGCAGGCGGCGCAGTTCGGCCCCTGGCGCAGCCACGATCCAGTTGCTATCTGCGGGCGTATCGCGAGGACTGGTTGGCGGGGCGATGGACGGCGGCGGATCGGTAGGCGTGGGCATCAGGGTCGCCGCAGGCAACGGGACGACGGGCGGGATCGCCACAGGACGTCCGCAACTCGTCAGTACTAACCCGCAGACGACAAGGAAGAATTCCCTGATCATCGTTGTCGCCGGGCAATGATTGCCTGGTGGATCTCCTCGCCAACAATATACTCGGCGCGGGCCTCGTCGTCCGGCAAAAGCAGATGTGGGAGGGGACGTGGATGGATGCCATCTCTCGTTATCACCACCATGCTGAAGTAGCCCTTCGTGCAGATGCGTCGGTCGCCGAGCAATGGGTGTTCGCCATAGATACGCACCCGCACTACCATCGAGGTGCGACCCACAAAGATCACTCTTGAGAACGCCTCGATGATCTCGCCCTGTCCAATGGGAGCGCGAAAGTCAATCCGTTCGCTAGACGCCGTGACGACCGGCTGGCGGCAGAATCGTAGCGAGGCGATTGAGGCTGCTTTATCCATCAGGGCCATCACATCGCCGCCGAACATCGTGCCATAACCATTCGTCTGGTGCGGCAGGATAATGTCGGCTATGTGTTCTTCGCTGGCCTCCCGTGCGATCTGTTCGTTCTCTATCTCACTCACAGTAATTCCTCTTTAAATATGATTGCAATCCACAATCCACAATCCACAATCCGCTACCCTCCCCAGCCACGGGCAAGTGAGGTCTCCTCACCAGGCTTGGTCTTGGGGATGCGGTAAATAAAGCGCACGATCTGGTCAGTCGCCACAAACATAATAATCAGAGCCTGGACGATCTTGATCACATCAATGCTCAAGTTGGCGCGCACCTGCATCAGGCTGGCCCCGGTCAGTAGTCCCCCCCAGAGGAGGCCCGAGGCGATGATCCCCATCGGGTTGGAGCGGGCCAGCAGGGCCACCGCAATCGCATCAAAACCCAGCCCCTGGAGCAGATCGGAGCTAAGGGCGTAGCGGACACCCAGAACCTCGCCCGCCCCCGCAATGCCCGCCAATCCGCCCGAGAGCGCCATTGTCAGCACAATCGTACGTGGCACACTGATACCCGCGTAACGTGCTGCGTCCGGGTTCGCACCCGCTGTCCGCAGCTCAAAACCTACCGTCGTTTTATACAGCAACCACCAGACCACAAAGGCCAGGGCAACCGCAATCAGGATGCCGAGGTGCAGGTGCGTGGTATCGGCAATCTGGAAGCCCGGCAGCCGTGCGCTCTCCTGGATGAAGTGCGTGCGCGCCCCGGTGGTATCAGCCGGATCGCCGAGGATGCGTGGCTGTTTGCTCTTAATCAGCCAATCGGTGAGGCGCAGGGCCACATAGTTGAGCATGATCGTCGTGATCACCTCGTGGGCACCGGTGCGGGCCTTGAGGAATCCGGCCAGCCCGCCCCACAGCGCCCCGCCCAGCATCCCGGCGGCCAGGGCCAGCGGAATATGGATGATCGCGGGCAGATGCAGCGTTGTGGCCACCACAATCGTAAAGACCGCCCCAATGTAGAGCTGGCCCTCGGCACCGATGTTGAAGATTCCGCCCTTAAACCCCAGAGCCACCGCCAGCCCGCAGATAACGTACGGCGACGAGCGCACAACCGTATTGCCAAGTGCGCCCCAGCTACCGAACGAACCCTCCCACAGCCCAATATAGGCCGCCAGCCAGTCGCCGCCGGTCAGCCCGATGATCAGCGCACCCACCACCAGCGCGGTGAAGACGGCGAATACCGGCACCAGCGGCGAGGCGTAGCGGCCCCACAGTGCGCCTACGGATGACGGTTCCCGCTTCCCCTTCGCTTCAGACATTGCTTATGCTCCCGCCCCCCGCTCCCGCCATCAGCAGTCCCAGTTCCTCGCGAGTCAGCTCGCCGTTGCGCACCGTGGCCACGATCTGGCCGTGATACATCACTGCGATCCGGTCGGACAGGGCCAGTACCTCGTCTAGTTCGGCTGAGACTACCAGCACCGCCACGCCCTCATCGCGCTTTTTGACGATCTGGCTGTGGATGAACTCGATGGATCCTACGTCAATTCCACGGGTGGGCTGGGCG
This sequence comes from Chloroflexales bacterium, assembly GCA_037134395.1. Lineage (GTDB taxonomy): Bacteria > Chloroflexota > Chloroflexia > Chloroflexales > Chloroflexaceae > Oscillochloris. The sequence goes on from JBAXMH010000005.1 coordinate 12,732, forward strand.
GCGATCAGCAGCGTGATCGGCTGACTAAACTCGCGGGCCACGATCAGTTTTTGCTGGTTGCCGCCGCTGAGCGAACTCGCCAAGACGTGCGTACTCGGTGTCCGCACATCAAATTCCTGCACCAGCCGCTCACAGTGCGCCTCAATCTGGGCCTCGTCGCGGACGATCCCACGGGCGAAGGGCTGGCGGTAATAGAATTCCAGCACGGCGTTATCGGTCAGTTCGTAGCCCGTCACCAGCCCTTCGCGCTGACGATCTTCCGGGATATGCGCTACTCCCAGTTCGTTAATTTGGCGTGGTGTTGAGCCGGACACGTCATGGCCCGACACCCGCACCGTACCACTCTCTTTGATCCGCATCCCGGTGATCGCGGACACCAGTTCAGTCTGCCCGTTGCCTTGTACCCCGGCGATGCCCAGAATCTCGCCGGCCCGTACCTCCAGATCCACCCCGTTCACCGCCAGCAGGCCACGATCATCGCGCACCCGCAGACCGCGTACCTCCAGCACCGTCGCGCCGGGACGAGCCACATCCTTATCCACCTGGAGAATCACATCGCGGCCAACCATCATCGCCGCCAGGTTCGCCTCCGACGACGTAGCGGGAAGCGCCTCGCCAACCACGCGCCCGCCGCGCAGCACCATGATCCGGTCCGCGATCTCCAGCACCTCGCGCAGCTTATGGGTGATAAAAATAATGGACGTCCCCTGCGCCACCAGCGTTCGCATGATCCGCACCAGGTCGTCCGCCTCCTGGGGCGTCAGCACCGCCGTCGGCTCATCAAGGATCAGAATATCGGCGTGACGATAGAGCGCCTTAATGATCTCCACCCGCTGCTGTGCGCCCACCGGCAGGTCGGCAATCAGCGCGTTCGGGTCAACCTCTAGTCCGTACTGGCGCGAGATCTCGCCAATCAGCTTTGCGGCCCGCCGCCAGTCGAGGAACACCCCGCCACGGGTGATCTCGTTGCCCAGCATCACATTTTCGGCCACCGTCATCACCGGCACCAGTTGGAAGTGCTGATGAACCATCCCAATGCCGCGCTGGATCGACTCGTGGGGGCTGCTGGCCCGCATCGGCGTGCCGTTCACCAGAATCTCACCCTCGTCCTGCGCGTACAGCCCGTAGAGGATGTTCATCAGGGTACTCTTACCGGCCCCGTTCTCGCCCAGCAGAGCCAACACCTCGCCCTTATACAATCGCAGCGAGACGTTGTTGTTCGCAATGACGCCAGGGAATCGTTTGGTGATGCCACGCGCCTCGAGCACAACCTGCCGATCCGGGGCATTGCCAACCATATGTGCGAACCTCACTATCAGGCTTCACAGCGCGAGGAATTGTGCCCATTGTAACAAATCTCGTAGAGCGGCGCGAGTCGCCCTGTAGGGTGAGGTTCTTCACCCGATCCACACGTCTCTAGTGTGGTAGAATGCGTGCTATCCATGGATGAAGATAGGAGCTGCGCTGTGCTGATCGGCCTCTCTGCACTTAGCTTCAGCTATCGCTGCGGCCTCATTGGTCGTGGTACCGGGCGGGTCACCGGACAGCCCCTCAGCATTGAAGATATTGTTGCTCTGACTATCCGCGCTGGTCTGCGTAGCATCGAGTTTCCCCTCGATATGCTTCCCGACCTCAGCCCCGAGCGGCTGGCTGTCCTGCGTGCCTGTCTTGCGGCATGTGACCTCACTCCCATCGCTGACAGCGATGTCGCCGATGTCGCGACCCTGGAGCGCCACATTCCCGCCGCCGCTGCCCTCGGCATACGCACCCTCCGTGTTACTGTCAGCACTGTCGTTGAGGGCTGGCGCTCACGCTTCATCGCCGATTGGGATCGCTACATTGACGAGGTGATCGCCCGCCTTCGCGAGGTGCGTCCGCTCGCCGAACACTACGGGGTCTGTATCGCGGTTGAGAACCATCAGGACGCCACCTCCGATGATCTCTTACGCATCGTTGATGCCGTCGGCGGCGATCATATCGGTATCACCTTTGACCCCACAAACGCCTTTATCGTCGCCGAGGATCCTCTCACCATTATTGGGCGCCTCAGCCCGCACATCCGCAACATCCACCTCTCTGACTATACTGTCTACCCCTCTGATCAGGGCTGGCGGCTGGTGCGCTGCTCTCTGGGCGAGGGCAACATGAATCTGCGCCGCCTCTTCGCTGCCATCGAACAGTTTGCCCCCACCGCCCCCTGTCAGATCGAACTGGTTAGCCACACTGCCCGCCACCTGCGCCTCTTCGCCGACGACTGGTGGGTCGGCTACCCCCCGCGTGACATCCGTCAAATCTTACCTGTCCTGCGCCAGTTCGCCCAGACATCCCGCTCTGCCGGCGACGAGTGGCGCACGCCCTGGGAGCGCGGCGCCGGCGAGGCTCAGAACGGCTTCTACGAAGATCAGCAGTTTGCCTCTAGCGTCAGCTACCTCCGCGCTATCGGCATCCTGCCGCGTGTGTAGCCTTTCGCGCTCCTCGTGATTGGAACGCTGTGTGGGCGTTCTTTCCCACATACTACGAGGAACACATCTATGCCCCGTATGATCCTGCTTGGTACCGGCACTGGCGTACCCGACGCCGACCGCGAGAATACGCATATGGTCTGGGATGGGCCGGGCGGCCCCCTGTTGATTGATGTTGGTGGTAGTACCTACCAGCGCTTGCTGCGGGCTGGGATTGACCCGCTGGGTGGCCCCGATTCCGCCCCGCTCCAGGGTATTCTGCTTACGCACAGCCACTGCGACCATATCAACGGACTGGTGGTACTCCTCTTCAGCCTGCGCCTGGCCGGACGCACGGAGCCGCTGCCGATCTACGGTCTGGCACCAACTCTAGAGCTTGTGCAGCGCATCCTCGACGCCTTCGCCCTTGATGGTCTGCACCCGCCGATTGTCTGGACAGAGATACAGGCCGGAGATTGTATCGCTCTCGCCGAAGGCTGGCATGTTCGCACGGCTCTGACTACCCATAGCAGGCCGTGTCTGGCCATGCGCTTTGAACACACCAGCGGGCAGGCCCTCGCCTACTCAGCCGATACCGAACCGTGTGCAGCGGTGGACGAACTGGCCCGTGGCGCGGCGGCCCTCATCCACGAGGCCACCACACCAGAGCCCTTCGCTGGACACACGACGCCCCGACAGGCGGGCGCAATCGCTGCCGTAGCAGGGGTAGGGCGCTTAGTGTTAGTCCACTACAGCCCGCGCTGGACAATGCCCGAAGATCGGGCGCTGGCTGACGTGCGAGCCGGGGGCTACGCGGGGCTGGCCGAGATTGGGCGCGAGTACCAGGTGATCGAACTATAGAGGCATTGTGGTATTCCCCGGCTTGATTATGCCCATTTCAGTAGCTATAATAAGGCCACTGCAATGAGCAACCACGCTACATTAACGCGCAACGTAGGAACATCGCATGCGTGAGCGCGTTTATCGAACTGAAGCGGTGATCCTACGGCGCAACGATTTCGCTGAGGCGGATCGCTTGCTGCTCCTCGCCACGCCCGCCGGTAAGCGTAGAGTGGTGGCGAAGGGCGTCAGAAAGACCACCAGCCGTATCGCTGGACATATCGAACTCTTCACCCACGCGACCTTGCTTCTCGCCATTGGGCGAAACCTGGACATTATCACGCAGAGCGACGTGATTGACCCGTATTCACGTATGCGCAGCGACATCGCCCGTCTGAGCTGTGCCTACTATGTGGCTGAACTCTACGACAAATTCACTGAAGATGGCGATGAGAGCCGTCCGCTCTTTCAGCTTCTGGTAGATACCTTTGACGCTCTTGACCAGAGCGAAAACCCTGATCTCGTGCTGCGATCCTACGAACTGAGCTTGCTCCAGATTGTTGGCTACCGACCGCACCTGCACCAATGCGCCGTGTGCGGCGATCGGCTTACCGAGGAGGCCGATCAGTTCAGCCCGCAGCTCGGCGGGGTGCTGTGTCCGCGTGATCGGCATGCCGACCGGCGGTCGCTGGCGCTAGGCGGCCCGGCCTTCCGGCTGCTGCGCTACCTCCAAAGCCAGCCCCTCAGCGCCGTCAACGTCCTTCACCTTTCAGCACGCGTGCGAGGTGACGTTGAGAGCATTCTGAGAGCCTATCTCTACCATCTTCTCGAACGAGATCTGAAATCGGTAGCATTTCTCCAGGACGTGATGCGTGGCGAATAAGGAGTTTCATTATGTCCTATGTTGACCAACTGCTCGGGCGCGATGAGCAGATTCTCTACGTCGCTCGTCAACACTTGTTTGTTCTCATTGTCAGTATTCTAGCTGAACTGGGCCAAATTGCCCTCCTGGTGGCTGCCGGGGTTATCTCGAATAATGCCTTCTCTCGCGGCAAGGCTACGCCCGTGATCGGCAACTTCACCGCCAGCAATCTCATCCTGCTGGTCTGTGTAATCATCAGCGTGATTGTGATGATCAGTGGCTTTATTGACTACCTGCGCTGGAACACCGAGCAGTATATCGTCACCGACCGGCGGGTCATCCAGGTACGTGGCATCCTCAATAAGCAGGTGATCGACTCGTCGTTGGAGAAGATCAATGATGTGGAACTGCGCCAGACTCTGTTCGGTCGCATGATGAACTTCGGCACGGTCGAAATCCTCACTGCGTCGGATGAGGGGGTCAACACCATGGATCGGATCGAGGGGCCGCTTGACTTTAAGAAGGCAATGCTCGATGCCAAACATAACCACGAGCGTGGCTATGGCTACCTTGACTCGCAGGGGTACCAGGGGCAGGCACCGCGCCCGGCGATGTCGTCTGGCGACATCCAGCGCACTCTTGAGGAACTGGCGACATTGCGTGAGCGCGGAATTCTTTCCAGCGACGAGTTTGAGGCGAAGAAACGCGAACTCTTAAGCAGGATCTAGTACCAATACTTTTCACATAAACCCATTTCTTGCCCGCATCACCCCCCCTCACCCCCTGCCCCTCTCCCACCAGGGGAGAGGGGAGTATATCGCTTCCTATCGAGGAATACCCCCCCTCTCCCGTTCTGGGAGAGGGGGCTGGGGGGTGAGGGCGGAGCGGCGGCAGAGCGGAGTCGTTACTCGAAATTTGAGGGTACGCATCGCATGTACGAACTGATTGCGCAGGCACGAGCCGTCATCACCGAACGCATCCTGGTACAGCCAAGAGTCGGCATCATCCTCGGATCGGGGTTAGGTAACCTCGCCGATGATCTCGATCAGGGTGCGGTTGTTCCCTACGCCGACATCCCCGGCTTTCACACCCCAAAGGTGCCCGGCCACCGTGGTGAGTTAGCTGTGGGCCACATGGATGGCTGCCCCGTGGCCGCGATGCGCGGCCGGTTTCATTTTTACGAGGGCTACTCGATGCAGGAGGTAGCTTTTCCGGTACGTGTCCTCAAGGCCATCGGCTGCACAACGCTGATCGTCACGAACGCTGCCGGTGGTCTGCGCCCAGACTGGCAAGTGGGCGATATTATGCGGATCAGCGACCAGATCTTCCTGCCGGGGATGGTCGGCAATCACCCGTTGCGTGGCGAAAATGATGATCGGCTTGGCCCGCGATTCCCTGGCGTCGTGGGTGCGTTCGAGAACGAACTTGTCCCTATTGCTCACCATGTCGCCTCTACGCAAGGCACCACGCTGCGCGAGGGAGTCTATTGTATGCTCTCGGGGCCAGCCTTCGAAAGTGCCGCCGAGATCCGTATGTTACAGATCTGGGGTGCCGACGCCGTGGGCATGTCTACCGCCCCAGAGGTGATCGTCGCCATCCACAGCGGCATGCGCGTCCTCGGGTTCTCGCTCATCACCAACCTGGCCATGCCCGACGGCCCCCCAGCCAACCACGTGGAAGTGCTTGAGGCTGGCGAACAGGCCAAGCCACGCTTCTCCGCCCTGATCCGTGGCATCCTCGCTCGTCTGTGATGGCACATTTTCGACAGTCCGCAGTCTGCAATCTTATGTAAGGAACTGCTCATGACTGACCGCACGCTCACGCCACTCAGTACGATCACCGGGTTTGACGCCGCCCTGCTCGCAAAACTCACCGACCCGTACTGGATAACCACCGCCGAGGAATTCCATAGCCTCATTCGCTTTAGCGGACGTAAGGCGGTGGCGGAGGCCCTGAGTTTAGATGAGGCCACGGTAGGGCTACTCGCAACGGCTGTTAGTGCGGCGCTTCCCCACGATACGCCCTTCGCCGCCCCGATAGATATGGAGGTTGGTGACGGGCTGATTCTGGATGGCGTGCCCAGGGTTGATGCCGATTCCTTCGCTGCGGTCGTCGAGTTACCTGATGCAGTTGAGCCACTCACGAAGGCGAAGGGCATCCCCGAGCCGCAGAATCAGGGCAAACGCAATACCTGTGTGGCCTTCTCGTTGGCATCAATCACCCAAATTCTCAGCGGCGATCCCACCGACCTCTCGGAGCAGTTTCTCTACTACCTCTGCAAGGAGAAGGATGGGATCAAGAGCGATGCGGGGACCAAACCCGATCTGGCCTTCCAACTGCTGCGCGAAGTCGGCATTTGTACCGAGATAACCTGGCCCTACCATCCCGAGCCAGATAGTACCCAGCCCGGCGGCACTAAGCCTCCTGACCTTGCCTACACTGAGGCGAAGTACCGCCGGATCACCGGGTTCACCCAGCTCCCGCCAAAGGGTATGGCTGGCCTCAACCAGATAAAGAGCCAGCTTGCCCAGGGCAAGCCCGTGATGATCGGTATGCCGATCTACGGGCACTGGACAGGCTCGACCCAGGGGACGATCCTGGGTCGGCTGCGCTTCCCGTTGCCCAGTGAGAGTCCGCTAGGTGGCCACGCCATGTGTGTGGTAGGCTACCGCGACGATGCGAGCGCACCCGGCGGCGGTTACTTTATTGTGCGCAACAGTTGGGGAACCGAGTGGGGTAAGGATAACGAGGATGGCCCCGGCTACTGTCATATGCCGTACAAGCTCGTCTCCCAACAAAACATGGTGGCATTTGTGGCCGACGGGGTGGTGACGGATACGATAGCAAAACCGGTGGTGACGCCGACATCCGCTCCCAGCATCGCGACCTCGGCACGCTTGGGTAGCTCGGCAGGCGGAGGCGATAACCTGATGGCGGTGTACACCGATTTGCTGGCGCTGCGGAATCAGGTTGATGGTCTGGCCAGCCGACTCCAGTCTCTGCTCGGCATTGACGCTCCCGCACTCCCCGACGTTGTTGCCCCGCCTGTCGTGGCAACCCCGCCCGCACCCGTCGCCCCGGATCCTGTGCCCGCGCCCGTCGCCCCGGAGCCTATACCCGCACCCGTCGTCGAAGAGACGATCCCGTACACCGCGCCCCTGGTTTTCATTAACACCGGGGCAGGTAAAAAGTCGGAAGAACTCTACCCCAATGGTATTGACGGCACCACCGGCCAAGCCCTGCTAAAGATTGACGAGGCTACGGCGGCTAAGCTGGCTACGGGCCAGGAGGCAGAGCCATCCGATTTGAAAGAAGCCTACGGCAGAAAGCAGATCCACGACAGTGGCACGATTGCCGATGTCGATCAGAACATGGTCGCCGAGGGCCGCTGGGCTGTGGTCGTAAGTACTGCCGAAGACATTGATGTGATGAAAGCCATCTGGCCACTTATCCAGCACCGTATGCGCCAGATGGAATTTCGCACACTCGACTTTGACTTCCAGAGCGGCGACACGAACTGCGGAGTCTGGCTTGGTCGCCATACCGATGGTTTTCAGAAGAACCTCAAAGACAACTGGGGCGAGATACCACCTGTGCTGCTGGTACGCCCCGGCGAAGAGACAAGTACCTGGCTCGCTCGCTATGGCACCTCTCAGGCTCCTGTTGATCCCTCACGCGGTGTGCCCTTCTACCTCATGATTGTCGGTCGCCCTGGCCCGCTAGACGCGAGTGATCAGGCATTCATTTCACTGAATTTTCAGTATGAACTTGATGTCTTCTGGGGCGTGGGACGGCTCATCTTCAGCGATGAGAATGGTCGCCATCGCTACCAGGACTACCAGACCTACACCGAGCGTGTGGTGGCATGGGAAACTCGTGCCGATGCGGCATCGCGTTTGCGTAAAGAGATCGCCTTCTTCGGTACCAAGCATGAGGATGACAACTCTACCATCCGCAGCGCAAATGAACTCGTCGTTCCTCTCGTCAACTGGAGCAAAACCAGCAAACTCACTACCCGCACAGGTTTTGGCCAGACGGTCTGTTTGGGCGATGATGCCACCCGCAATAACCTCGCGCAGTTGCTCAGTGCCAGCACCCCACCGGCTCTGCTCTTTACCGCCAGCCACGGGATTGGCCTGCCGATGAGCGATCCGGCCCGACTCGTGCTGAATCAGGGAGCCCTGGTTACTGCCGACTTCGAGTTTGGCAGTATTAAGCGTGAACACTGGCTGGCGGGCGAAGATCTGGACGCACTCTCTAGCGCTAATCTGGAAGGCATGATCGCCTTTCTCTTCGCCTGCTATGGGGCCGGTTGCCCGCAGAAGGACGAGTTTGTTTTTGACACTGACAAGAAGCGCCAGCAGATCGCACCCTTCCCCTTCATCGCCCAACTGCCACAGCGCATGCTGGTAAAAGGGGCGCTGGCGGTACTCGGCCATGTTGAGCGGGCCTGGACCTACTCGTTTAGCGGCACCGAGTCTAATACCACCAGCCAGATCCAGCCCTTCCAGGATGTGCTTGGTCGGCTGGTGCGCGGCATGCCGGTTGGCAGCGCCACCGACCAATTCAACGTCGTTCAGGGCGCACGGGCGATTGCTCTCGCCGAAGAGCTTGATAAAGGCTACGAGGGGAGCATCCCCAACCCGGCCAAGCTCGCCAAGCTCTGGATGGCCCGCAACGACGCCCGCAACTACGCCCTGCTGGGCGACCCAGCGGTGAAACTGGCGATCTAAAAATACGAGTCGCCGCCCCCTGTCAAGCGGGAAGGTACGGGGATGTCGAATAACCAGATCCGCACGCTCTATAACGAACTACGCGACATTAAGCGGGTGTTCGAAGATCTCGGGCAGCGTATTGATCAGCTCGAACGCGCCTTTGCGGCGGTGCTTGGCGACGATCCTCCCGCCGCACCTGCGCCTGTAGACAGCACAGCACCCGCCCTCACCCCCACCGCTGTGCCGGTTGAGAAGAGCTATACTGCACCACTGGTCTTTCTCGGCGAAGGCAGTGGCAAGAATACCGAAGAGCTGTATCCGAACGGAATTGATGGTGTCTACGGGCAGCCGCTGCTGCGGATTAACGCCGCCGTCGTGGCTGCCCTGGCGCAGGGTGAAGGGGTTGATGACGACCTCAAACAACTTCACGAGGCCAAGATCAAGACCTACGACCCGAGTAAGAGTCAAGAGTCGCCGCTGGATGTAGCGGTTCGGGCGAAAAAGGAGGCGCTTAAGGGTCAAGAAGAAGGGCACCTGGGGACGGTTATCGGGGTTGATCAGAACAAGATCGCGGAGGCACGCTGGGCAGCGGTGGTACACGCTCAGGAGGATGTGGCGATACTCCAGGCTCTCTGGCCGCTCATCCAGCACCGTATGCGCCAAATGGGATTCAGCACGCTCGACTTTAACTTTCAGAGCAGCGACGCCACCTGCGGGGACTGGATCAACCGGCACACCGATGGATTCACAAGAACCCTCAAAGATAACTGGGGCGAGGTGCCGCCAGTGCTGCTGGTGCGTCCCGGTGAGCGGATAACCGACTGGCTTACTCGTTACGGCGTCTCGCAAGCGCCGGTCGATCCCACCCTCGGCGTCCCCTTCTACCTCATGCTCGTCGCCCGCCCCGGCCCGCTAACCCCCACCGACCAGGCATTCATCCCGCTGAACTTCCAGTACGAGCTCGACATGTTTTGGGGCGTGGGGCGGCTGATCTTCAGCGACGCGGATGGCCGCCACCGCCTCGACGCCTACCAAGCGTATGCCCAGCAGGTGGTGGCGTGGGAGAGCCGCCCGGATGCTGCCGCCCGTCTGCGCAAGGAGATCGCCTTCTTCGGCACCCGCCACGAGGACGATAACTCCACCCGGCGCAGCGCCGATGAACTGGTCTCCCCGCTGATTGCGTGGAGCAAGACCAGTAAGCTCACCACGGCAAAGGGCATTGGTCAGTCGGTCTATCTTGGCGACGACGCCACCCGCAGCAATTTAGAACACGTGCTGAGCGCCAGCACGCCACCAGCCCTGCTCTTTACCGCCAGCCACGGTATCGGACTGCCCATCAGTGATCCGGCTCGCCTGGTGCTAAACCAGGGTGCCCTAGTCACTGCCGACTTTGAGTTTGGCAAGATTAAACGTGAACACTGGCTGGCGGGCGAAGATCTAGACGGGATGGCGAACGCCAACCTAGAGGGTATGATCGCCTTTTTATTTGCCTGCTACAGCGCCGGTTGCCCACAGCAGGATGAGTTTATCTTCGACACCAACAAACAGCGTCCGATCATCGCGCCCTTCCCGTTCATCGCCCAGTTGCCGCAGCGCATGCTCGCCAAGGGGGCACTGGCGGTACTCGGCCACGTTGAGCGGGCCTGGACATTCTCGTTTACCGGCACCGAGGCCAGCAGCACCAGCCAGATTCAGCCCTTCCAAGACGTACTCGGACGGTTACTGCAAGGCATGCCCGCCGGTAGCGCCACCGACCAGTTCAATGTCATCCAGGGTGCCCGCTCGCTGACTCTGACTCAGGAGATCGAGGAGAACACTTTAGGAGCCAAGATTGACCCGCAGAGACTCTCGCGGCTCTGGATGTCTCGTAACGATGCACGCAACTACGTTCTACTGGGCGACCCGGCGGTGAGATTGGCGCTCTGAAGCGATACCGAGGGGATACGTTGATGGCATACAGCGATTTTACGTTCCGAGAAGTGGTCAAACACTGTTTGAAGTGACTACATACAAAAGCCTCCTACAACCGAAGTTGTAGGAGGCTTTGTGTATGCTATCCGTATGGTGCCAAGGACCAGACTTGAACTGGTGACCCCCGCATTTTCAGTGCGATGCTCTACCAACTGAGCTACCTTGGCCAGCTCTGAATGTCCAGCAGCGGTCGCGGGATCTGCGACCGCGCTTGCCCATCTGTGTGCTGGTGGGCGATAACGGACTCGAACCGCCGACAGCCTCGGTGTAAGCGAGGTGCTCTACCAACTGAGCTAATCGCCCCCGGAAAATAATGATGGTGCCCAGGAAGGGACTTGAACCCTTACGAACGTGGTTAGTTCACTAGGCCCTCAACCTAGCGCGTCTGCCAATTCCGCCACCTGGGCTCACACGCACGGCATTATAGACGTGCGGACGCTGTTTGTCAAACGCCAAGCTCACGGCGTAGGGCGGAGATCCCTGCATCAACACGGGTGCAGAGGGCGGTGCGCTCGGCGGGAGGCAGGAAGGTCGCACGAGCGGCGTTGAGCGTCATCGCCGTGAGGTCGTCGGCGTTGAAGTCAAAGTGGGTCACCGCTCGGCGATACTCTTCGGTGATCGTGGTATGAAAGAAGGTCGGGTCGTCTGAGTTGATCGTCACCAGCACCCCGGCGTCGTAGAGCGTGCGCAGGGGGTGTTCAGCCCACGATGCCACTGCGCCGGTGTGTAGGTTGCTGCTGGGACAGACATCGAGGACGACGCCGCGCCGAACCAGTTCAACGAGCAGGTTTGGGTCATCAATGCTGCGAATGCCGTGGCCGAGTCGTACCGCCCCAAGGCTCTCAATTGCCCCCCAGACGCTCTGGGAACCCACAACCTCGCCAGCGTGGGCCATCAGGCCAAAATTCGCCGCACGGGCGGCAGCGAAGATTTCCGTGAAGGGTTCGGGAGGGTAGCCAATCTCATTGCCGCCAATTGACCAGCCGACGACACCAAGGGGCTGGGCCTTGCGGGCCACATCCAGGACGTGCCAAGCCAGATCTGGCCCGTATTGACGCCCGTAGTCGAGGGCGATGCGGCAGCGAGTCCCTGTCTCGCGCTCAACTCGGGCAAAACCCTCGGCGGCACCGGCAATCGCCTCGTAGAGATCCATGCCGCGTCGGATGTGCTGCATTGGCGAGATCATGACCTCGGCGTAGCAGACCTGCTGTGCGGCCAGATCGAGACCAATCTCGTAGGCCAAGCGCGCAAAATCCTCGCCGCGCACGATGGCCCGAGTCATCGCCATGAACACGGTGAGAAATTCGCCGAAGTTACGGTATCGGAAAAGTTGTTCAACCCCCGCGAGATCGCGGGCGGGCAACTCAATACCATTCTGGTGGGCGAGTTCAAGCAGCGTTCGTGGTGCAATCGCACCCTCCAAATGAATGTGCAGTTCCACCTTCGGCATCCGCACAATAAACTCGTCGAGCTCGGGGGTTAGCACGGCGATGCTCCTTGAACCTTGTCGTCCACAGGCTATTACGAGTGTAGCTCGTACATCATGGTGGGGGCAAAAAGGGGACATAGCGCTGTCGCTATCTCCCCGTAGATTGGTGTGTTCTGCAATGAAGGGATAGAGTGGCTCGGTTAGGCAATGCCCGACGCCTGGAGACGCTCGGCGTTGTCGTAGACAATCAGGGCGTTGATGATCTTATCCAGTGAGCCAGCAAGGACGCCTGGCAGGTTCGAGAAACTCTGGCCGATCCGGTGGTCGGTGATGCGATCCTGCGGAAAATTGTAGGTGCGGATCTTCTCGGCGCGCTCGCCGGTGCCAACCTGGGCGAGGCGCGAGGCACCCTGCTCACGCTGCTGCTTCTCCTGCTCGCGGGCATAGAGTTTGGCTCGCAGCACCGACATGGCCTTCTCGCGGTTCTTGATCTGTGATCGCCCATCCTGGCAGGTCACGACGATTTCGGCGGGGGTGCCACCCTTGTACACCACGCGCACCGCCGAGTCGGTCGTGTTCACACCCTGGCCACCGTGGCCACCGCTACGGAACACATCGGTGCGGACATCCTCATCCTTGATGTCAATTACTGTCGGTTCCACCTCGGGCATAACGGCGACAGTGGCGGTGGAGGTGTGGATACGCCCACGGGCTTCGGTGGCGGGAACCCGCTGCACCCGGTGGACTCCGCCCTCGTATTTGAGTTGGCTATAGGCGTTTTCGCCACGGATCTCAAACACGGCCTCTTTGAACCCACCGATACCGTTATCAGTCACGCTATCAAGCTCTACCTTCCAGCCACGTAGCTCGGCATAGCGCACGTACATGCGGTAGAGGTCGGCGGCAAAAAGGGCCGCCTCATCACCACCTTCGCCCTGACGGATCTCGATGATCACATCCTTGGCGTCGTTCGGGTCACGCGGAAGGAGCAACAGCTTGATCTCTTCTTCAAGCCGAGAGAGGATCGCCCGCTGGCTCTCCAGTTCCTCCTGAGCCATCTCGCGCAGTTCGGCATCGCCGCTGTTCTCATTAAACATCGTATGGGCCTCGTCGGCGGCCTGCTTAGCCTGCATATAGGCTCGGTAGGCGCTGACGATGGGCTCAAGATCACTTTGCTCACGAGCATATTGCTGGAGCAGAGCCAAGTTGTGAACCACCTCGATGTGAGACATCAGTTCGCCAAGCTCGTCGTAACGGGCGGCGACACTTTTGAGTTTATCAAACATATGAACCAATTACCCTTATCTCTAGATAGAAAAGCATTATAGCATGGCGATCAAAGGGAGATGCAGTCCGCATATGAGCCGGACACACAACAAAACGGCACGGGGGTGAGCACTGCCCACCGACCCATGCCGTTCTGTTCTACCGTTCTAGAAGCCCTTCGAGATCTTCTTACGCCGGTTCCGCTCAGCGCGGCGGCGCTTCTCTTTGCGCTGCTCGCTCTTCGACACGAAGTGCATCTTCTCACGGAAGGTCTTCGTGATGCGCTCGGAGACGACGCCCTTATTAAATCGGCGGATCAGTTGCTCGACTGTCTCACCGTCACGACGCTCAACTTTCATCGCTCTGCACGATCGGTAATCGGCATACCACTGCAGCATCGCCGCTAGGCTCGGGCCTGGAACTGGCGCGGGGTAACGCCCCAGCCCGATGACGCTTCTCACCGTTCGTTCTGCTCACCCCCTTTACGCTAGATTTGGTGTGGCCCCGGTAGCAGATGGGCAGAGGTGCCCAAAACACCGCCCGACAGTATATCTGATAGCGCAGGAAGTTGCAACCCTGGTTAGTTTCGCTTGGGCGCAAAGCGGGCCATAATCACGCCTACCTCGTAGAGCAGATACATGGGGATGGCCAGCAGCATAAGGTTGATCGGGTCGCCGGTGGGCGTGATCACGGCGGCGGCGATCACCACGATCACGATGGCAAAACGACGGAAGGAGCTAAGCTGCTGTGCAGAGACGACGCCAAGGAAGGCGAGGATGTAGATAATGATTGGCAGCTCGAAGACCACGCCGTTGATCAGCAGCAGGCTGGTGACCGTGCCCAGGAAATCGGAGAGCGAGGGCTGGTTCTGGATAAACTGTGAGTCAGAGAATCCGATCAGGAATTTGATCGCCGTGGGTACAGTGATAAACCAGCCAAAGACGATCCCGCTGAGGAAAAAGGCGGTCACGAAGGGCAGCGAGAGATAGATCAGTCGGCGCTCTTTGTTCGTCAGCCCCGGTACAATGAAGGCGAGCAGTTGGTAAACAATCACCGGCATGCCTATGATGATCCCCACCGTAAGGGCGGCGCTCATATAGCTGGTGAAGGTCTCGGTGGTCCCCACCGACTGAACGGGGGCATAGCTCGGGTTGATTGGGGCGAAGGTGGTGATAATAATATCAACCAAATGTGGTGGCCCGGTGACAACGTAGACACCAACGATCAAGCCGAGTAGCACACCCATCATCGCCTTGACTAACCGACCGCGCAACTCGACGAGGTGCTCGATCAGGGTCATGGCAACGTTATCTTCTTTGTTTTCAGGTGGCGTGCCTGTAGACGAGGTTGGTTGCTGAGTGATCACGATACAACCGCCTCCTGTTCAGGCGTCTGAGAAGGCGGCTGCCAATCGGGGCGAAGCTGCCCACTTACCTGGAGTTCGGTCATCAGAGCCTGGAGATCGCATGCGATCTGCTGGAGGCGCTGGGTGAGCTGTGCATCGGCGGGTGGGAGTGGCGCGGCCAGAACACTCGTCGGCTCAGTGGCAACAGGCTTCATGGGTCGTACCGCTGCTGGCACGGTCTGGCTGGCGGGTGTGGGAATAAGGGTCGGGGACGCTCCTGCGGGGGGCGGTGGTGGAGCCACGGCGGGATCTTCGGCGGGAGGAGGTGGGATGCTACTCGGTTCCGCGCCCGTGGCAGCGGTGGCCTGAATGGCTCCGTTCAGACTGCCGCGCAGATCGAGCATGGGCCGCAGTTCATCCCTAATCGCCGTCATATCTTTCGAGACATCGAACTGCTTACGGGTACGGACAAGCTCATCGCGCAGACTAGCGATCTCGGACTCAAATTCACCACGCACTTCGTTGAGCATCTGTAGCTCAGGCGAGTTCTGCTGCCAGGCCAGCAACTTGGCCACCTGCTTGCCCAGAAATCGTCCAATCTCCGGCAGGCGCTCGGGGCCAAAAACCACCAGAGCCAGCCCGGCGATCAGGATAAGCTCGGGGATACTGACGTTGAAGATCTCCATTGCGTTACCCGCTCAGATTGGCTAGTGCAGAGTGGTATCTTGTCACCGATATGGTTAGACGATATTCGTGCGAGGTTCTCGACATCTTGATCATAGAATGCCTGCCTTTAGGCGCTCCTCCCACGAGCTTTAGCCCATTGGGTTGCGCTAAGCCGCTGATTATGGTACAATTGTGCGTGTAGGGGACTGTCCCTATCGTGCAGAAGGCACACAGCCGATTCGTCGGTGGACACGGTTTCACGCACGTTTCTACCTGAGCCTTGCAGGTTCCATCGGGGAAACCTCCGGTGGGTAAAAGGTTCACGGTCGTATGCTTCGGCATAGGCAGTCGCTGCCGGGTTCGCCCGGCAGGGCCTCCGTAAGCAGGCCATACTACCCGGATGTCAGTCGAAGAACGGGACTGGTAGCGCCAGGGTAAAGTCCACCAGCTTTAGCGGTGGGTAGCTTACAACAGAACCCCCCTCCTCCACGTCTGATGATGAGGAGGAGAGGGGTCTGACGAATGTCTGGGAAGGGTTACTCGCCCTCGGGCGCGTGATCGTCCAGATACTTCAGGGCGTCGGCAACTGTGACGATCTTTTCGGCATCATCGTCGGGGATCTCGATGCCAAACTCTTCTTCGAGGGCCATGATCAGCTCAACGAGGTCAAGCGAGTCGGCATTCAGATCATCGGTGAAGTGGGCACTGGGAACAACCTTAACCTCATCAGCGCCGAGTTGCTCGGCGACGATTTTGCGTAGGCGATCCTGGATCTCCTGAGAAGCCATGAACTATCTACCTTTCATACTACGAGAGTCTATGTGTTCGCTGCCGCGACGAGCGACGTCGCTTTTGGCAGGGCAGAACCAAGAGAGCTGACCCTGCTCACGCATCGCCATCACTGGCGAGCTGATCATCCTCACCGGGGCGGTAGCGGCTCACCACGGTGCCAAGTACCCCGTTGACAAAGCGGCTTGAGTTATCGCTGCCGAAGTGCTTGGCAAGCTCAACCGCCTCATTGATCACAGCTTTGACCGGAGTCCGTTCGACCTCATCAATCAGCAGTTCGAAGAGCGCGATCCGTAGGATTGCCTTATCTATGCCGGGCATTTGGGTGACGGGCCAATTTGGCGCAGCACCCTCAATGATCCCATCAATAGAGGAGCGATGTTCCCAACAGCCGAAGACAATCCGGTCGAGAAACCGTTCACCATCTGCGGTGAGCTCTTCTTCAGCAATACAGCGCTCGTAGACCACATCAAGTGGGTGGTCGGTGGCGTCAACCTCAAAGAGGATCTGGAGCGCCGCGATACGCACCCGGTGGCGCAGACTAGCCACGGCCAACCTCCCTAGGTGCTGCGGTATCATTTGTTAAGCAGCAATCCAACGGTCTACCTGTGCGCCCGCCGACTACGATCTCGTCGCAGCGCGCTCTACCTTCCAGCGCTGGAGCAACTCCGGGACGTAACTCGTCGAGATATTCCCGGCGCGGAAGGCCGGATCATCAATCAGGCGCAGTTGAAACGGAATCGTCGTCTTGATCCCGGTGATGATACACTCGTTCAGGGCGCGGCGCATCCGGTTCAGGGCATCGTCGCGAGTATCCCCATATGTAATGATCTTCGCCAGAAGCGAGTCGTAATTTCCCGGCGGTGTGTAGCCAGCGTACAGGTGCGAGTCGACCCGTACCCCAGGGCCACCGGGTGGTAGGAAGAACTCAATCTCGCCACCGGCAGGCAGAAAGTCCCGCTCAGGATCTTCCGCGTTAATACGACACTCAACCGCGTGCCGAGCTATTCTAATATCATTCTGCTGGAGCGTCAAGCGTTCGCCTGCAGCGATCAGCAACTGCCAGCGCAGTAAGTCGGTGTTGGTGACGAGTTCGGTGACGGGATGTTCGACCTGGATGCGGGTATTCATTTCGATGAAGTAGTAGTTGCCCTCAGGATTCATCAGAAATTCAAGTGTCCCGGCATTAAGATAGCCAATGGACTGAATGCCGCGCAGGGCGTCATTGCCCATACGGGCGCGCAACTCGGCATTAACCACCGGCGAGGGCGATTCTTCAAGGATCTTCTGGTGACGTCGCTGGGCGGAGCAATCGCGCTCGCCGAGGTGGATGGCGTGGCCGTAGGCGTCGGCGAGAACCTGGATCTCGATATGGCGCACCGAGGGCAGATATTTTTCCAGAATGAGGTCGCCACGACCGAAGGCGTTCTCGGCCTCGGCGCGGGCGGTGGGGTAGGCGCGCAGCAGATCATTCTCGTCGTTGGCCACGCGCATGCCGCGCCCGCCGCCGCCCGCGCTGGGCTTGAGCAGGACAGGGTAGCCAATCTGGCGAGCGAGATCAATCGCTTCCTCAACCGAGTGCAACTCACCCTCGGAGCCAGGGATGATCGGCACTCCAGCGGCGCGCATGGTCTGGCGACCAATGGATTTATCGCCCATGAGCCGGATCGTCTCGGCGTTCGGGCCAATGAAGATCAGCTTGCAGTCGGCGCACATCTCAGCGAAATACGGGTTCTCCGAAAGGAAACCGTAGCCAGGGTGGATAGCGTCGCATCCCGAGATCAGGGCCGCGCTGATCAGGGCGGGAGGGTTGAGGTATGATCGTGCCGCCGCCGCCGGCCCGATGCAAACCGCCTCATCGGCCAGGCGTACCGCCAGCGAGTCGCGGTCGGCCTCGCTGAATGCGGCAACAGTGCGGATGCCTAGCTCCTGGCAAGCCCGCACGATGCGGACTGCGATCTCGCCACGGTTGGCGATGAGTACTTTATTTAACATAACGTAATGTTGCCATCGTTGCGGGGGCGCAGCAGGTGCCCTTGTCGCTCTGCGACAAGGGCACCTGCTGCGCCTATGTCGGCGTCGGTGTCGGCGTCACGACATCACCATACCGCCATCAATCGCGAGGGTTTGCCCGGTGATATAGGCAGCGGCATCGGAGGCGAGAAAACATGCCAGTGCGGCAACCTCCTCAGGTTGGCCGAGGCGACCGAGGGGAATATTCTCTAGGATGGCCTTGCGGGTTGCATCGCCGAGGATGCTGGTCATTTCGGTATCAATGAATCCGGGGGCGATAGCATTGACGGTAATGTTGCGCGGAGCCATCTCGCGGGCAGTAGACTTGGTGAAACCGATGATACCGGCCTTGGCGGCGGCATAGTTGGCCTGGCCCGCGTTGCCAATCAGACCAATCACCGAACTGATGTTGATAATCCGCCCGCTGCGCTGTTTGCTCATAGGCCGAAACGCAGCCTTGGTACAGAGGAAAACCCCGCGCAGGTTGGTGTTAATCACCTGGTCGAAGTCGTCCTCCTTCATGCGCAGCAGCAGGGTATCGCGGGTAATCCCGGCGTTGTTCACCAGCACATCGAGGCGCCCGTGGACATCGAGGGTCATTTTGAAGAGGCGCTCAACATCGGCGGCCTGGCTCACATCGGCCTGAATGGCCTGGGCACTGCCGCCGGTTGCCGTGATTGCGGCCACGGTATCTTCAGCGGCGGTGCTATTGCCACGGTAGTTGATCACCGTCGTCGCACCGGCGCTGGCGAGAGCAAGGGCGATTGCCCGTCCAATGCCGCGCCCGCCCCCGGTGACCAGGGCGACGCGGCCTGTGAGATCAATCTTCATAGATCCTCTGTTAACGGGTTATGACTCAGCGATATCGAAGAGGGTCTGGCCGTCAATGGTGACGATAGTGCGCTTGCTGGAGGCAGCCTTGAGGGTATCGGGGGTAAACTCGGTAGAGGTGATCACAAGGCCCTTGGTGATCTCGCGGCGGCGCATATCTTGAATCAGGCTTTCAAGCGTGCCAGGGCGCACCTTATCGGCCACCGAGAGCCGCATCATGTAGAGTTCACCGTTGTAGGTCATCTCGATATCGAGGTGCTTATCTTTGTCGGTGAAGCGGTAGTCCTTAAACTCAAAGCCCTTCTTTTTGTAGACGGCTGAGACATAAGAACCAAGCTGAGGCAGCGAGAGCCCGCGCAGGTCGTCGAGGGTGC
Source organism: Chloroflexales bacterium (assembly GCA_037134395.1). GTDB lineage: Bacteria > Chloroflexota > Chloroflexia > Chloroflexales > Chloroflexaceae > Oscillochloris. The sequence continues at coordinate 32,274 of JBAXMH010000005.1, forward strand.
GGATAACGCCGGGACGCTCCAGGCGACCGCCGCGATCCTCAACTTCTTTGCTGAGATCACGGTTGCGCTGCTCGGTGCGCCCGGCCATCACCGTACCAAAGGCAGGGAAGGGGATAATAGCGAAGATCGAGTAGGTGCAGTAATAGAGGAGCAACGAGCCAAACGTAGCCTGCTCAGTCGTCTTATCGGCGATCGGTAACATCGGCATCAGGACGATACCCAGGCTGCCAAGGTACCCGTAAGCAGCCACAGCAATCAGTCCGAAGAGGAAACCCGCGAAACCAAGCACTAGCCCGTGGGCCAGGTAATTATCCTTAATGCGCCGACCGAGGTAGAGTCCGGCCATCACCGGGACGACCCCGGCAAGAATCTGAACAATACCATTGGCCAGGAAGAGCCCGCACCAGGCGACAGACATCGCTAGGGCAATCAGCAGAGTCTCGCCCCAGCGCACCTGAGAGAGGGATGTGATAGCACGCTGGATCAGTGACGGCTGCGGCAGGCCGGGATTCTTCTCGCCGCGCTGCTCGGGGGTGGTGTCCACACTCATTCTACACAGGCTCCCATGTGATTCGATTGCGGGCCATTATAACACGGCAGAGCCGACTCCTATCCCTTCAGGAATTGCGCTACCGCGCTATTCACCTCTAGCGGCGCTTCCTCTTGCACAAAATGTCCAGCCGAGGCGAGCCTGACGACCGTCGCCTTGGGAAACAGCGACTCCCAGCGCGCCAGTTCTTGACGCCGAAATGCGATGTCTTTCATGCCCCAGACAATCAGCGTTGGCAGTTGCTGTAATGCGCTCCGTTGCTTCCACAGGTCGTCTAGCCACGGCGTAGCGCCAACGATCTGTTTTGGGAACACCATGCAGCCCGTTCGATCCGCTGGCTGGGCAAGTGGGCGAAGGTAGTGCTGGTGAATGTGCGGTGTAAGTTTGGTGCGATCTCCAAACCACTGCCGCATCATCCCGCCCGCAAAATAGTTATAGCGACGGATCAGGAAACGCCCTATGCTGCCGCCCATGATCGCGCTAAATGCGATGTAATACGGGTCACGGTTGACGGGCCAGCACCACGTATTCAGGATAATCAGCCTTCGGATATTCGTAAGATGCTGGAGCGCATACGAAAGCCCAATCGGCCCGCCCCAGTCCTGCATGACAAGCGTAAGATCCCGCAAGTCGAGCTGATTAATGAGGTTTGCGAGGTTCCGTGCGTGATCAGCAGGGTGATACGTCCAGCCCGGTGGCTTGTCCGATAAGCCAAATCCGATATGGTCGGGCGCAACGCAGCGGTATGTTGGGCAAAGATGAGTGATAAGGTGCCGATACAAAAAAGACCATGTTGGATTGCCATGCACCATGAGGATCGTTGGCCCACGTCCCTCGTCAACATAATGCATGCGCCCGGCGTCAACGTCAAGATAGTGCGACGTGAAAGGGTACGCTTGTCGATCAATCCACGATAGATCTTCCATCGTTATCCTTACGTAATCTGCGGCTAAAGCATTGGAACTGGCGCATACGCCAGTTCCAATGCTTTAGCCCTACCGTGCGGCAATAATCTCGACGGGACGACCGAACGCCTTTTTCATCAGTCCAGCGCGGCGGTTGGCATCCCAGATCTCTACGCTGGGGTCGCCATCGGCGTGGACAATGATGCGGAGCGGGTCTTCGGCAGGATTGACGCGAATAGAGCGCACCACCTGACTCTTGCTCCGCTCCAGGTATTCAGCGATGCGTAGGATAGAGCTCAGGCGAGCAATGCGCAGTTCATCGTCGGGCTGGAGGATCTGCGCGAACTCCGACAGGTCGGCCTGACCCTTACGATGATTACGTACCAGGCTGGCCAGGATGACGATCTCGCGGTGGGAGAAACCGAGCAGGGTGGCGTTGAACACGAGGTAGGACGAGTGCTTATGGTGGTCGTAGTAGCCCACCTGCACGCCGATGTCGTGGATGAGGGCGGCGTAACCAAGCAGTTCGCGCTCCCAGGCTCCGTAGAGATGCAGCGGGGCGAGCTGGTCGAACATCGAAAGGCAGAGTTCCGCCACCCTCGTGCAGTGGTTCTGCTCATAGTCGTGGAGATGAGCTAGACTCATCACGCTAAACGCTCGCTGATTCGGGAAGATCGGCGGGTCGGAAGGACTCAGGAAGTGCTGGTAGAAGAGTCCCTCGCGGACGCCCTGGCCGCTCACCAGCAACTCGTTAAACCCGCCCTGCTCCATCATTTGGTCAACAATGACCGCGCCGGCCAGGGTGACATCGGCGCGGTCGGACTTGAGGCCGGGGATTGACTCACGCTCGCGGCGGCTGCGCCCGGCCAACTGTTCGACCATGCCTGTGACGGCGGCGCGTGAGAGAACGTAGCCGTGGAGCCGGTCAAGGGGATAGTTCCGCTGCTTCTGGTCAATGCGGGCCAGAGTGCGCAGGGTGCCGCCCATACCGGCGAGCTGAAGTCCGGCCCCGGCGCGTATCCAGGTGAGATCGGCGAAGGCGCGGCGGACACCATCGCGCAGGTTGCGCATATCGCTCTTGCTGATCGGATCGGACGTGACATAACGTTCGGTGAAGCGCAGCACACCGGCCTGGGCCGAAAAACTGCGCAAGAGCCGTCGGTTGCGCACAGCGCAGACCTGGGTCGAGCCGCCGCCGGTATCAAAAATATACCCGTCGCTAATCGCCAGGGCGTTGATCGTGCCAAGGTAGCCGAAGTACGCCTCCTCCTCGGCGCTGATAATGCGCAAATCAATGCTTGTAGCTCGATGTAATGCCTGCCAAAACGCCTCCTGATTTTTGGCCTCGCGGATGGCGCTGGTACCAACGGCAATAATCTGCTCGACCCCGGTATTGCGACAGAAACGCTCGAACATCGAGAGCGCCTCGACGGCGCGGTGGATGGGCCGCGCCTGGAGCGTGCGACCGTCGCCCACGCCCTCGGCGAGGCGCACCGTCTCGCTGACCTCATCGGTGAGCCGGAAGCAACTCCCTAGCTCGTAGCTTATCACGATTAGGCGCGTTGTATTTGATCCCAGGTCAATGACACCGATTTTATGCATGCGCGTTGTGTGTTGGTGGATTCAACACGTCCCTGATCGTATCAACCACCGTTTCCAGATCTTCGTAGGAGATCACCAGGGGCGGCAGCAGGCGCAGGACAGTGGGACCGGCGGGCAGGGCCAGGATGCCGCGCTCCATCAGGGCGGTGAGGTACGGCTGGACGCGATTCTTCAGCTCCAGGCCGACGAGCAGGCCGAGTCCGCGCACCTCGCGGACAACGGGCAGTTTGAGGGCGGTGAGTCGCTCGATCAGCCACGCACCCTTCTCCGCAGCCTGACGCGGGATGTCGTCTTGAAGGTAGGAGCGCAGGGTGGCGCGGGCAGCGGCGCAGAGCAGCGGGTTTCCGCCAAAGGTGGTGCCGTGGGCTCCGCCGGGTAGGGCACCGTGGCGAGCATGAATGGCCACCGCGCCCATGGGCAATCCCGCAGCGATACTCTTGGCTAGGATGAGGATGTCGGGTGCGACGCCGCTATGTTCACAGGCGAAGAGTCGGCCCGTGCGCCCGAATCCGGTCTGCACTTCGTCGAGCAGTAGCAGGGCACCGCGCTCATCACAGATTCGGCGGGCAGCCTCCAGGTAGCCTGTCGGGGCCGGACGCACGCCGCCCTCGCCCTGTACCGGCTCCAGCAGCACCGCCGCCGTTTGCTCACTCACCGCCTCGGCCAGATCCTCGGCGTCGCCGTAGGGTACGTGGGTGAAATCGGGAACCAGGGGCAGGAAAGGCTCGCGGTACTTGGGTTCCCAGGTGGCGCTGAGCGCGCCCATCGTGCGCCCGTGAAAGGCACGCTTCGTGGCGATGATCTGTGTGCGACCGCTGAGCAATCGGGCGAACTTGAGACCGGCCTCAACGGCCTCGGCTCCGCTGTTGCAGAGAAAAATTCGCGCTGGGAAGGGCAACGCTGCCGCCAACTCCTGGAGGTAGGCTGCCCGTTCGTCGTTATAAAAAATCTCAGGGCAGCTCATCAGCCGGGTGGCCTGGGACTGAACGGCGGCCACCACGGCGGGGTGGCAGTGGCCGAGGTTCGCCGCACCCTGGCCGCCCACGCAATCAATAAACATGCGCCCTTCGGCATCGTAGAGCCGGGCACCCTCGCCGCGCACAATGGTGACCGGGCGTTTTGGGTAGAGCCCAGAGGTGAACTGCTGCTCCGCCGCAATGATGGTCTCGGTTGACATAATCAACTCACATTAAGATATGAAGGAGGTTCTTAGGAAAATAGCCGATAGCCGTACTACAGTTGTAGTTTGGATTACCCCCCTAGCCCCCCGCAAGCGGGGGGGGACAACGCATTGGTGGTTCCCCCCCGCTTGCGGGGGGGCTAGGGGGGGAGAACTGTAAAGTATCTGCAATCTGCCTAACGTGATGAAGAGAGATCCGCCGATCGCCCCAGTGCGTGCGATGCGAAGATAGAACTGAGGATCGAGAGAGTCTGCTCAGAGGATGCCTTACGCTCTAGGGCATAAGCAATATCGGGAGACGTTGGCACGGTTCCATCATGGATCATCAGCACCTGAATTGTGGCGGCGTACTCGCGGGCGCGCCGAACCAGATCGGCACCGTTACCCTCGGCGCGGCGCATGAAGGTTGCCTCGGTGATCAGCAAGCACACCTGGCGCTCTGTCACATAGCGCATGGCCTGGCGAACCGAGAAGGTAAGTAACAGATCGTAGTCCCAGCCAACGACGGTACGCAGATGTTGCTGCATATCGAACATCCATGTCGGGTCAGATCCCGCGAGAATGATGGTCGGATATTGCCGGCTGTCGCTCATGAATGACGTCCTCTGGGTCAATGTGTAGCGAAAGTCTAGCATACGCCGAACGTCGTCACTCGTCAATATTCCTAGTCACTATAGTTTTTTTAGTAATCGGGAGAGCGTGATGGTACAATGCCGCTTCAACACACGTCAACCGGAAGGATACCCATGAGATCTCTGCATCTGCAAGCTCTCGCTTCCATCACCATTATTGCCCTCATTGGCCTGAGCAGGACTTTCGTCACTGCCGCACCGAGCAATACTGTTGTTTACCTGCCGTTCATTGTTACTACCACAACAGCGACGCAGAACCCGCTGCACAGAGGGCAGGCCACCTATTACACCACCGCCGACGGCACCGGCAACTGTACCTTCGACGCTATCCCCGGTGACCTGATGGTTGCTGCGATCAGCTACCTGGATTATAGCGATCCTCAGCCGGCGGCCTACTGCGGAGCGTATGCGGAGGTCACCGGGCCGAAGGGGACAATCACCGTGCGGATTGTTGATAAGTGTCCTGATGTGCCTGATGCGCCGGTGAACCCCACCACCGGCTGCGCGGCTGGTCATCTCGACCTCAGCCCCACGGCCTTCGATATGATCGCCGATCATAATCTTGGTCGGGTGGCGATCACATGGCGGATCGCCAGCCCAAACCTGAGCGGGCCAATTGCCTACCACTTCAAGGATGGCAGTAACCAGTGGTGGACAGCGGTGCAGATCCGCAATCATCGCAACCCGATCACTAAGTTGGAGTATCAGAACGGCCAGGGTGCGTGGGTGACTGTTGCTCGGCTTGATTATAACTACTTTGTGGAGAGCAGCGGTATGGGGCCAGGACCATACACCTTCCGTGTCACCGACTTCTACGGCAATGTGCTGGTTGACAGTGGGATCGTCGGCGGCAATAACGTCTCACGCAACGGCGCAGCCCAGTTTCCGGTGGGGCCGTGACACATACATTCCTCTAATACCAATTCGACGCTTATCTAACATTCTCCTCCTATACTGTGACTATACCCGCAAGGGAATGTAGCAGTAAAGATAGACGACATAGACAGGACAAGGAGGAGAGCATATGGCAACGATCACTCGTTGGGATCCGTTTCAGGACGCGATAAGCCTGCGCGATGCGGTGAGTCTGCTCTTCGAGGAGAGCTTGGTTCCGGGCATCCCGATGGCGCAGAGCGGTCGTGATTTCGTCCCTGCCCTCAATTTGAGCGAGACTCCCGATTCTTATCTCGTGGAGGTGACCGTTCCGGGGATGAAGGCTGAGGATGTGAAGCTAACCTTTGAGAACGGCGTGTTAACCATCGCTGGTGAGGTGAAGCAGGATGATGAGAAGAAGGAGCGCAATTATCATCGAATGGAGCGCCGCTACGGTCGCTTCAGCCGCACCATCACTTTCCCCACGATTGTGAAGGGCGACGCGATTGAGGCTAAGCTAGAGCACGGAATTCTGCATCTGATTGTGCCGAAGGCTGAGGAAGTCAAGCCTCGCCAGATCGTCATTCATGTAGACTAGGGACGAATCATAAGGGGGACGATGGTACAGCCATCGTCCCCCTTATGTAATGGCCGCGCCGAAGAAGATATACGCCGTCCCGCTCTGCTTGGCGCGATACATCGCCTCGTCGGCAGATTCGATCAGCCTATCAACGACATACCCGTCGCGTGGGCACATACTGATGCCGATGCTGGCACCGATCTCCCAGGGATGGTCGTCAAAGATAATTGGCTCGGCGATAGCGGTGGTCACCATCTCGGCAACGCGGGTACACGTCTCAATATTTGAGACCTGCTCAAGAACAATCACAAACTCATCGCCGCCTAGCCGGGCTACCAGATCCGTTTTACGCACACTCTTGAGCATACGCTGCGCCGTCGTCTGAAGGACGACATCCCCGCTACTGTGGCCGAGCGTATCGTTGATCTGCTTGAAGCGGTTCAGATCGATCATCATCACGGCCAGCATCCCGCCGTCACGTCGGCAGCGGGCAACCGCGTGGGAGAGGCGACCGTGGAAGTGATCGCGATTCGGCAGTCCGGTCAGGGCATCGTGGGTGGCCCGGAAGAAGAGTTGATCCTCGGCCTGCTTCTGGAGCGTGATGTCCATGACGACACTGACGTAGTGGGTGATTTGGCCCACACTGTTGCGCACCGCGTTGATCGTCAGCCGCTGAAGGTAGATTTCGCCCGTTTTGCGGCGGTTCCACATCTCACCCTGCCAGTACCCGTCAGAGACCAGACCCTCCCACATGGATTGGTAGAAGAGTGGGTCGTGATGCCCTGACTGGAGGATGCGCGGGTTATTCCCAATCAGATCCGACTCCTCGTAGCCGGTGATATGCGTCACCGCCGGGTTGACCGCCACAATTCGCGCACCGACATCGGTGATCAGAATGCCCTCCGAAATCGAACTGAAGACAGCAACATGTAGACGCGCCTCTGTCGCACTGCGGTGACGCTCGATCGCGTAGCGGATTGCTCGTGAGAGCAGTGATGTCGTCACCTCGCCCTTGATCAGATAATCCTGCGCCCCCGCCCGCACCGCGCTAAGAGCAAGGTCTTCATCATTCATGCCCGTCAGCACAATCACCGGGGCAGCCGATGCGGTGCTGATCCGCACGACCGTATCCAGGCCATAACTGTCGGGTAACGAGAGGTCAAGCAAAATAGCGGCGAAATCGCTGTGGGCCAGTCGATCAAGGGCATCGGATAGCCGCCCAGCGATGTCAAGCTGATACGCGGCATCAATCAGCAGTTCACGGATCAACCGTGCATCGCCGGGGTTATCTTCAATCAGCAGAATGTGGAGAGGTTCAGGTTCCATGAGATCACCGCGTTATTAAGTTAAGACAAGGTTCGTAGATACTTTATAGTTCCTCCCCTAGCCCCCCCGCAAGCGGGGGGGGATAATGCGTTATCCCCCCCCGCTTGCGGGGGGCCAGGGGGGTAGGGCGTATCAAGAGTGTAAAGTAAAATAGGCTACTCTGAAACCTTATCTAAGTTGCTAGGAAACGCCGTTCGGCAGACGCACAATCTCGAACCAGAAGTCCTCAATTGATTTGACGACCTTGATAAACTGATCGAGATCAACCGGCTTGTTCACGTAGGCGTTGGCATGGAGGTTATACGTCTCGATAATATCCTGCTCGGCCTGCGAGGTGGTTAAGATCACCACCGGGATGCGCCGGAGGTCCTCATTGCCCTTGATCTCCGCCAGCACCTCACGACCGCTCTTCTTAGGCAGGTTGAGGTCAAGCAGAATCAGATCGGGACGTGGCATCGTGGCGTATTCTCCCTCGCGGTGCAGGAAGGCCAGAGCCTGGACACCGTCGAGGACGACGTGCATCCTCGTACTCACCTTAGACTCACGGAGCGCCTCTTTTGTCAGCCGCACATCACCGGGGTTGTCTTCTACCAATAGAATTTCAATAGGTGCGTGGTTCATACTATTTCTCTCCCCTTTCCCTATTTTTTCCATCTGCGGCGAGTGTAAACAAGAAGGTTGTTCCCTGGCCATACGCTGACTCAACCCAGATTCGCCCGCCGTGGCGGTTCACAATTTTCTTACAAATGGCCAGGCCAATACCCGTGCCGGGGTACTGGTCACGGGTATGCAAGCGCTGGAAGATCACGAAGATCCGTTCAAAGTAGGTTGTCTCGATACCGATCCCGTTATCACACACCGAGAAAAACCACTCCTCACCACGCCGCTCCGCCGCAATGTGTACGTGTGGCGGGTTTGCGCCGCGAAACTTCAGCGCATTGCCGATCAGGTTTTGGAAGAGCTGAGAGAGTTGGGAATCATCGCCGGTTAGCACCGGCAGCGCGGTACAGGTTACCTGGGCTCCGCTCTCCTCGATGACCAGTGACAGGTTCGCCAGAACATGCTCCACGATTGCTCCACAATCAACGTGTGCAAAGAGCTTGCCTCGCGTACCCACCCGCGAGTAGGCCAGCAGATCGTTAATCAGCTTCTGCATCCGGGTTGCGCCGTCCACCGCGTAGGCGATAAACTCATCGGCATCGGAGTCGAGTTTCCCGTGGTAGCGCCGCGACAGCAATTGGGTATAGCTCGAAATCATGCGTAGCGGCTCCTGGAGATCGTGCGAGGCGACGTAGGCGAACTGTTCAAGCTCGGCATTCGAGCGGGAGAGTTCCTCGGTACGGGCTTCGACCAGTTGCTCCAGGTTAGTGGCGTAGCGCTTCAGTTCGGCCTCTTGCTCGGACAGATTCTCGGCAAGTTGGTTGAAGCTGCGGGCCAGGGCACC
>JBAXMH010000006.1:0-40941 GCA_037134395.1 Chloroflexales bacterium
TTGAGGCCATTGGACGACTCCTGGCCTCAGTGATACTTAGTTCGGCAAGCTTCGCCGGCATGCTCTACCTCTCATTCCGCGATGTCTCGCGGCTCCAGTTTCTCTCCTTTGTCATTTTTGACATCAGCTGTCTGCTCGCTTTTCATCTCGCCGTGCGTTCCTATGTGCGCTTCCGCTACCGTACCAACTGGCAACGCCGCACCCTCGTCGTTGGTGAACTGACCACGGCGGAGCGACTGTCCGACGAGTTTGCCCAGCGCCCATGGGGTGGGGTGGTGGTGGTGGGATACACCAGCGATGCCCATGACGCTCCCTCTGCAGTGCCATGCTTTGGCACTATTGCCGATACCACCCGGATTGTTGCCGAAGAGTGCATTGATGAGGTGATATTTGCCTTGCCCGCACAGCAGCATAATCGGATCGCCCAACTCTCGCTCGATCTGATTCAGCAGCCGGTGATGGTGCATATGATGCCCGGCATCCTTGATCTGGCCTTTGCCCGCACCTCGGTTGAGACGGTGGGCGGTATCCCGCTCATCTCACTGCGTGAGTCGGCTCTCACCGAGTCGCAGCGCATTCTCAAGCGGATCTTCGATATTGGTGCCAGCCTGATCCTGCTAGTCTTGCTCTCCCCACTGATGTTGCTGATTGCCCTGCTGATCAAACTAGAGTCACCTGGATCGATCTTCTTTTCACAAGAGCGCATTGGTGAGAATGGCCAACGCTTTAAGATGATCAAGTTTCGCAGTATGTACCAAAATGCCGAGCAACGGTGGGCCGAGGTCGTCCGCCGCGATGAGAGCGGAAACCTCGTGCATAAGGCAATCAATGACCCACGGGTGACGACGATTGGCCGCAAGCTCCGCCGCACCAGCCTGGATGAGCTTCCCCAGTTGATCAATGTGCTGCGCGGAGAGATGAGCTTGGTTGGTCCACGCCCCGAGATTCCGATTATTACCGCCGAGTACGATCCCTGGCAGTGGCAGCGCTTCCGCGTACCTGCAGGTATTACCGGTTGGTGGCAAGTCAATGGCCGCAGTGATAAGCCTATGCACCTGCACACCGAAGACGATCTCTACTATATCCAGAACTACTCGTTTTGGCTCGATCTGCGCATCCTATTGAAAACAGTAGTAGTAGTTTTTTATGGGCATGGGGCCTACTAGCGTGTCATTGAGTGTCGCATCCCCATCCCCCAACCTCACCCTAGAACGAACGGATCGTTGGCGCGGTCTGCGTGAATACGCACCTCTACGCTGGCTTCTCCCGCTGGCATTACTCCACGGCTTACTCTACCTCGTGATCGTGCCGCCCTGGCAACATTATGATGAGCCAACCCACTTTGAGTATGCATGGCTGATCGTTGTTCATAACCATATCCCGACAATGGACGAGAGCGATCCGCAAATGCGCCATAATGCGCTCGAATCGATGGATCGCTTTCGTTTCTACCCACCCGGCCAGCACCTCGACCTGACAGATCCCAATCCCACAGAGATTGGCATGAACCAGCGCTATCATCCGGCGCTCTACTACATGCTTGTCGCCCTACCCTTGCGTCTCGTGGCAAATTTGCCGATTGACGTGCAACTCTACACGGCACGCACCCTCAGTCTCATCCTCTATACGCTCATAATCGCTATCGCCTGGCGTGTTACCGTAGTTGTTGTGCCTGATGAACCGCTGATCCAGCTTGTGGTGCCCCTGATGCTTTTGTTCACGGCAAGCTTCGCTGATATGATGACGGCAGTGAACAATGACGTACTGGTAAACTTTGCTGCGGCGGCCCTCCTGCTTGGCTGCGTGCTGCTTGTATGTGGAGGTATGCACCCAACCTCGCTTGTGCTGGCGACACTGGCGCTCGGCGTGGGGCTGATCACCAAGCGCACAGCAGTCATTCTGCTGGTACCCTACGTGCTTGCGCTACTCTGGGCCTGGCACCGTACGCCTCTGCGCCTCTGGATGGTTGCGGGAGTACTGGTTATCGGAACACTGATGAGTGCTTTTGCGGGATTGGAGATCGTGCAGGCTGCCAATGGTACGCGGATACTCGCCCTGCGACCCTGGCTTAACCAACTTGATAGCAGTTATCTGCGCCTTTCTCTTGATAGCTGGGTGCGCTCGGTAAGCGACCTTGAACAAACCAATCTCCTTTACCAACTACTGCTCACCATTAGCTTCACGAGCTTCTGGGTGCGCTTTGGCTGGGGCAATATCATTATCGGCTCCTGGGCCGATTGGGTGATGGTAGGAATTTGTGTCGCCTGCGCAGTTGGGCTGATTGTGCAGGGCTGGCGCAGCCGCAGCCAGATGTCGCTCTCGCAGCAGCGCTGCATCTGGCTCTTCCTGATAGCTGTCGTTCTTGGCTGCCTGAGTCTGATCGCCCGACTCCACCCACTGCCATCGCCTGGTTACATACCGTATATCCCCAGAGGCCGCTATATCTTCACTGTTATGCTGCCAGTGATCTGGCTCATCGTGCTTGGCTGGCAGGGATTGTTCCCCAACCGCTGGAAACACGTCAGCCCGATCATCATTCTTGGCATATGGGGTATCATCGATCTGATTGTATGGAGCAACACCCTTATCGCCTACTTCTACGGTGTTGGGTAGCGATGTATGAGTACCACAGCTACTAATATCACCGTGCGAACCTCCCGCTGGCTGACTGCATTGATCGGGGCACTGTGTATCACGGCTCTCAGCATGATCACAACCCTTGATGGTGGGATAGCGCCGCCCACACCGACGGACATGCCGATAACCCTGGCCGGGATCACAACGATAGAGCAGACATTCACTATTACACGGCCCGATCTGGTTGGATTGGCGATCCAGATACACCCTGCCACGCAGATCGTCCCGGATCTGCGCATCCCTCTACACCTACGCTACGCCGATGGGCCACCTATCGATCTGGTGAGCGAGAACCTATCAGTGCAGGCTGCCACAAATGGTGTGATTGCAATACGCTTCCCACCACTTATGGCAGTACACGACTTGCGTGTCCCCACCACAACCCTCACGTTCATCCTTGATATTCCCCAGGTGCAGCCAAACACCGGCCTAACGTTTACGGCACGGGAAAATCACCAGACACCGGATACCCTCACTATTGATGGGCGTGTTTTGACAAATCGAGAACTTGTGTTCGCACCGATCTACCAACACCGCTGGGCCGATAGCCTCTGGCCAATCTCGGCCATGGCCAGAGGGAAGCCGGGGGTACTCGGCTGGCCTCCGCTCTACGCATTGCTGGCCTACATATACCTGATCGTCCTCGGCGTAGGGATCGCCAACCTCCGTCGAATATTTCTGAGCCAGGGTTGATGCAACGTCCTCAGATTGCCGCCCGCCCCCCCACCCCCAGCCCCCCACGCGGGGGGAGGGGAGCCGAACAGCTTTCTGATGAGGAATACCCCCTCTCCCCTCGTGGGAGAGGGGGCTGGGGGAGAGGGGGCGCACTGACGTTGCATCAACCCCGACTTCTGAGTCGTAACGATTGACGCGTAACTACCCATCTGCTACAATCCTGCGGCATTGAGCCGCCCACATTCACGTTGGAGTCTTCTTTACCATGGATCAAGAGATCGATCTACGACCATACTTTCTTGCACTCGTCCTCCGCTGGCGGTTGATCATCATCTGCGCAATCAGCCTCGCGATCATCGGGGGGGCAGCATCCTTCGCAAGCACAACAAGGAGTGCCACCTCCGATATTATCATCGTCCCAAGCTCCTCTCAGGTCACCCTCGATGCACGTTTTCAGACGACGGGCAGCCTGGCGACCAACCCCACAGCCCAGCGCCAGGGGCTGATCAACCTTGCCAGCAGCCGTACCCTTGCCGAACAAGTGGTCAAGGATCTGGGCGATACAACATTATCTGCGGATGCGTTGTACGCACAGGTAAAAGTGGTCTCAACCAGTGACCTGCTCCAGATTACGGTGAGTAACTCCGACCCGGACTTAGCCCTACGGATCGCCCAGGCATGGGGCAAGGCATATGAGACTCTGGTGATCAATGTCTACGGCGGAAGCCAGTTCCGCACCGATCTGCTCACAACGGAGATTAATTTAGCGCAGCAACGCTATGATCAGGCCCAGACAGCACTCGAAAAATTTCTGGTCAGTAGCCAGAGCATCAAGATCCAGCAGCAGATTGCTAACCTAAATGATCTGTTGAGCGGGTCACGCACGTCACAGCAGCAACTCTACGCAGACTACCTCTCGCGATCTCACTCTGTCGAACTGATCCTCCAAGACGCGCAGACCCTGCGTGATCAGGTTGACACCCAGGGCACAAGTAAGTTTGCCAATAGCTTTGCCTCGCTTATGCTGCGTGTACGGATGGTTGATAGCTCAGCGCCCGTGTTTCGGCTCACCGCTGCGGATCTAGCTTCAATCGAGACGGATCCCAGCAACCTGAGCGCAAACCTGGATCAACTCATCAAGGCCCTCGCCCACCGGCGGGACCAACTGCTCGCCCAGTCAAATGAGGTTGCCAACGCCATCACCAGTGGCGGAATGATCGCTACCGGACTCGATGCCGCAACCCGCCAACGCTATATTGACCAAGTGGCAGAACTGAATAGCACCTACGAGCAACTCCAGTCCCAGCAAACTACACTCACCCAGCAGCGCGATCTTGCCCGCGATGCGCTGACACTCCTTCAGCGCAAGCGCGCCGAGATGGAAGTTGCTCAAGGCTCGCCCCAGGTTGAGGTGCGCTTTATCGGCGCGAGCATTGCCCCGTTTTCACGGATGAGTCGGGCGATACTTTATGCTGGTGTGGCCGGTGTTCTCGGGTTGCTGGTTGGTACTGTATTGGCGCTGTTCCTTGATGTCGTCATCCCTGCCGTTCGCCAGATGAGTATGCCCAAGCCGTCACAGTCTGCCAACCGCCCTGATGCCCCAACTGGTAATTGAGACAAGGTTTCAGGTGCGAGGTTTCAGGTTTCAGGTCGAGCGCATCAAGATGCCACATTCTGGCCTGAACTGTAAAGCGTCTGCGAGCCTTGTTTTTGCGTCAAACCATATGCACGTTTGACGCAAAGACGCAAAGGTGCTTGGGTTGTAAATGGCAGATATGGTGACGAACCGCCCGATTATTTCAGTGATTATGCCTTGTTACAACGAGGCATCTACGCTACCCCACATTCTGGCGAAAGTCTGGGAGATTGCCATTGATAAGGAGATCATCGCGGTTGATGATCACTCCTCCGATGCGACGCTTGATGTGTTACGGGCTGAGGCAGCGCGGAACCCGCTTCTGACGGTGATCAGCCACCCGGAGAACCGTGGCAAGGGCGCAGCCGTGCGGAGCGGTCTGGCGCATGCCCGTGGCATGATTACGATCATCCAGGATGCAGATCTGGAGTACGATCCACATGACTACTATGATCTGGTGAAGCCAATCACCGATGGCCTAGTGGATGTGGTCTTTGGTAGCCGCTTCGCGGGTCGCCATACGGGCATGTATTTCTGGAATGCCATGGGGAATAAGGCGCTCACTTTTCTGACCAATTTCCTCTTCAACTGCTGGATCTCGGATATGGAGACCTGCTATAAGGTCATGCGTACCGATATTATCCGCAGCCTCAACCTTGAAAGTAACGACTTCCGCCTAGAGCCGGAGATCACGGCCAAGGTGCTACGTCACGGTCACCGTATCTACGAGGTGCCAGTGAGCTACCTCGGTCGCACGTACGAGGAGGGCAAGAAAATGAAACCGAGCCAGGGTTTCTATGCCATTCTCGCCCTCTTCAAGTACCGCCTCTGGCTGTAGACGCAATACTTTTCGAATAAGCCGTCAGATGCCATCCACGAATAGGGCGCGAATACGCGAATAAGGCTCTGCACCGGGCTATTCGTATATTCGCGCCCTATTCGTGGACGGCGAGGCATGGCCTTATTCGAAAAGTATTGGCCGTAGACGTTCCCTATAAGTTGTGGTACAACAACAATGGCGATACATTCATGTCGCCATTGTTGTTGTATACCCCAATGATGGGGCCATGCGGTGCATAGAAATGTCTCACCGAGGCATTCCTGCGCACCGCATCGGCATGTGTGATAGAGGAATTATTGTGCGTATCGCGATGCTGAGTGTCCACAGTAGCCCCCTCGCCCGACTCGGCGGAAAAGAAGCGGGGGGCATGAATGTCTATGTGCGTGAGTTAGCGCGCGAACTGGGCCGTCACGGCGTGCCGGTGGATATTTTTACCCGCAGCCAGGATCGCCGCGTACCCACGATTGAGCCACTGTCGTGCGGGGCGCGGGTGATCAACCTCCACACCGGTCCCGCCGCTCCCTACGCCAAAGACTGGGTTCTCACCTACTTGCCTGAATTTGTGAGCCGGGTGCGCTGCTTCGCCGAGGGCGAGGATCTCACCTACGACCTTATCCACAGCCACTACTGGCTTTCGGGTGAGGCCGCCCTACGCCTGCGCCGTAGTTGGGGCGTGCCGGTGATGCACATGTTCCACACCCTCGGCGCGATGAAGAACAGCATCGCTCGTAGCACGGAGGAGACCGAGACGGGACAGCGCATCGCTATTGAGCGACGGCTGATGCAGGAGGTGGATACCGTCGTGGCGGCAACAACTCTTGACCGGGCGCAGATGGTCTGGAACTACGGAGCCAATGCCGAGCGCATCCGGGTGGTGCCTTGTGGGGTGGATTTGAGCCGCTTCCAGCCCACGGATCGCACGACAGCTCGTGCGCGCCTCGGTCTGCCCGCTGATGAGGAGTTGCTGCTCTGCGTAGGCCGTATGGAGCCGCTCAAGGGTATGGACGCGCTCATTCGCGCCTTGGCTCTGCTGGATGCCCAAGAACCTGCCCAGCGTAGCCGCAGGCGTGTCCTGCTGATTGGTGGAGATGACGAGACCCAGCCAGACGATTGGAACAGCGAGCAGCGCCGTCTCAATGCTCTGCGCCACGAACTCGGCGTAGCGGACCGAGTGAGCTTTCTGGGTACCCGGCCCCACGAGCAACTCTCCGACTACTTCTCTGCCGCCACTGTGGTAGCCGTCCCGTCACACTATGAGTCATTCGGGATGGCCGCCCTAGAGGCGCTGGCCTGCGGTGCGGCAGTGGTCGCCTCAAACGTCGGGGGTCTGGCCCTGACGATTGAAGATGGCCGCAGTGGATTGCTGTTCCCTCCCAATGACCATGTAGCCCTCGCTGCGCAGATCCGCGTGATCCTCAGGGATCGCACCTACGCCCAGAAGCTAGAGTCTGGTGCCCGTCGCCGGGCCAGTGAGTACGGGTGGGCCACTGTCGCACGCCGAATGACAACGATCTACGAGGATCTCGTGTTGGCGGACGAAACCGCACGTGCGGCAAGATACCCCCGTAGCCACGTCTCATAGCACGGTGCCTATGATGACCACTTGCCTATATGCAAGAACATCCTTCGCCCAGCCTGAGCGACTGCAACGCCGTTGATGCAGATTTTGCGCATTACAGCGCATCATTTGCACAGACTGCCTACGCTTGACAAGGCAATATCCACGTATTATACTTTGGCCTAACACTCAGATTTTTATTTATGTTGAAAGCGTGCGCTCTGGCGAAGCGGTGCAGGATGGCCCTGTAGTACCCGCTTGAGGGGCACGTGTTCTGTCTTAACACCGTGAGCGTCTGGAAAGGCAACACATGCTATGAGTGGAAAAGCACCGAAGGATCCGCGCTTTCCCGATCTCTCCTACACCGTCTTAGACGGTGCACGATCGACACGGGTAGCCGGGGGCCGCACGATCGAGGAGCTTGAGCCGGAGTACAAGATTAAAGGACGGACGACGTTCAGTTCGCTCTTTAAGTATGACCCGTTCGATTTCTGGGTCGGGCCGTTCTATGTAGGATTCTGGGGATTCATCTCCGTACTGGGGATCATCTTTGGTGTCTACTTCTACGTGAACGCGGTGATCATCAACGGGCCATATTCCATCCCGCAGAACTTTTTTGCGGGCCGGATTGACCCACCGCCGGCAAGCGTGGGCCTCGCGCTGGCGACTCCGGGCCAACCGGGGTTCGCCTGGCAGATGACGGTCTTGTTCGCTACCACGGCGTTTATCGGCTGGATGATGCGCCAGGTTGACATCAGCATGAAGCTGGACATGGGCTACCACGTGGCAATCGCCTATGGCGTAGCCGTCTCGGCGTGGATAACGCTCCAGATCCTCCGCCCGATTGCGATGGGCCAGTGGCACGAGGGCTTCGTGCTGGGCGTGCTGCCGCACCTAGACTGGATCTCCAACTTCGGCTACCGCTACAAAAACTTCTTCTATAACCCGTTCCACGCCATCGGCATCACGGGCCTGTTCACCTCAACCTTCCTGCTATCTGCACACGGCTCGATCATCCTGAGCGCGGCGCAGTATCGTGGCGCTGACAGTGGTGATATTGAGGACACATTCTTCCGCGATGTGCAGTACTACTCGGTCGGCGAGACGGGCATCCACCGGCTGGGATTCATCGTGGCCTGCGGCGGCGTCCTCTCGGCCAACATGTGCATCCTGCTCTCGGGCTGGGTCGTGCAGGACTGGGTGAGCTTCTGGAACTTCTGGAATAGCCTGCCATTCTGGAGCGGCGTGTAGCGAAAGAGGTTAGTGATTATGGCAACGATGACACCGCCCTCCGGCGATATAAAGCTGGGGCCAGATCGCAATGGCAGGATCGGTAAACCCCTCCATCTGCCGATTCTCGAAAATCTTGGCTTCGACAGTCAGTTCGGCCCCTACTACCTGGGGATCTGGAATGTCGCCGCCTTCTTCTTCGGGATCATGTTTACCTTCATCTGGCTGACGGTGATGTTCTCTCAGGTAGGCTGGAACCCGGTCGCCTTTGTGAAGTACTTTGTGGTTCTTCAGATTGACCCGCCATCGGCACTGTATGGATTGAGTTTCCCGCCACTGGAAGAGGGCGGTTGGTGGCTAATGAGCACCTTCTTCCTGACACTGGCGATCCTCTGTTGGTTCATGCACATCTACACACGGGCGCGGGCGCTGGGGCTGCGACCCTACCTGGCCTACGGCTTCAGCGGCGCGGTGCTGCTGTACTTGGTGATCTACATCATCCGCCCGATGTGGATGGCCGACTGGTCGGAGGCTCCCTCCCACGGGATCAAGGCGCTGCTAGACTGGACGAACAACGTGAGCATCCGCTACGGGAACTTCTACTACAACCCGTTCCATATGCTTTCGATCTTCTTCCTGCTTGGCTCGACCGTGCTGCTGGCGATGCACGCCGGCACCATCTGGGCGCTTGAGAAGTACGCCGCCCACGAAGAGTGGGCCGAGATGCAGGCTCCCGGCACGGGCACCGAGCGTGCCCAGTTGCTCTGGCGCTGGTGCATCGGCTTCAACGCGAACGCCTACTCGATCCACCTGTGGGCCTTCTGGTTCGCGTGGCTTTGCGGCGTCACTGGTGCAGTCGGGATCTTCCTCAGCCAGCCAACCTTTGTGGCCAACTGGTTCCAGTGGGGCATTGAGGCGGGGATCAACTTCCCGCAACTCCCGCCCGGCCCCTGATCCATCACGGCTCTTGGCCCATGACAGTATGAAGAGCGGCGGCGATCTCTTGGAGGTCGTCGCCGTTTTCTGCGCTGTCCAGTATCCACACGTTGGAACCAACCAGTAACTCCAGGACGATGATTGGGCGCATCTGGCGGAGTATGACGCCCACGAGGAGCGGTCGGCGGCGCAGGCGAATCGCGTCGATCTGTGCGAAGGCGAGGCTCTGGCGGCGCGCCTTGCCCACCCGACTCATCTGGATAAAGGTCAGATCTCCCTCGGTGGCATCGGCAATGATCTGGTTGTGAGTGGTGAGTACGGCATAGCCGCCGATGGCTCGCTGCGTACCCAGGCTCCCCAGGAGACCAGCAAGGACTGCGGAGATGGCTGCTACGCCAAATCCGATACCCTGAACACTCGCGATCACTCCGCTGCCGATGATCGCCACCGCAATCAGGATGAGAGTGGAACCCAAAAAGATCAGTTGGTAGCCTGCAGTCCGGTTCGCCTCTGGCAATGAATCTAGGCGCAGACGAACCTCATTCTGTTCGACGATCTGGTAATAGGGGGTTAGCCCTAGTCGTCGGCCCACCCGCTGGCGCGGCCAGCGTACCCCTGCGCTATCGCTCATAGATGCCTTTTGGTAATGCTGTGCGTATCTCGCAGGCACATCATCACCGGATTTGCATTATTCCACAAGCTATGGTACACTCTCTGGCGTTGAGCGGGAGTGGCTCAGTTGGTAGAGCGGCACCTTGCCAAGGTGCAGGTCGCGGGTTCGAATCCCGTCTCCCGCTCCAATCGAAAGGGCTCTGTGGTTTTCCACAGAGCCCTTTTAGCGATTCATGAGCCTCCCCCATACCAACAGCCCCCCCCTTCTCCGTCTTCTCGCCGATCCCTTCTGCGCCAAAAGACTGATGGCTGGCTGCGAGTATCTCGCTACTATAAGATATAACTAGCTGTTGGGTACAGCCGCGTCGCGGTGCTGTGGCTGTGCCTCTGATTTCGATCTGAAGTCTGCGATCAAAAAGGAAGCAGCAATGTCTACGGCCCGTGAGCAGATCCCCCTGGGCTGCCCAGCACCCAATGGTCTGACGATCCGCCCCTTCACGGCGAGTGATGCCGATTACTCCGATGCTGTGCGGGTGGTGAATGCCGTCTTCCCGGAGTATAGGGACACGGTGGGTGATTGGCGTTTTGAGGATGCCAATCGTGCCGCTTATATCCAGCGGCGGCGCTGGCTCGCCGACCTCGACGGGGTGACGGTGGCCTATGGCAACTATAGTCAGTTTGAGGGCATGTACCACCCGCGCAAGTTTGGTGTTTTTGTGGCCGTATTGCCTGCGCATCAGGGCCAGGGCATTGCTGCCGCCCTCTACGATGAGATCGTGTCAGCCGTGAGGCGGTTCAACCCGATCTCACTGCGCGCCCGCGCCCGCGATGATATGTCGCGCAGCATGCGATTTCTCCAGAATCGTGGCTACCAGGAAGACATGCGCGAGTGGGAATCACGCCTTGATGTGGATGCGTTCGACCCCGCACCCTACGCGGGTTACGAGGCAGCCCTGCGCGCCGATGGCATCCGTATCGCTACGGTGACTGAGTTGTTAGACAAGGATCCCGACTGCCGTGAGAAGCTCTGGGCCCTCGATGTGGAGCTAACGAACGACGTACCCTCGCCCGAACCACATACGCCGATTACCCGCGAGGCATACGATTCTTGGGTCTTCGCCAACCCCAATTTCCTGCCCGATGGCTACTTTGTGGCCCTCGACGGGAGTGACTACGTGGGGTGCAGCTTCCTCTGGAATAGTCAGGCTGACCCGACCGAGCTGTACATTGGGCTGACTGGGGTACGCCGGGCCTACCGTCGGCGCGGGATCGCCCTGGCCCTTAAGCTGCACGATATTGCATTTGCAAGGCAGCGCGGTGTGAAGCTGATCAAAACCTGGAATGAACAGAACAACCGGGGCATGCTCAGTATCAATGAGGCTCTTGGTTTTATGAAGCAGCCCCCATGGGTGAACTTCGTGAAAAAATGTGATTGATTGCCTGCGATAAGACAAGGCTTCAGGATTACCGTTCGTTGTGGGATTTTCAGCATCTGTGTGGAGGATGGCAATACCATAGAGAGGAGTGATACCATGACCCTCCCGCTCATTCGGCTATCTGGCAGCCCGTACGCACAGGGCCTCCAGCACGGCGAGGCCCTGCGCGAGGCCATCGCCGAGAATATGGCGACGTACTTCGCTCGCTTTGAGCGTGAGTTGCATCTCTCACGGTTTGAGACATTGCGCCGCGCTGTAGCCTACGCTGAGGCGATTGCGAAGCAGTGTCCTGGCTACGCGGCAGGCATGCGCGGGGTGGCCGAGGGTTCAGGTTTTAGCTATGCCGAGATCGCTGCCCTGAATGTGCGCTACGAGCTGTTCTACTATCAGTATGGGCTGAATGCGGTGGCTGATGGGTGCACCGCTTTCGCCGTGATGCCCGAAGCGAGTGCCAACGGCCACCTGCTGATCGGCGAAAATTGGGATTGGGTGGTCGGTACCCGTGGCGCGGTGCTACATAGCCGTGAACCCGATGGCCTGGAGGTTCTCAGTTTCAGCGAGGCTGGCATTATTGGCGGTAAGATCGGCTTCAACTCGGCAGGTGTGGGCCTGCTGATTAATGGCCTTACCTCCACCGATGATGATTGGTCACGCCTATACACACCCTTCCATGCGCGCTGCTACGAGATCCTGCGATCGCGGAGCCTCGCCGCTGCCGCCCATGTGGTTACTGAGGGTGAACGCTCGTGTTCGGGGAACTTCATCATCGCCCAAGCCCCTGGCCAGGTGCTGAATATTGAGACGTCCCCCCGCGTCACTCGCGTCACCGACTGTGTCAGCGGCTATCTGACCCACGCAAACCACTTTGCGAACCCCGCCGCCCTGGGTGTGTTCGAGCCGCCTGTCGAGAAGACCCCGCACTCCTATGATCGCCTGCACCGCATGGATGAGTTGCTGGGACAACAGCATCTCCTGGCTCTGGGCGATCTCCAGAACATCCTGCGCGATCACCAGGGCCACCCATACTCGATCTGCTTCCACATTGATCCCGAGGAGCCACCTGAGGAACATTATGAAAGCGTAGTCTCCGCGATCATAGATCTGCACGCTGGCGCCCTCTACCTCAGCGATGGCCCGCCCTGCGCGAACCCCTACAAGCGGTACGCGATTGCTAATTATGGATCGTAATGTGGCTCATTATTGGCCTGGGCAACCCAGGCGAAAAGTATGATCGAACACGCCATAACATCGGGTTTGCGTGTGTGGACGCACTGGCTCATCGGCACGGCCTAGAGTTCCGCGTGAAACGGGCCAATAGCGTGGTCGCCGAAGGTACTATCGGCACGCAGCGTGTGGCTATCGCCAAACCGCAGACCTACATGAACGAGAGCGGGCGGGCGGTGTCGGCTTTGCGCACCTGGTACAAGCTGGAACCCGCCCGCGAGCTGCTGGTGATCTACGACGACATGGATCTGCCCTTCGCCAAGCTGCGCCTGCGTGAGCGGGGGAGTCCGGGTACCCACAATGGCATGCGTTCCATCGTCGGACAACTTGGCGGCAGCGAGTTCCCTCGCCTGCGGGTGGGTATCAGCCAAGCCCCCGGCAAGATGGACGCTGCCGCCTACGTTCTTAGTCGCTTCTCGAAGGATGAAGAATCCGGGGTTGCCAGCCTCTGCGATACCGTCGCCGATGCGGTGGAGTTGATTGTGCGCGAGGGGTTCACGGTGGCGATGAATCGCTACAACTCAGCCTAGTATGACAACCAAATTTTGCCACAGAAGCACATCAAGGAAATTTCGTGGCCATACTAGAAACTGATGAACCCCCAGTAGATGGTGTAGACGAGCAGGAGTACCGCCAGGATCATCCCCACCGGATCATGCCTCAACCGGCTCCAGATGCTCGGCGCATGGCCCTGGTGGCTGCGTAGGTAGGCGATCATCAGGCCCAGATGCGCTCCAACCAAAGCACCAAGGTAAGTATCGTTCTGTATGCGTACTATCGCCAGCCCGTAGCGGCTAAACCACGCATAGAGAATCAGGAGTGCCGCCGTCATGCTGGCACCAACAAAGGCTCCGCTGAAGGCCCAGATCAGAATCGGGTGGAACACACGTATCAGGACTCTGGGAACTCCCATGCGCTGTGGTAGTTGCATAGTTTTGTGCTGTGGTTGACGTGAGTAACGCCGGTGGGGTAGTCGCTCTTCTCTCCCCGTTTGTGCCTTCTTGCTGACGTGCGATGGCACATATCAGCCATAGCCCCGAAGAAACGATTGTACGTGGCGGATGGTTACGTATGTAATCCCAAGATAAGCTAACGGATATCCTTATGTTGTCACTACTGCAAAACTCGCCATGTCACGTTTCGCTTCGCTCAGCGTCCCGATGGGCATGATCTCGCCGGGACGCTTCGCTCAGCGTGACATGTGTGACAGGGTGACTTTTGCTCTATGACAAGGTTCTCGGATGCTTTACAGTCTCAGCATACACAAAGCAACCTGATGTGCTACGCCTGAAACCTAAAACCTGGCACCTGAAACCTTCTGTCGTTACACAAGAGAGCGTTCGTCACTCCAGATAGCCGTGGAGCCGCCTGCCGACGCTTGGGTGGCGCAGACGGCGCAGGGCATCGGACTCGATCTGACGGGTGCGCTCACGGGTGATCCCGAAGGTCACGCCGACTTCTTCCAACGTGCGGTGCTGACCGTCCAGCAGGCCGTAGCGTAGCTGAAGAATCGTACGCTCACGCTCGGGCAGATCGTTGAGCGCCGCGCTGAGATCCTGGAGGAGCATGTTCTGTGCCGCAATCTCCATGGGAGTCTCCAGGCTCTCATCAGCAAACACCTCGCTGATACTGCCCTCACCCGTATTGTTGATCGGCTGCTCCAGCGAGATTGACTGGATTGATGCCTGGAGCAGCCGCTTCACCTTACGTAGGCTTAGACCCAAGGCGTGGGCGATCTCCTCCGGAGTTGGCTCACGCTCAAACTGCTGCTCCAGCTTATAGATCGCCCGGCGCAGGTGAACTAACGATTCGCTCAGGTGAACGGGCAGGCGGATGAGCCGACTCTGCTCCGAGATTGAGCGGGTGACGGCCTGCCGGATCCACCATGTGGCGTAGGTACTGAAACGATTGCCCCTGGTGTAATCAAACTTCTCGACGGCGCGCATCAGACCGATATTGCCCTCTTGAACGATGTCCATAAAGGCCATCGGGCTACCGATATACTTTTTCGCCACACTCACCACGAGACGCAGGTTGGCCTGAATGAGTCTGCGGCGTGCATCCATTCCGTGGGCCACCATAATCTCCAGCTTGGCCCGCTCACGCCCATCTCGGTAATTCTCATCCTCAAGCCGTCGTCGTGCCATCTTCCCGTCGGCAATCTGTATCGCCAGATCCCGCTCCTGCGTTGCCGTCAGCAGGGCCACTTGGCCGATCTCGCGGAGGTAGAGTTGCACCGAGTCCTCAATTGGCTCGCCATTGTCTCCATCCTCAGCCAGATCCTCGGGTTCCCAGGAGGTACCATCTTCGTCAGATACTGGATCGGCCTGCGTATCCTGCTCTTGCATCTTGTCGTTATCGTTTGCATTGCGGAAGATGTACACGGCTCTTCTCCTCTATCTCCCCTGTGCGGGGTACTGACGGTGTCGGTATATGGAAACCCTGACCTTCACGGTTCGGGTGTCATGTTCGCCGGTTATGTCTCTTCCGAGATATACACAGCCTCACTGTTGGTAGATATGCACATTTTCACCTTTTGCACAGCTTTTGTCAAGGGTTGTGTTCGCCAATTTTGTGACGATTTTTTTATGCAACTGTAGAAGTAACGCTGTCATACTGTCGCGCAGAGCGCAGCGAAGCGCCCCGGTGTGCTTCATCATCACCGGGGCGCTTCACTGTACTTTACGTGACAGCGTTACTTATGCTCTACTGCCTTTTTTCTATGTCTTTCTGTGGCCGTACATTGAGGAAATCTCGCTGAAGAAGCGTAGTACACTGATATACGGGAAGCGGAAATTTTTAAGTAACCCGGCGTCATGTTACTAGACGTTATGACTCGCGGTTGACAACAAATTGCGCGAGGTCAATCAAGGTGCGCTGGGCAGGCGAAGCGGGGAACCCGCTGAGATAGCCGATGGCCTGGGTGATGTAGCGACGGGCCTCGTCCATGGCTGCGTCGGTACCGCCGGCAGCCAGAACCTCGGCGATGGCCGCTTCAACTTCGGTATCATCGGGGTCGCTCTGCTCAATGATTGCCCGCAGCCGTGGGCTGCCGGTAGCCTTCAGCGCGTAGATCAACGGCAGGGTGATCGTACCTTGGCGCAGGTCGTTGCCGGATGGCTTGCCGAGGGTGCCCTCGTCACCGGTGAAGTCAAGCACATCGTCAACAATCTGGAAGGCTACACCTACATCAAAGCCGTAGCTCCCGAGTGCGACAATCTGCGCGTCGCTGCCGCCGCCCGCCGCCATCCCCGCTTTGCATGCCGCCTCAAAGAGTACCGCTGTTTTCGCCCCTGTCTTGTAGAAGTACTGGCGGAGGGCCGTCTCTACAGGTTCCACCGCTGTGACCGGGCTGAGTTCGCCTTCGACAATCGTCTGTACCGCCTGCGCGTAGAACGTGATGATCCGTGGATCGGGGCTGAGCGACATCTCGGCGGCGGCCAGGGCGAAGAGATAGTCGCCTACCATCAGGGCAACATCGTTATCCCAGCAGGTGTGGACAGTCACCCGCCCGCGCCGTCGCGCCGCCTGGTCAACTAGGTCATCGTGGACAAGGGAAGCTGCGTGGATCAACTCAGCTGAGGCGGCGGCGTGGATAACATGGGCCAGTTGGTAGTTGCCAAGCTGTGCTGATAAGAGAGCCATTGCCGCACGCAGACGCTTACCGCCCGAGCGCACCGTGTGGATGCTGGCAGCGGTGATCAACGCCGAGCGCGACTGGGAGCGTTCGATGAGCAGTTGCTCGACGGCGGAGAGATCTGTAGTCAGATTTGCCCGCTCGAAAAGATCGACGATACTCGATCCTTGTCCGAGGCGCTGCTGTGTATAACGCGAGTTGGCACCACTGGCCATCATACTCACAGGTACCTCAATCTCCACTGATCTGTGCCCACACGACTACTGATTGTGATAGCACACACAATCTTACGATGACACAAAACACGTTGGCATCAATCCATTCCATCTATTGTACGGCATATCGCCAGATCGCGCTGTTAGCGCCTCTCGCGCAGTAGCTCCCAGGCCAAGCGTGGGTCGGCTAAGAGTGCGCAGGCATCGGCGATACGCCGAGTACGCAGGATGACCCGCTGCCAGAGCGAGATAAGCCGACGGTCGGCGAGGTGGTCGAGATGGAGTTGGAAGATTCCGCGCAGCAGTAGGTGGCCGGCACGGGCGTGTGGTGGTACGTTAGCTCTGGCCCAGGTGATCAGTGCATCCAAAGAAACCTGAGCCGCAATGGAGGCATCGCGCAGGGCAGGATGAGTCGCATCGCGGTCAGCCAATACATAGAACTGCTGGCGCAGAGTCAGAAAATGTAGCAGTGCAGCGGACAGTTCCCACTCGGCACGCTCGGCTGTCAAGGATGGTCTATCGGCAAAGGCCGTGTTCATCACCACATCCCAGGCGATACGCCCATAGGCGATCTCGTCCTCGGAGGCACGCATCTGTTCAAGGCGACGCTCGCTGTGCGGGCGTGGCGCGGCCATATAATCAAGCACATCCAGCGGCGGTGTAGCCATCACATCGCCCCTGCCGGACAGATCGCGGCGCTGCGCAGCTTCGACGGGGGTACGGTCGAGGGCCGAGCGCCACGCGGCCTCCAGTGCCCGATAGGCACGGATTAGTGCCTCAGGATCACGTGGGGCGCGGGCAGCGGCGTAACTGTTCAGCAGATCCTCCGTACGTTGCACAGGAGACCATGCCAGCCGGGAAAAGAAGTAGGCGTTCAGCGGTGCAAAGAGCCACGGGCGGTCGCCCGTCAGCAAGGCGTGAATGCTGCGCACCCCCGCGTCACGATACTGAGCCATGTCGGCGGCAATCACTTCGGGCAGTGGCGGGACAGATGACTTGAACAGGATGCCGTCAAGGTAGTACTCAAGGGCTGAGGGAGAGCCGGGGTCAGGCGACTGAAGGCTGGAGTCACGCGACAGGGAGATCTCCACCGTATTGGTTATACTTTGATCACGTGCTACCCCCTCACTTTTCGGCTTCCGATCTCCAAATACCTGACCCCGGCTCTCGCCGAACAGAGCGATATTTTCTGCTAAACGCATAGCATACATCGCGTTGATTGGGCTGGCTGGTTCACCAATACCATGGGCGTAGGATCGCGGGCGCGGGGCAAAGATCAGCTCAACCTGCGGGTGCGGCGCAAGAACATGCGGGGCGGACTCGGTGTCGTGGTAGGCCAAATAGCTCACGCGGGCGTCGGGACGCAGTTCCGCCAGAGCCTCGGCTAAAATGTTTGCGGCAAGCAAGGTCTGATCTGCCGCCGAGAGACCAACGCACAGCGGGCAAGCACACCACCCTCCACCTAGTAGATCGTCGGGCCAAAGATGGTAGATATGAGCCTCAGGATATGCGGTAAAGAAGGCCACGCCATTGGCTCGCAGGATTGCCTGGGTCTTGGGGTGGCTGGGGCAAAAATTGCGGTCGGGCATGTGGCGGGCACCGTCGAAGCGAAATAGTTCTGGGCTATCGCGGAAGAGTTGGCGCGGCACGAGATCGCTTAGGTGATGCCCACCCAGTTCCAAATCCATGCCGCGCTCAACAATTTGTGGCAGGAGGGCGCGGCGGCGGGAGCGCCAACTGCTCAGACGACAGGCTCCTATCGCTGGCCCATGTCCAATTGTATGGATAAAGATCGTGTTCAGGCGGCTACGGGCGGCCCATGCGATCCAAGACTCAGCTTCGGCCAAAAAGTGGTCATGTCCAATGATCAGGCCGCGCCCAGCTAGGGCCGGACGGTCAGCCAGACCGACGGCAGGGAGCATTACCCGCTCGTGGCGCGGCAGTCGCTCGCCGTCGGGGCCGGGGGCCACCCAGCGACAACCCAGTGTCTCCAGCAGATCATAGACCGCGTAGAGCAGACCACGTGGGCCGTCGCCACGCAACAGTAGCCCTTCCTGGTCGGGAACGCGCAAGAAACCATCGCCGCCGCAGCCATGACGCAGGGCGATGCGCGAGCCAGTGGCGCGAGTCACCACCGGCAAAGCAGGTGCGCCGATACGCTGGAGCGTGCGGCGCAGTTCCTCGGCGGCAAAGCGGGCTACTGGGCTATCGCCCTCAAGCTCGATCATCCACGTTGTGGTGAGAGTCAGATCCAAGATTATGATCTCCAGGTAGAGGCGACCGGGAGATTATACGCCATCATCATCAGTACACCACCCGGTTGCGCCCGCGCTGCATGGCTTAAATCACAGGAAAGGATACTGATGCTGATGACATAGACATCTCAGACCGAAAGATTACCGAAATAGCTCCGTATACTTTACATATACGGCATCGCGGTCGCCATGTGCGGTGCCATTCACTAGCTAGAGAGGAACACTCTTTATGAACCGCACATATCTACAGACCACACTCTCACTGCTCGCGGCTCTGGTGCTTCTCACCGGTGCTGCGCCCGCGAAGCCAAGCGTAACTGCATACGTTGATCCCGCTCTTGTTGGGCAAACTGCCGATCAAGTCAGCGTGATTGTAAGCGGTAGCGGTGCTGCTCGGGCGGTGGAAGCCGTCGGTGGGGTGGTAACAGACGATCTGTGGCTGATTGATGCTGTGGCTGCCAAGGTACCCGCTTCTGCGATGAGTGCCCTTGCTGCTGCTTCAGGGGTCAGTTCGGTTGTGTTGAACTACGGCGTCAAGTCTTCTGACTGGGACGGTTGGGTGACTAATCTTCCGCTCCCCAGCACGTGGGACGGTCGCCCCGATGTGCAGCCGACTGGCAACCCGAGCGTTTGGAACGTTGTGAACCCGGTCTCAATTGACATTGGTGCGGACAAGCTTCACAGCACCTTGCTGCCGTCTGGCAAGCCCATTCGCGGCAACGATGTGACGATTGCGGTGGTCGACTCGGGTGTCTACTTTGACAAGCAAGTGCGCAAGGCTCTTGGCCGTGCGGTCACGGATCAGTTTGTTGGTCAGGCTGACTTTGTGAACAGCACCTGCGCTACCACACAGAAGACGGACGATCATCAGGCGGACGATCATCGCCGTATTGTAGGTACGCAGGGGAGTGGGTACTGCTGGCTAAGCGAGTCAGACACCGCCGACGGCTACGGGCACGGCACGGCTGTTGCCAGCATCATCTGGAATAACTTTACCGATAGCAACACGGGCGTTACGCTCGGTGTTGCCCCCGGGGCCGACATCCTCAGCGTGCGTGTTCTTGGTGATGATGGTACGGGTACCTACGCAACGGTTATCCAGGGCATCCAGTACGTGGTGAAGAACCGCAATCGCTATGATACGCGGGTGATGAACCTCTCGATCAGTGCTATCGCTTCAGTGCCGTACTTCGTTGATCCGCTAAACCGGGCCGTTGAGCAGGCTTGGTCGCGTGGGATCACGGTGGTCACGGCTGCTGGCAACAACGGCTCAGCTCCAGGGAGCGTCTCCGTACCTGGGAACGACCCCTACGTGATTACAGTCGGTGCTGTTGATGAGCATCGCACCCCTGGTTACTGGGCCGATGATACCCTGCCCAATTGGTCGGCAGCTGGTCCTACCGGTGACGGCTTTGTTAAGCCTGACTTCGTAGCACCAGGCGTGAATATCGTCACCTATATGCATAAGGACTCGCAGGATCCATCGCGCTCGCAGAAGATCGTGCAGATCCACCCAGACAGCGCCACTGCCACGAGCCTGTTCCGAATGAGTGGCACGAGTATGTCGGCTGCGGTAGCCTCGGGCGTTGCCGCCCTGACCCTGCAGGCTAACCCAGACCTTACGCCTGATCAAGTCAAGTATCGGCTCATGGCTTCGGCTCGCCCCGCAGTGGCTGGTGTTCCTGTCCAGCTTGTTTACCCGGTCTTTCGGCAGGGCACAGGGCGGATCTGGGCACCCGATGCAGTACTTGGCACCTTCAAGCGTAAGGCGGCTGCTAATATCGGTATGAATATTCAGTCCGACCTCAGGCACGGCTTCCTAGAGACGAGCGACTTGGCCTATCACTACCAGGGTCTCGTGAAGATGGCCCCGAGTACGGACAATACGGCCCAGATGTTCTACATCGGTTTTGCTGATGGTCGCTTCCTGAGCCTGGGCGCGTGGTCTGGTCAGGATGGTTGGCTCACGCAGGACGTGCTGGCAAGCCGACGCATGGCTTGGGTAAATGGGATAGTTCCGATGCCTGATGCGCAGATCATTTGGGCGGGTGGCACGACACCACTGCTTGGTCAGTCTGTCGAGCCGAGCCGACGTATGGCCTGGGTGAATAACTTGACGATGTGGGATGGCACGGCATCGTGGTCTAATGGTCTGCTTGATGGACAGGTTGCCACAGTGGTCGAGCCAAGCCGACGTATGGCTTGGGTGAGTGGGCTGGTTAGCTGGAACGGTGGACTTACCTGGACGTCTGCGGTGGTCGAGACGAGTCGGCGTATGGCTTGGGTATCAACGATGGATCCGGCGACAGCTGGGATTGCGGCGACAACCTGGATTAATGTGCCGTAGGGGTGTGGTTGGGTGCGATACAGCCAGAAGAGCGAGGGGGATGACTGATCTTATCAGTCATCCCTTCGTTAATTATGGGAATGAGAGGGATGGCTGATCTCATCAGTCATCCCTTCGTTATTATGAAGTTGTATGTGCTGCGATGCTAGCGAGAGCTACGCGTGCGCGGGCCAGGTCAAATTTGGCTCCAAGGCGTTCTAGATGATTCACGGCCTCACTGAGTGCTACACGAGCATCCTCAACGATGCCATGATCCACGTAAAGCTGCCCGAGGACAAGGAGCCCAAGCCCAAGCAGATAGCTATCGCCGCGATCCCGGCTGCCTGCAATGGCTGTTCTCAGACGCTGCTCGGCCGCGATAACTTTCCCCTGGAGTGTTTCGATCTCGCTGATCGCCAGTAGGCACTCGGTCTCCTGCTCCAATAGGCCAGCCGCATGAGCTAGGCTAAGCGCATGATCGGCCCGCGCATGACCGCCAACCAAGTCGCCGCCACGGGCCTGCACAAGTGCCTGGAGCCAATAGACCTGGATTGCCTCGTCTTCGCCCACGGCGCTGAGGCGAACATGTGCCTCACTGAGATGGGACTCAGCCGCTGTGAGGTTCCCCCGAATCAACTCAATGTGAGCCAGCCCAATTGCAGCGCGGACGACTGCAGACTCCTCTCCGGTCTGTGCGCTCATCTGCCAACTGCGCTCAAGATCATCTGCTGCCTGATTATGATCGCCTACTGCTAGGCGCAACTGGCCGAGGTTTGCCAGGGTCAGAGCCTGGCTTGGCATATACCCGATCTCTTCGCTTAAATGCAGAGCCTCCTCGAAACTAGTGAGGGCGGCAGACCACTGTCCCTGGGTATAGTAGAGACTGCCCAGATTAGCGAGGGCAGCGGCAATCCCCGGCGTGTAGCCAATACTACGGTAGATCGCTAGGCTGCGCTCGACGTAACTAGCCGCCTCGGCAAGATGATCCTGTTGATAGTAGACACCGGCCAGCACGCGGAATAAACTGGCCGTGGTGATTGGATCGGCCGCTGGCCCGATTGCCTCAGTCGCGCTGGCCGCAATCTCGCGGGCCTGGTCAATCTGGCCTTCGCGCAGCCTGATCCACGCTAGGTGTTCCATCAGCATCTGCCAGGCTGTGGGTGCATCGTGGGATCCCTGCGAGCCAAGGAGTACGAGCCCCGCCTGAACTGTGTCGCCTGCGATGTCAAGCTGGCCCTCGCGGGTGCGTACATCGGCCAATTCGCCAAGAACTGCGACGCTGCTCGTTCGCCATGTGTCACGGGGCAGGCCACCCACAAGTAATCGCTCGCGGGCCTCTTCGAGGGCGTCGCCAGCCTCGGTGAAACTGCCAAGATACTTTAGGGTACGGCCTAGCCCGATTCGCGCACGGACAGCGTGTTCAGCATGGCCCGCCGGGAATTGTTCGATTAGAATGATCGCCTGCCGGTAGATCTGTGCGGCGGTGACGCCAGCGAAGCTACGCTCAGCGCGCTCGGCGGCCTCGATCTGGTAGGGGATGGCTAGCTGTGGTGTGGCGCTTTCGGCGTACTGATGCGCCAGTACGTCAGTGCGCTCGTCGGGTTCCCAGCAGACCTCAGCCATAATCGCCTCGGCGATCAGCGTGTGCATCTGGCGGCGATCTCGGCGCAGCATGGTCTCGTAGATCGCATCCTGAGCTAAGGAGTGCTGGAGGGCGTAATTGGGTTCTGCGCCCATGATGTGGGTTACGAAGCTGCGATCTTCAAGATCGCGCAGACGTGCGGCGCTGAGGCTGTCTGCGCCCCCATCGAGCCGAACCAGCAACCGTAGCGGTGCCGCTCGCCCGATTGCCGCCATACGCTGGAGCGTAATACGCATATCGGTCGGCAGTCGGTCGAAGCGAGCCAAAACCAGATCGCGGAGGCTAGACGGCACGCTACCCAGAAGTTCGCTCGCGTGGGGTGCAACCTCCCAACCCCGCTCTCCAAGCGCCAGCCCGCCTTGCTCAATCAGCATACGGATGAGTTCTTCGATATAGAAAGGATTGCCAGTGGAGCGGTTGACAATCTGTTCAGCCAAGTTGTTATCGGTGCCGGTTGAACGATGGAGGAGTTCGTCAATGAGAGCGTATCCCTCGTTCTGGCTCAGGGCATTCAGGCGCACCTCGATAAGTTGAGGATTCGCATCAGTGGTCAGGCTGTGGACAAGATCCGTCTCGGGATCGCGAGAGATTAATACGAGGGCTAGGTGTGCCTCGTGCGTCGTCTCAAGTACGTAGCGCAGCAGCTCGCGGGAAGGCTCATCGGCCCAATGGAGGTCGTCGCAGATCAGGGCCAGGGGCGTGGTGCGAGCCTCGGCGAGCAGAGCCTGGCGAAAGGCGGTCTGAGTCTGGAGTTGGAGCATGCTTGGGTCGAGGGCGGCCAGGTGCGTCGTTTCGGGATGAAGCTCAGCCTCGCCCATCGCATGGCGCAAGTAGGGCAAGATCTCGGCCTGAGAGAGTCCGCGATGCTGAAGGAAGGAAATCTGGCGCTCGTCCCGCACATCAGGCGGGTCGGCAGGCCCAATTCCGATCAGGTCGCGGAGCAGTTCACCCGTCATCCAGAGTGGGGTGTGGCGAGTATGCGAGCGACATGCGGCCTGAACGCAGCGGATGTTCATGTCAACAAGTGTGCGGCGTAGTTCGGCCACAAGGCGGCTCTTGCCGACACCGGCCTCGCCAGAGATCAGGGCAACCCGCCGTTGGCTGTCGGTGCTTATGGAGCCAATGCCAGAGCGCAAGCGCTCAAGATCGGCAGCGCGGCCTATCATGGGAGCATGGAGACCAGCAATCCCACGAAGCGATCCGGGCTGTGCAGCGGGGCCAAGGGGCCGGTAGGTCTGGAGTGGTTCGCTTACACCCTTCACCTGTAGGGGCGGCATTGACTGGAAACTAAACAAGGGCGCGGTCTGAGCGTAGGTGCTGGCGCTCACCAGAACCGTACCCGGCTCGGCGGCCTTCTCAAGGCGGGCCGCCACATTCACGGCATCGCCGAGGACGGTATACTCGCCGTGGCGCTCGCCACCGATCATTCCAGCGATCAGTGGCCCACTGTTTAGCCCAATCCGCACCTGGAAGGTGGCACCGCGTTCCTTGGCCAGTCGGGCGCGTAGGGGTGCCAGAACCTGCTGCATCTCTAGGGCTGCACGTACGGCCCGCTCGGGGTCGTCCTCATGAGCTACGGGAACTCCAAACAACGCCATGAGCCCATCGCCGGTGAACTTATCAATAGTGCCTTCGTAGCGGTCAACCACCGCCGCGAGCAGGCGCATGGTCTCGTCCATCCATGTGAACACCTGCTCGCTATTCATGGTGTGTGATGCTGCAGTGAAATTGGTGACATCAACGAACATCACCGTCGCCTCACGCTGCTCACTGGCCGGATCGGTACCCAGGGGCGCATCAATGCGTACACCGCAGTATCCGCAATAGCGATGGTCGTCCGGTATTTGCTCACCGCAGGATGAACATTGACGCATAGTTATACTCTTTGGCTTCGTTTGGCGTCGCAGGCGTAATTTTGGTATGCACTATAGCACTTGTCTGCATGCGGGGAAACAGGGCTGCCCGACAATTACATAAACGAGTGAATTGATGAGGCTTCCGTCCCCACGAAATTGTGATCTCGTCCTTCTATGTGTAGTGGTACAATGGCGCGGTTGCGCCGATGCAGAATCTTGGTGAGTCGACGTGATGCAATGACTCTACGGCTGATAAAGTCATCCAGGATTGGTGCCCGATTGCTTGCCCACATGAGATACACTATGGGGAGGAAGAGGAGCGACTGATCATCAACAAGACTATGCAGAGCTTTAGCACACGACTTGAAGAGTTGCGCCAGAGTTACGCCGCCCAGCTTGTCGAGAAGGCTGCTCAGATAGTTGCGAGCTGGCAGTTGATCGAGGCTGGAACCGCAACCCCGGCGATCATCGAGGACATCCAGCGAGTCATTCATAACCTGGCGGGAACTGGCAGCACCTTTGGGTTTCCCGAGGTGAGCAGTACCGCACAGGCTCTTGAGACGGCTCTGCACCGCTATATGCAGCCCAATGGTGGTGGCCCCGAGATTATCATAGAGATGGGTTCTCTTGTACGCGGGCTCCAGCAGATTGCATCTGGTGGAAATACTCCGATACATAAAGGTTCCCCTGCGTATCATGCCACTGCGATTGCTCGGGTCTATTTCCTTTGCAGTGATCTTGAGAGGGGTGAGGCACTTACCTCGCAGGTGGCAAACTTTGGCTATGAGACGCATCTATGTGCGCATGCCGATGATCTGCTACAGATCGCCCACACGGACATGCCCGACGCCCTCGTGATTGACATGCACTTCTTAGAGCAGGTTGAGGATCGCACAAAGGTGGATTGGCTTCGCCACGCGGGTAGTACCCTCTTACCGATGGTTGTGGTTTCGCCGCGTGGCGACTTTGACGCCCGCCTACAAGCAGTGCGAGCGGGGGGTAGCGCTTACTTTACCCTGCCGGTTGATACCGGCACGTTGATTGATCAACTCGATCAGCTCACCGAGCGCCAGCGACCTGAACCCTACCGTGTGCTGATTGTGGACGACTCGCAGGTAATCGCTGAGACCTATGCCGCTATCCTGACTACCGCCGGGATGAATGCTAGCATGATCACCGATCCCACGGTCGTGAGCGGGGTTCTCCAGGATATTCAGCCCGACCTGATCTTGATGGACATGTACATGCCGGGGTGCGAGGGCCGAGAGTTGGCCTCTGTATTGCGGCAGCAGCCCAAGCTGCATAGCATTCCGATCGTCTTTCTTTCAGCGGAGACCGACCGTTGGGCGCAGCTCGCCGCACTTCGCCAGGGTGGCGACGATTTCCTGACCAAACCGATTGACCCCGATCACTTGGTTGCGTCGGTGACGAGCCGCATCCGCCGCGCACGGGTAATGCGTAGCCAGATGATCCGTGATAGTCTGACGGGCCTCTATAACCACAGTGTTATTGAGGATCTGCTGTCCCGCGAGATCTCGCGTGCTCGCCGCAATAAGAGCCTCTTGACGATGGTGCTGATTGACATCGATCACTTCAAGATGGTGAATGATCGCTATGGTCACCCCGCTGGCGACCGCGTGTTGAAAAGTCTGGCGCGCATGCTTCAGCAGCGGTTGCGCAGCTCCGATCTGATTGGTCGCTACGGAGGCGAGGAGTTTGTGGTGCTGATGCCCGATACGGACGGGCAGGCGGCGATAGGTGTGATTGACATTATACGTGAACGGTTCGCTCAGGTGAGCCACCGTGTCGAATCAGAAGAATTCCACGTCACGTTCTCCGGGGGTGTGGCCGTCCTCCAACCCCTTGGCGATGCATCCACTCTGGTGGAGAGCGCCGATATTGCGCTCTACCAAGCTAAGCACCACGGGCGTAACCAGCTTGTACTGACCACACGTGCGCTCTTCCGCGAGGATGCACCGACTCAGAGTGCGCCACTGCGGGAATCTGAATCGTCCATGATCCTCGGGTCGCGGGCGCTGGTGCTGGTGGTTGATGACGACCCCTATGTGCGCGAACTGCTCGATCATTGGCTGCGTGCGGTGAACTACGACGTGCAACTGGCATCCCTTGGCCGCGAGGCGATTGAGATGGCGGGGAAGATGAATCCCGACCTTGTGCTGCTCGATGTGCTGATGCCGGATGTGGATGGCCTGGAGGTACTCGATAATTTGCGCGCCAACGGCTGTGATGCGGCGGTCGTACTGACTACCGCCTACGGTTCTGAGCGGATCGCGGTGAATGCGATGCGCCGAGGAGCGGATGATTATCTGCGCAAGCCGATTCTTGCCGAAGAGCTTCAGACGGTGCTTGAGCGCAACCTGGAGCGTCTGCGCCTGCGACGCCAGAACAGTGCCCTTCAGCGCCAGCTTGAGGAACAGCGTCAGCAGCTTGAGGTTGAACTCGCCCGTGCCGCCCGTGTCCAGAGCGATCTGCTGCCGCGCCAAATGCCACGCCTGCCAGGATTTACCCTGGCCGCCCGCTGTATTCCTGCTCGCCAGGTGGGTGGAGACTTCTACGATTGGCATAGCCCTGGCCCGGGGCTGCTGAACCTAACCTTTGGCGATGTGATGGGCAAGGGGATGCCCGCTGCTCTGCTGATGACGACGGTGCGTGCCGTGATGCGTTCGGTTGGTCGGCAGACGTCGCCTCTCGTGAACCTACGTTACGCCCTGACCGCGCTTGACTCGGATCTGAATCACGCACGGGCCTTTGTAACGATGTTTCATGCCCAGCTCGATCTGGTTTCACGGCGACTGACGTTTATTGACGCGGGCCACGGCCTGGTCTTTGTGCGGCGGGCAGGCGGTGAAGTTGAGACACTCAGCCCACGTGGGGTTCCCCTCGGCGTACCTTCGCGTGAGCCATACGCGCAGGGCGAGGTGCAGTTGCATCCCGGCGATGCGCTGATCCTCTTTAGCGATGGTCTGCTTGACACATGGCCAGCCCTGGCCGATAACCACCTGATTTTGGCCGAACTGCTTAGCGATGATGTCCAGGCTCCGGCGATGGTTGAACGGATCCTGGCTCTGCCTGCACTGGTTGGCTCAGTAATTGATGACCTGACGGTGGTGGCGCTGTCGTGTACGGCGGAGTAGAAATCGTCCCAAACCTTCCAGACGTTCGATTAAAATTCCCAGCAGTGCTGGGAATTTTAGTCGGATATCTGATCTTCACTCGGTGGGGATGGTCGTCATCAACACATAGCCCATCCCACGGCGGGTCTGGAGCAGGCCCGCTGCGTCGTCTTCGATCCGACGTAGGGCGCTGCGCAGACCGCTGACCGCCTTGTCGAGAGCCTCCGCATCCATGCCAGGATCGTAGTCGCGGCCCCAGACCGCCTCGGCGCATGCCTCGCGGGTGCAGAGGTCGCCCAGATGGCGGTAGAGGTGACTGAGCAGGCGGAACTGGTTGGGCGGTAGGCTCAGAGATTGGCTGCCAAGGAAGAAAATCTGGGTACGTTCATCGAGGCGCAGGCGGCTTGAGGTAACGACCGTAGGGTCAGGATCAAGGAAACGCAGGAGATCGCTAGGCGCACCGAGGCCGATTCCATCGAGGTTATTGAGCAGGTGTGGCCCGCTGATCGGTTGGCCGTTGATGAAAGTCCCGTTGGCGCTCCCACTGTCGTGGAGCAGGTAACGCGGCCCTTCGCGGACGATCCGAGCGTGGATACGCGAAATATTACTACGAGAAATAATGATGTCGCAGAGGGGCGATCTGCCGATGGTGTGTTCGCGCCCACTGAGCAGAAACTCGCCGGGGGTGGCATCGTCGCTGAGAGCGATGAGCCGGGCGAAGGGAATCTCGGCGTCTGACATAGGCTGCGCTCCGATGAGTATGTCTTCGCGTCTTTGCGTCACACCATAATCATGCATTCGACGCAAAGACGCAAAGACTCTCTGGTCGTTCAGCGTGAAGGCACAAATCTAGGCGCTATCATAACAGACAACCAACCATGCGATTTGCGCACAACACCCGATGAAAAGAGCCGCTGATGCGCGGCTATCGGCTATCGGCTATCGGCTATTTCACGCTCGCCCTGCCGCGTTTTTTCTGCTTCTACCCTCTGTGCTACAATGTGTCGTAGAGCGGTAAGGAACAACGGCGAGGATGCATTCTATGATCGAGCCCGGCTCGCTCGTAATCCAGCGCTACCAGATCGTCCGTCTGATTGGGCGCGGCGGTATGGGCGCGGTGTACGAGGCAATTGACCTGCGTCTGCGAAATACCGTTGCTCTCAAGCAGATGATCGGAACCACCGCCGAGAATGCGGAGGCGTTTGAGCGTGAAGCTCAGCTCCTAGCGAGCCTGCGCCACCCGGCACTGCCGAAGGTGATTGACTATTTCCGCGATGGTACGGATCGATTTTTGGTGATGGAGTTCTTCGGCGGTGCCGATCTGTCGGCACTTCATGCCCGCCGTAGTGGTCCGTTTCCGCTCTCGGATATTCTCGACTGGGCCGATCAGCTTCTGGCCGCTCTGGAATATCTGCACTCCCGCACCCCGCCGGTTGTCCACCGCGATATTAAGCCGCAGAACCTCAAGCTTACGCCCGATGGTCAGATTGTGCTGCTAGACTTTGGCCTGGCTCGTGGTGCCGATCAAGAGACGAGTTTTTTTGGCTATACGTTGCAGTACGCACCTCTGGAGCAGATTGACGCCAGCGGCACCGATCCACGTTCTGATCTCTATTCGCTGGCGGCTACCCTCTACCATTTGCTCACCGACCGACCACCGGCCAACGCGCCCGTGCGCGCTGAGGCTCTGCTGGCGGGGCGATCCGATCCGCTACGCCCGATTCGCGAGCTGAACTCTGAGGTTTTGCCCGACATGGGCGATCTGTTTGGCCGTGCCCTGGCGATTAATCGCGATGCCCGCCCGCCATCGGCAACGGCGATGCGCCACGCTCTGCGGGAATCTGGCATCCCGGTTGCGCATACCTCTATCGGCGCGCCCGTATCCCGCCGCGCTGCGCCCATTCCAACTCCCTCGGCACCTGCCGCCGTTAGGCCGATCAGTATTGGCTGGGAGCAGGTACGCGAAGCTGCCAACCAGCAATGCGACTATGTGCTGCGCGAGCTTCAGGGCAGCGCACGGCGTCTTGGTACGTACATCCCTGAGGTGTATGTGGAGCGCAGCGCAGCCAAGGACGAACTAGCGGCGTTCCTTGCTGGCCCGAGCGGAGCGATGCTGCTGCTCGGCGACTCGGGCGTGGGAAAAACCTGTCTGCTGGCGGGTTGGGCCACTGGCCTACGCGATTCTGGCGATGCGGTGCTGCTCTACCGCTGTGGTGGTTCGCTTGGCCCCGACATTGATAAGGAGATCGCACGCGATCTGGGCCGCGACATGCCCGAGTTGCTGCTGGGCGACCTTGGCCAGATTGCGCAACTGGCCGCCACTGTCCGCAAACGTCTGGTGATTATTTTTGATGCGCTCAACGAGTACCGTAGCGGTAGTCAGTCTGGCCCTGAGGCGCTGCTCAAACAGATTGATAGTCTGGTGGGCCGGGTGTCCAGCCCGCACCTGCGAATTGTGATCAGTTGTAACAGCGCCACCTGGAGTCAGCTCGACCGTGCGGGGGCCACCCGGCTCTTCTGGGGAGCCTATCATTATGCCGCCGATGGCGAGTCGTTCCTGCGCCTAGAGCCATTTCTTCCTGCCGAGCTGACGAGCGCGTACGAACGTTATCGCCGTTTCTTTCAGATCCAGACGCCGCTGGAAGGATTGCCCCTGCATCTGCGCGAGCGGCTGCGCAAGCCGCTACTTCTGCGAATGCTCAGCGAGTCGTACCGCGACGGCCCAGTGGTGGTGGCGTCGCGGGGGCTGAGTCTGGGCATCTTCCGGCGCTTCTTTGACGAACGGGTGCGTCAACGCCGCGAGCAGCTTTTTATTGAGGAACTGGCCGCTGAGATTCTGCGCCGTGGACAGGCCGCCGTGCCCGTCCGCGATCTGGCCCGCAACGACCAGATGCGCGCCGACCTGCTCAGTGACGATCCGGACTCGGCGTATACGCGCCTGCTGGATGGCGGCGTGCTGAGCGAGCTAAACGGGAACCTGCTGACGGGTGAGATGGTCGGGTTTACCTACGCCGAGGTGGGAGCCTACGTGCTGGCCCGGCATATTCTGCGCGAGGGTGTGGCTCGCGACGGGATCGGCCCGGTGGTGGGCGGGTTGCTGGCGCGGGTGCGCAGCTTTCCCTTGGCCTGGGATGTAGCCCGTACCGCCCTGCTGATCTACCGCCAGCCGGACGGCTTTGCCGAGTTGGCGCAGTCGCCCGATGTTGAACTGCGTGAACTGGTGGTAGAGAGTCTGGTGGAACTGCACGCCGATGAACCGGCTGCCGCCAGCGAACTGATCAAGCAACTCTGCCAGCGGGACTCGGACGAGGCCCGACGCACCGGGCTGAAGGCGGCCTACTACATCGGCCCGCGTGCCCGCGAGATCTTCCTCTGGGCGGCAGCCAAGGGTAGTCCGGCCCTGCGCCGTGTGGCCCGCGACGCGCTCTATTTGATCTGGCGCAGCGATCCTGATTTTACCTACGACCTGTTGAAGGATCTGGTTTCGCGGGTTGGCCCTGGTGCCCTGCGCGATCTGCGCAACATTGTGGAGTTCTTCTTTGAGCTCTCGGTGGTGATTTACATTAACCATTGTGAGCGCCAGGACGTGATTGACCGCACGGTGGAGCTGTACTACGAGTTGGCCAAGCAGCGTCTGCACCTGGATATTCTTAACACCGGAATCTTCGGAAAAACAATTGAGGATCTGATCTTTCAGGCCGTAGCCAGCGCCTTTTCGCAGCCAATCATTGACACGATTATGCTGGCCGAAATAATGCCGATTGAGCAGTTTTTTGCCCTGCCGATTGAGGAGCGGGCGCTGCTGGTGCGGGCTGCACCGCTGTTTGATCCGGCTGTGCCGCTGGCCGCGCATGGGGAGACGCTGGAGGCACTACTGCGGGGTGGGAATATTTTCTTTAACCTCGTGGGCGTAGCTCAGATCGCCATTCATGCTGTTGAGGATTTTGCCGCCGCTGAGCCGGTGATCCGGGCGCTCTTCGAGCGCCTGCCCGGCCCTGGCAGACTCTGGGTGCTGCTCAGCTTTGTGGCGCTGATCCCGCATACTCCGCCCGCCTGGGCCGCGCTGATCGAGGAACTGACCGAGCGCCTGTTTGTTGACCATGCCGAACTGATCTATGGCGAGACACCCAGTATCCTCAGTCAATTCGATATTCTGCTGCTGCCGCTTGGCCTGGCCTATGGCAAGGTCGGCCAGACCATGCCCGTCATCGAGCTGCTGCTTCAGGATGGACAGTTGCGGGGCGACGACCGCCAGATCGCACGGTGCGTGGCTGGTCTGGCTGCCGTAGGATTCTACTACCCCGAGCCGACATTTCGCCTGCTTGGTGATCTGCTGTCGGGGATGGAACCCTCGGCCTACCCGCAGACTCTGATACCAACCCTAGCCACCATTCGCACCCTCCATCTAGATGCGGTTGACGTATTTATGAACCGGGCTGGCCTGAGCGACAATCTCCAGCGCCAAGTCGTTGCTGCTGCCGACACCGAGTTGGTGCGCCGCTACATCTACTGGCTGGGCATGTACAATCACGTGGTCTACTCGTGCGTCCACTACCCGAAGATCCGCCGCCAGATGGCGATGTCGGCGATGGATATGCTGGCCACCGCCCGCCAGCCCAGCGAGGTGATCGCGGCCTACACCGCGAATGTCTTCCGTATGCTACGCGAGGCAGGCTTCCGCCTGAGTGAGTGGACGACTTAATAGGCACGTTGTATTAATTAATGGTTGACGCCTACAGATTTTTTAGGTTCTCGGCCTTTGGAGCAACAGCGGCATTGCCGCTGCTGGGGGCGGGCAGTACGGAGCCGCAGCTTGGTGTGCGGCGCACGCTGGGGCTGCTGGGGGTTGCGGCGGCCTTTCACGCCTTTGCCTACGTGCATAACGATGTATGCGACCTTGAGATTGATCGCACGCAGCCTCTACGTGCCGACTACCCCCTGGTGCGCGGGGATATGTCGTCGCAGGCGGCCCTGGTGATCGCGCTGGGTTGTGTGCCGGTGGCGTTTGCACTGGATCGGTGGGTTGTTCACAACAATGGTAGAGACGCCCCGGTGGGGCGTCTAGACGCCCCACGAGACGCCCCGGTGGGGCGTCTAGACGCCCCACCGGGGCGTCTCTACCTTGCATCTGCTTTTGTCCTGATGGCGGCCTACAACCGTTGGGGGAAAATGTGCG
Organism: Chloroflexales bacterium; assembly: GCA_037134395.1. Classification (GTDB taxonomy): domain Bacteria; phylum Chloroflexota; class Chloroflexia; order Chloroflexales; family Chloroflexaceae; genus Oscillochloris. The sequence continues at coordinate 33,027 of JBAXMH010000006.1, forward strand.
CCTTCCCGCCACTAACCGATCTAGTGCAGGGGGCAGGATGGGCGCTGCTGATTGGCTATGGCGCGACGGTATCGGGCCAGCCAGTGAATCGGCTGACCCGGACGCTGATTGCCTACGAACTGCTGCTCATCCTGATGGTGAACGGGGTTCACGGGTCGCTGCGTGATCTGGGGAATGATCGGGCGCGTGGTGCGCGTACCACGGCGATCATGCTGGGGGCGGAGGAGACACCTGACGGGCTGCGGGTTGGGCCAGAGCTGATCGCGTATGCCGCCGCGCTCCAGTGCGCCTTGTTAGCATTGCCGCTATGGGCAGCGCGAGGGCGAATACCCACCGTTGGAGTGGGAGCCATCGCCAGCCTGACAGCGGCCCTGCTGGCGGTGGCGGGGCGTGGAGGGGCCACGCCCGCCGATGTGGGTATGCTGCACCTCATCCTGTTGCTGAGCGCACCCATGGCCCTAGTGGTTCCGGAGATGGGTCGTCCCCTGCGCATTGTCACCTTGCTGGCCCACACCTTGCCGCTGCTGGCCAACGGCATGACCTACGATGCGCTGCGTTGGGTTCTGAGGGCCGCAGCGCGGCGCTGCTGTGTCCCTACGTTGTCGGAACCGGATCCTTCTTTGTTTTGAGAGATTGCTGGATCTCGGACGATAGATTGGTGAAGAAGTGGTAGCCGGTGACGGCCTCAATATCGGCGACGGTGACTTGGTAAGTCTTCCAGTCACCGAGTTTCTCGTTAAGATTGTTGGGGATACGCACCGCAATCACTGGCGTTTCGGCGGTGATCTTCGTAATATCGCTCTCCCCCTTCGGCATGACGACAATAACCTTCCAGGTATGGCCCGGCACAAGGATCTTGCCATCGGCAATCGTTCCACTTTCGCCATCCCCCCCGGCGATGACGTAGAGGACGTGACCTTTACGCACCCACGAGCGTGAGTCTGACTCAAGCTGCTCCCACGTACCCCGGTTGTTATTCGGAGCCTGCGGGAGGATATTTGTGAGGATGAAGGTCGCATCGTTATCATCTTGCACCGCACTGCGATCCGCCGACGGGCACATGTGACCGCGATCATAGCCTGATCCGGTGTAGTCATCCGTCTTTACGTGATACCACTCTTTGTCCTTGGGCAATGTGGCGTCGGATTTAAAGACGTTACTGCGCTGCACGTCGCCCAGATCATTCTCGGTGATCTGCCAACTCACCCAGTTGGGGGTGCCGTGATCGCGGTTGTAGGAGAGGACGTACTGCGGGCGCTCGATCAAATAATTGTCGGGCTGGGCGGGATCGTGGACGGCGGTGCTAGGATTGCCCAAGCGTAGGTTGCGATTGATCTTCGCGGTGGCGGGTTCCGCCGTTGCGGACGGGAGGCCGTTGGCGGTGGCGATTGCCGACGGCCGGCTCTGGGTTGACTGTGCCGGTGCCGAAGTTGGCTGTGCCGGTGCCGAGGTGGGTTTCTGGCTATTTGTGGTGTAGATTATCAGTGCGATAAGACCAACGAGGAGCGGGAGGATCCAACTGATCATCTGGTTCTTTGATGGGAGGCGCATAGGATGCTCACTTGTAGATTAGGTCTCAATAACCGTGGTACGCAGCCCGGCGACGCGGCCATCGGCGAGTTGCCCAACAATAAAAGCGGGCATCTCGACACGGCCAAGCTTGTAGACGGACAGATCGCGGAACTGACGGCGCAGCAGCTTGATAAGGCTGCGGAAGCGGGCCACCCGCGCCCGCACCTCTGGGCCTGAGTCTGGTTCAAGGAAGAGCATGGGCGCGAAGAAGCGATCCAGGTCGTCCGTGGAAACCTCGACAGAGTCCGGCAGCGTCGTCAGTTGATAGAGCAGGGATGGCGAGAAGGGGGTCGCTCCTTCCCAGACGAACGGTTCCAGCGGGTAGTCGGACTCGCTGGAGAAAAGCAGGCCATCAGCCGCTTTGGCGAGACGGGCGAGTGCATCCATAGGATTTCAGGTTTCAGGTGTCAGGTGTCAGGTGTCAGGTTTCGGGTGTCAGGTGTCAGGTTTTAGGTTTCGGGTGTCAGGTGTCAGGTGTCAGGTGTCAGGTTTTAGGTTTCGGGTGTCAGGTTTCGGGTTTCGGGTGTCAGGTGTCGGGTGTCAGGTTTCAGGTTTCGGGTGTCAGGTGTCGGGTGTCAGGTTTCAGGTGTCAGGCGCATCAGAGCGCCTTGATCTGAAACCTGAAACCTCGCACCTGACACCTTGTCTCAGGCCAGAATTTGGCACTCTAATGAGCTTGATCTGAAACCTGAAACCTCACACCTGAAACCTTGTCTAACCTGCAATTATAAAGCATCACCCCACTCCGCGCTTCTGGCCATCCGCCAGTGTTCGCGGTCGGTGCGGGTGACGATCTCGCGGCGGAGGCCCGCAGGCGTGCAGAGGGCCAGTTCGATCCGTCCGGGGCGAGCCAGGGGCCGACGCAGCACCCGTGCGCTGATGGGCGTACCGGGTGTGCGGGCCACGGCCACATAGGCGAACTTCTCGTCTTCGTAGCCACGATCCGCACCTTTGCTAGCGCGCTGGGCCTTGCTGCGGGCCAAACGTTGACTAAAGTGGCACCAGTCATCAGTGGATAGGGGACAGGCTCCCTGGTGTGGACACGGTGCGACGATGGAGGCTCCGGCGGCGCGCAGTTGCTCGCGGGCGGCGCGGATGATCGCCCATCCCTGGGGCGTACCCGGCTCGACAAGGAGCAATAACTGGTTGCTGTGCGCCCAGAGCTGGTTGACTAAAGGACCACGTGCGATCTCGGGCAGTTCACCCAGCACATAGGTAGCGGAGACAAGATCATGCTGCGTGGTCTGCCATGATTTCGTCAGGTCGGCCTGCCGCCACACGGCAGTGGCCAGGGCCGAATGGCGACTGCGGGCGGTCAACTGGCGTCCCAGGGTGAGCATGGCTGGTTCGGACTCGATCAACTCGGCATTACCGAGATTCTCCCATAGTTCCGTCGCCGCCCAGAGAGCCGCGCCCAGGCCGGCTCCGGCATCGAGTAGGCTGCGCGGTGTCCAACCAGGCAGCCGAGCAGCGATTGCGCCCATAGCGGCGGATACAGCGGCGTAGGTGGCAGGCATACGATACGCCGCATAAGCCGCTGCGTCGGCGGGGTTGCGCACATAGCCAACGCCCTCCGGCGGGCCATCGGCGGCACCGTGGCCGGCCCGGTAACGCTGCGAGAGGGCCGCAGATGTCGTGCGCAGCTCAGCATGATCGGCCCCGCGTAGGGCCGCATCAAGGGCGAGGCGCAACTCGTTTGGGGGATCCATACAACACCTTCTTGCTTGTAGATTGGCAATACGCAATACTACGGAGGTTTTCAAGGGCAATCGCACGCTTTGTGCGTCGTCAACGCAACTGATGTGCTATTTCCGTGGGGTGCGCTCGATCCGCTGGTTGGGGATGAGCCAAATTATTGCGACCATCACGTAGAGCCCGCAGGCGAACCATGCGTTCACAAAGGCCAGGCAGAGTGCCACCAAGTACATCACCAGCGAGAACACCCATGTGCGGTCGCGGCATATCGCGGTGGCGAGTACAGAATTTTTGGCGTGGAGTGCGATCAGGGCGCGGGTGAGCATAAAGTAGGCGATTGCCGCCAGCAGCAGGATGATGCCGTACAACGCGACCGGCCCGGCGCTAAAGGCGTTCTCGCCCATCCAGGCGGTGGTAAAGGGGACGAACGAGAGCCAGAAGAGCAGGTGCAGGTTGGCCCACAGTACCCGTCCGTCAATACGCTTGACTGCCTGGAACATGTGGTGGTAGTTGGTCCAGTAGATACCACAATAGAGGAAGCTCAGCGCGTGGCTGAGGAAGACGAAGTTGATCGGCTGTGGCACCGCCAGATCAGCAGTTTGGGGAACCTTTATCAGCTTAATCATCATCACTGCGTTGATGATCGCGATCACTCCCTTGCTGAAGGCTTCCAGCCGCCCCTTATTCATCGTGCGCCCTCCATAATCTCCTCTGCCCCCACCGCTCTGCCGTGCGCACCCGCAGTTCGCCCGAGAGTACCTCAATCGGCGACCCGTATACTTGGAGGCCACGGCAGCGCACCCGTGGCGTAGGGGGTATTTTCCCTATCCTACCATACCAGCTTGACCCAGGACTTCGTACGCACAAATCTTTCACCAACTCTGGACAGAACGCACGGATACGCTGTGTAGGGTAGAATACACATGCTCGTGCCGATACCGTTCCGGCGCGGGCGTGCCAACCGGCCACACACAGCGACCTGATGGCGCAATGAACTACGATCTGGTGAGCCCATTTCTGCGCCCATTCCTCCCTCACTGGCTTATCGAGCGTATCGGTACGCCAACACTTCAACCGGGCCTTGTCCACCGCTGTAATGCGACGATCCTCTACGCCGACCTGAGCAGGTTCACCCGGCTTACAGCAGCATTTGCCAGCCTGCCCGATGGGGCCGAGCAACTGCATGATTCGTTAACCCGTTTCTTCGATGTGCTGATTGACACGATCATCGCCCACGGTGGCGATGTGGCGGCAATCGCCGGCGATGCGCTGACAGCCTGGTGGCCCGACCGAATTGATATTGAGGTGGCCCGACATTGCGGCGAGGCGATGGTGCTGGCGCTCAATACGCTCTCGGAAATTAACACACCGCAAGGGCCGTTCCGTCTGGATCTACGCATCGGGGTGAGTGCCGGACTGACCCACGTGGTGCTGGTTGGTCTGCCAAGCCACGGCCTGCACCTGGTGATCTGCGGGCCAGCAATGGACGCAGCAACAGGTGCGGAGCAGATGGCCGCCCCCGGCACGATCCACGTGGATGAAGCCGCGCATCTGGGCAATGATGTCGAGACCCAGACGGTCGCCAGCCTTGAGCCGGTAAGTACGCTCAGTTGGGATCACTTTCTGCCCCCAACCTTCGCTGAACGATTGCGCTACCACGACCTGGTGGCCGAGTACCGGCGCTGCGTACCGGCCTTCGCTGCCTTCGCGATGCCTGGTCGTCCTGAGGATCTGAACCGGCTGGTGACTCAGGCTCAGGCGGTGGTACTGCGCTGGGGCGGCTGGCTGAACGAGGTCGAGGTCGGCGATAAAGGCGCGATCTTTGTCATGCTCTTCGGGGCACCGGTGGCTCGTGGCGACGACCCGAGCCGGGCGGTGGGCTGCTGTCTTGAACTGCGCGAGCGCGATCTGATTGACCGAGCAGCGGTGACGGTGGGTATTCTCTTTGTCGGCGCGGTGGGTAGCCAGCAGCGGCGGGTCTATACGGCGCAGGGCGACGATATGAATCTGGCGGCGCATCTGATGCAGGGGGCTGCACCCGGTGAGGTGCTAGTCTCGGGGCGGGTATGCTCGGACATCCTGGGTCGCTACCAGACGACCGAGCCGAAATTGGTGATCACGAAGGGCCACAGGGATGGTGTGCCGGTCGCTCGGGTCATTTCGGGCGGGGCGCGGGTGGGGCGCGGGGTGGCCTTGCAGCGCTACCTGCCTGATGCGGTGGCCCTCATCGGGCGTGCCGAGGAGCGCCGGACGATGGCGGCGGCAGCCGAACGAGCGGTGGGCGGGCAGGCGAGTTTAATTCTGCTAGAGGGCGAGTCGGGGATTGGGAAGAGCTACGTGCTGCAAGATCTCGCGGCAACCTGGATGGAGCGCGGTTATCGTGGCTACAGCAGCGAGTGCAGTAGCGGGGGCCAGGGGGTAGCACTGCTGGCATGGCGTCCCATCCTGGCCGACATCTGCGGGATTGATGAGGGTGCCAGCCTGAAGGTGCAGCGCGAGCAACTGGCCCAGGCCATTCAGATGGTACCGCACACCGACCCTCTGGCCCGACAGGCTCTGGCCCACGCTCTGGGGCTGGCCGAAGATCTTAGTGGCGACGGGACGGGAGCGGACGAGCAAGGACATCTGGTTGACATCGCGGTGGCTCTGATCCGCGCCCAGTTGGTAACAGGCCCGCTGCTGATCGTCGTGGAGGATGTCCACTGGGCCGACGAGATGTCGCTGTACCTCGTTGCCCGCCTGCTGCATGCGGCACATCCTGGCCAGCCCTTCCCGCTCTGCATCACCCTCTCGCACCGTCCGCTCGACGATGCTGTGCCCGATCTGCTCACGCAGCTACGGGCCGACTCGTGTACCACCCGCATTACCCTGGGGCGACTTACCAGCGCACAGAGCTTCGAGCTGATCCGGGCGCTCCTTGGCGTCACAGATGTGCAGCCCAAACTCCGTCAGCATGTGGAGCGACAGACGGAAGGCCAGCCTCTCTTCATCAAGGAATACCTGCGGGTATTGCTCCAACACAACGTGGCTAAGATAGAGGATGGTGTGGCGATCCTCACAGAGAGCAAAATGACGCTCCAGGTATCGAGTTCGGCCCAGGGCGTGATCCAGGCGCGTGTGGATCGACTCGACGAGCCGACGCGACTGACTCTCAAGACGGCAGCGGTGATCGGGCGCAGCTTCCCCTTCCGGCTCTTAGCGATGATCCATCCGTCGCGGTCAAGCGACTCCGAGCTGCGTGCGCAGATCAACACACTGATTGACCTAAAGATTGTTGATTTAGAGCTGGAAGATCCCGAGCCAGTCTACCGCTTTAAATACGGGATCACCCACGAGGTTGCCTACACAAGCCTGCTCTTTGGGCAGCGCCGCCAGTTCCACGCGAAGGTAGCGAACTGGTACGAGAGCGCCTACGCAGCGGATATAGCGGCGGGGCGGGCGGCGATGGCGGTGTACGACGTGTTGATTTCACATTTACGCCGAGCGGAGGAGTGGCAGCGCCAGGCCCACTACTGCCGGGTCGCAGCCGAGCAGGCGGCGCAGCGGGTCTCGAACACCGCCGCCCTGCGCTACATCGAGCAGGCTCTCGTAACCACGAACGCCCCCACTGATCATTACGACCTGCTGCTGCTGCGGGTGATCATTAACGAGCGGGTGGGCAACCAGATGACTCAGGCTGAGGATATCAGTATCATCGAACATCTGGCCTCCCAGATCAACGACCCGCTGCGCCGGGCCTACGCGAGCTACTACCAGCTCTGCTATTTCCTGACGGTTGGTTTATACCAAACAGTGAACGACATGGCCGGGGCGGTTGACTTGTCTATACGACGAACAGCACGCCAGCGCAAGGGCGAGAGCCGACGCCAGTTACGGCTGCTGCGAGTTGGCTACCTCGACGCACGGGGGATGGCCTACGCCGCAGAAGGTAATCTCGCGCAGGCAAAACACCTTCTTACGCGGGCACTGGCTCTTTGTGGGAAGACGCACCCGGACGAGCGGAAGCCTGAGCCAATTGTGGCGCATCATTGGCTTGATGAACACGTGATGGCTAGTCGCTGCCTGAATCATCTTGGACGGGTGGCAATTCAGCAGGGACAACTTAGCACTGCCTTGAGACGCTTTCAGCAGGCTCTTGACTTTGCTCGCGCCACCAACAGTTGGAGCAACGAGGTGTGGGCGCGGGTGGGAATCAGTGAAGTACACCTCGCCCGCCACAAGAACGACGCGGCCATGATCGAGGCCAACAGTGCTCTGTCTACCAGCCAAGCTGTGGGCGACCGTACCGGCCAGGCGCTGGCCCTCACGCAACTCGCCGCCATCAGCGCAGCCCACGAGGATTATGACGAGGCTCTGCGACGGGCATGGCACGCGCTGGCGATCAGCGCCAATATGCGCGCCAGGGTGCTAGAAGCCCACATCCTGCGCGATATTGCCGGGTTTGCCATGGCCCAGGGTATGGACGAGGAGGCCGAGGCAGCCCGCCAGGAAGCCGAGCGGGTCATCCAGCACTGGTAGATATTTACCGCGATGGGATACGTAAAGATCCGCTTCCCGCGAATAATTCCTGGGTTAAAGCCAATACTTTGCGAATAAGCAGATCCTATGCCGACCTTGCCCCCTCACCCCCTGCCCCTCTCCCACCGGG
>JBAXMH010000007.1:0-40236 GCA_037134395.1 Chloroflexales bacterium
GTGGTGCCGGGCAGGATACTCAGGGTAATGCCCTGCTGCACCAGCACGTTGCCGGTGATGATGTAGCCCGAGGGACACTCTGTTGGGCTCCAGGTGGTATCGGCGGCGATCTGTCCCGAGTAGCTGTCACAGACAAAGGCATTTGGCCCAACCCAGGCGTGCGACGGCGAGGCGAATCCGAGGGTCAAGAGCAGGGTGAACGCGGCCAGAATCAGCGGTACGGTCAATCGCTTCATGACAATCCTCCACGTATATATTGACATCAAGGGAACGCTGACGATGGGATAAGGTACAGAGGCGGGGCCTAGAGGAGATGCACGAGGAGAGCGAAAAGGCTGCGCCTGGTACGTGAAGAACGACCAAAGCCGAGCCTGGTGGCCGAGGGTAAATGCGGAGTCGAACGAGCTACCAGTATATTTCGGTCTGCTCAAAGCAGAGCCCGTACTGTAGCATGAAAAATCAGAAATGAATAGACGAATGAGGATTCAAAAAAGATCCATTTATAATTATCTGTAGATCACCTACGTATTGTTTCTAAGGTGTCAGCAATCGCTGAATTGTGTCTACCAGCCCCTTCAGACTGACGGGCTTCGTCAGGTATTCGGTTGCACCGGCAGCGATACACCGCTCGCGGTCGCCAGGCATGGCCAGGGCGGTCAGTGCAATGATCGGCGTCGCCTTGTAGTCGGGAATGCTCCGCAAGCGGCGAGTCGCCTCTAGGCCATCCATCTCGGGCATCTGAATGTCCATCAGAATGATATCCGGGCGGACATCTGCAACTATATCGAGGGTCTCGCGACCATTGCGGGCAACGACGACATGGTAACCGCATTCGTGCAAGTAATCGCCGACAGCGATAATGTTAATTTCATTATCATCAACAAGCAAGATGCAAGTGGTGCGGGGAGGGCGTGTGATCTGTGGAGCGGTGATTAGCGCCTCACGGGCAACGTCCGACTCAGCGACGACGATCCTCAGCGCATGCTGGAGTGTCTCGCGGGAAATCGGCTTAACCAAATACTCAGCCGCGCCAGCATCCAGCCCCCGTGCGCGATCATCCACGACAGAAACAATAATTACGGGAATGTCCTGTAGGTGCGGATCGGCTTTGATCTGCGCCAACACGTCCCACCCTGACTGTCCCGGCATCTGCAAATCAAGGAAAATGACATCAGGGTGGGTGCTGGCCACTTGCTCTAGGGCTCCCTCGCCCTTCGGGTGGACGATGGCATGAATGTGCAACTCCTGGAGGTAGCGTGCGAGCTGTTCCCTCGCCGTCTCTGAGTCCTCGATGATAACTGCTGAGTGGAGCGGGTTGCTCCCCACACGTGGGAAGGCCGGCGGGAGGAGATTCGCCTCCATCGGCGGGGGGTAGGGCAGGGTGATGGTAAAACGACTGCCTTTGCCCAGTTCGCTCTCCACTGAAACACTGCCGCCGTGGAGTTCAGTCAGACGGCGCACAAGGGCCAGCCCCAGCCCAGTGCCGTCGTGCTGGCGGCTCAGGCTTGAGTCGAGCTGGATAAAGGGCTGAAATAGACGGGCCATGCCCTCCGGCGACATGCCGATACCGGTGTCCTCGATGGTAAAACGGACGACTCCCCCCTCGGCATCGGTGGTGACCTCAAAGCGGACTCGTCCGCCTTTCTCCGTAAACTTGACCGCATTGCTCAGCAGGTTCACGAGCATCTGCTTCAGGCGTTTGGGGTCGGCATACACCGTGGCGTGTCGGTCGCTCAGGTGGAATTCCAGATGGAGATATCTTTTGATTGCCAGCTCCTTGACAAATAAGAGGCTGGACTCGCATATGTCTGCAATCGAGAAGATTTCGTGCTGTAACTCCATCCGCCCAGACTCGACCTTTGAGAGGTCAAGGATGTCGTTAATCAGCGCGAGCAGATGGCGACCGCTGATCTCAATATTGCGCAGCGACTCCTGCTGGCGCTCGTTGAGCGGGCCGCGAAACTGCTCTAGCAGGCCCTCGCTAAAGGCCAAAATAGCATTGAGCGGCGTGCGCAGCTCGTGACTCATGTTGGCCAGAAACTCGTCCTTGGCACGTATCGCTCGTATCAGGTCGGTGTTGGCACGGCTCAGGTCGGCGGTGCGCTCGTCTACTCGGCGAACCAGAGAATTACGCTCCTCGATCAGCGACTCCTCTGCACGTTGGCGTTCGGTGACATCGCTGATAAAGCTGATCATAAATTCCTGGCCATCCATGCGCGTTCGCGACGCCTTGATGTCGGCATAAAAAATAGTTCCGTCCTTGCGACGACAGCGGATGTTGGAGACCATCTCCTTTTCGCCACGCACCATCGCGTGAAACTCGGCAAGCACCCTGGGCTGAGCTTCGTTTGGATACATGTCGTTAATGCCAAGCCGCACGAACTCGTCGCGAGTGTAGCCGAACATGGCACAGAGAGCCGGATTGACGTACTGAAATGAGCGATCTGCGATATGTGCGGCGAGGATACCCTCCTTCGCTCCCTCGAAGATCACCTGGTAGCGAACCTCACTCTCTTTTAGCGCGGCCTCAGCCTGTTTGTAGGCGGTAATATCCTTGCCGGTGGAGACAAAATGGGTGATGACGCCATGTTTGTCGCGGATAGGCGTGATCGTCTTCGATTCATAATAGATATTGCCATTTTTTTTACGATTGCGGATCTCACTCTGGTACGATTCGCCGTGCAAGATCGTGGCCCACACGGCGGTATAGAGTTCTGGTTTCTCTAATCCCGACTTGAGGATTCGCGGCGTCTGGCCGATCACCTCGGCGCTGGTATACCCAACCCGACGCTCAAAGGACGGGTTGACGTACTCAATGACCCCCGACACGTTGGTAATAAGCACCAAATCGTCTGTCTGCTCAACAACGCGGGAGAGCAGGAGGATCTGCTCCTCCGCCTGCTGGCGCTGCTGCTCCTGCTCGATGAACTCAAGTGCAAAGGCAATATCCATCGCCATTTCGGCAAGCAGCTTGATCTCATCCTCGTTGAAGAAATGAGGTTCAGATGCATACAGGTTGAATGTACCGAGCAGTTCGCCTGCGACGATAAACGGAAAAAAGGCTGACGAGCGGTAGCCCAAACGCAGGGCGTCGGTTCGCCACGGGGCCATACGTGGGTCGGTGGCAATATCATTCACCACGATATGGTGACCTGTAAGCAGGGCAATGGCAGTCGGGCCACGTCCCCTTTCACTGTCATCTAGCACAATGCGAAGGTTGTCCACATAAGTATCAACCTCGCCCGCACGAGCGACCGGACGTACCTGTTTGGTCTGCGGGTCGAGCAACCCGATCCAAGCCATGCGAAACCCGCCCTGGGAAACAACGATCCGGCATGCTTCCTCGAACAGTTTGTCGGGTTCACGCACGCGCACAATCGTCTGGTTGATGGCGCTGAGCAAGGCGTAGGTGCGATTGAGGCTATTCAGGTGGACCTCCGCCTGTTTGCGCACGGTGATGTCACGCGAGACACCGATCACCTGTATCTTGCCTGCGTCGTTCAGTACATAGTTGGTAGTCACTTCGGTAGTGACGATGCTACCATCTTTGCGGATCTGCTCCAGTTCATCGGTATGCGGTGGCAACCCGATGGATGGTGGTCGCTCGACCAGTAGCGTCCGAATTTTGGTGAGCGAGGCGGGTGTGAGAATCTGATCCATTGTCTGCTGCATCGCCTCGTGCGGGGTATAACCACGCAACTTCTCTACTGATGGGCTGACATACGTGAAGTTCTGAGACTCGAGATCAAAAACCCAGATCACATCGGCGGTATTTTCGGAGATCAGAAGATAGTGAGCCTCGCTCTGGCGCAGCATCTTTTCGGCACGTCGGCGTGTGTAAAGATACATAAGAACGATTGCCGCCGATAGCATCTCAACCAAAAGGAGAACCCAGGCATTCCAGCCATGGACGTCAGCCAGAGCTAGCCCGACCATGAAACCAACGAACAGCCAGACCAATGGCGCCGAAAGAAACTGGATGAGGCGGTATTTGGGGGGAGGGAATGTATGCATAAAGTGTGGAGAGCTATTCTTGATAGAGGCCGAAGTGAAGCAGTGACGCCTAATGATTGTAAGGCATCCAACTGCACAAAGCATCGCTGCTTCGCCCCCAAGAGGCGTACAGTACCATAGTCCTTTTAGATAGTATAAGGACTTATAGCAATCCTAAACTGGTTATGAAAAGGAGTCGAGCCTTTAGGCGGCCTTATCCGGCTAAAGCCTCGACTCCAGGCAACAACCCCAAGAGGATTGCTATAGCGTAGTCTGATGCGGTAGAGCAGATCAACCCGTACCAGCCCGTACTCCTTGGATCATCTATACTACGTGAGTCACCCTGGCCAGCGAATCACTTGAACCCGTCACGTGTCTCTCGCCCCAGCAGGCCGAGCAGCACATTGTAGGGTGGCGCATTCTCGGGGTGCAGCTCGAAGCGAGCCCGCTCAAACCACTGCACTGTGTACTGGCGACCATCGCTCAAAGTCTCAACTCGCGGCTCGCTCAAGGGGAGCCCGAACAGAGCCAGGTTTTCACCTTCGTTCTTGCCGGGCTGTCCATCCAGCTCAAGCCCATTGGCCCGCCAGGCGGCCAAAATCTCTCCACAGACGCTATGCCCGGTCTGGGGGAAGAATCGGCAGCCGGCCTGCTCGGAGCCTTTGGGGAAGAGCGTCCAGTCTTGTCCCTGCTGGCTCAGGCGATCCGCGCCCAGGCGTCCCAGGAGTACATTGTAGGGCGGCTGATTCTCGGGGTGGATCTCCAGCCGGTTACGCTCAAACCACTGCACCTGGAAGGGGTGGCCTTCGATCTGCTCCTGGCCCTGCGCGGCAATCGGGTATCCGAAGACAGGCAGTCCACCGTTCTGCTCCCAGTACGTACGAATAGGCCCGGCGATGCAGAATCCCGTCTCGGGGAAGCAGCGTGAGTCGGCTACGGGTGGGGTTGTAGGTAGAGCTGTGGGCGGGGGGGGAGTCGGGTTCTGTCCCGGCACATGGCTCAGGAAGATCGGGTTGGGCCCAACACCAAGGGTGAAGACGCCATTGTGGGATGTCTCTGTCTTGGTCTCACCCCAAATCTCGACGCGAGTCCCCTGCGCCGAACTGGTGGGCAGGTTGATCTCTGTAACCTGCGGTGCCCAGATCACATCAACGCTGCTGCCGTCACCCTTCGCAAAGCGCGCACCATATGCCTCGGGGCCAGTCACTGCGCTCAGGTCGTCAAGGTAGATCGTGCCCGATCCTATTTTGCTGTTAGGCTCGTCGTCCAGCACAACCGACACTAATCGTGCCGGTAGGTCGAGGCGCAGGTTCCCCGACCCGCTAATGCGGTTATAGGATTCGACTGTGCCGTTGATCGGCGTTGACAAAAACTGCCAGCCGGCGGCCCCGACAAAACCCAGACGAAACTGAAGCGTCTCGCCTTCGCTATCGCGCAGCCAGACCTTCAGCGCGTGGCCGCTCCCGTCGCCATACACCCAGATTCCAAGCTGGGAGGGGCTGCCGCTGATGGTTGGCTGCGACCCCGGCGAGAAGACAACATAGTCGTTTCCCGTCGTCGGAAAATTGTAGCTGAGCTGGCCGGAAAAACTGCCGCTGTGCGCCTGGGCACTGCTCTGGGTGAAGGTGCCGTTTGGCTCATTGCCACGCTTCCACGACCCAAAGTTCTCAAAGTCGAGGATGGTTGAGCGCTGTCCTAGATCGAGCATCCCTGCGGGGCTTGTCCCAACGAGCTGCTGGTTAAGCGTCCTGAAGGCCAGGAATGATGGCTTTGGTTGGCTATAGTCGGCGTCACCGGCACCATAGCCTAAGAGGCCCAGACCATCGCCGGGGTGATTATCTTTGAGGTTATACCAAAAGACACGATCAACACCTGCGGCGCGCAGCATAGCCGCGCCGCGAACCAGATAATTTGCCTGAGTATCATCGCTGACCTGATTGCCGCTGCGGTCGCCAGAGGCCGTAGACCAGCCATACTCCGTGGCCCAGATCGGCTTTTGGCCCAATCGTGCGGCCAGCGCCTTAATCTGGCCAACACCGGCAGAGCCGATCTGACCATCCTCGGGGCTGCGGGGATCGGTGTAGGGGTGAATCGCGATGATGTCGAAGGAATCCCATGCGCCATTATCCGCAATGGCCTGGTAGAAACTCGTGGCGGGTTCAGGCGAAACAACGCCGGCAGACAGCACCTGCGCACTGGGGTCAGCCGCCTTGATCGCACGGGAGACCGCCTTCAGCAGCGAGGCATAGGCGCTGGGACTAGGCTGAGGTCGCCAGTAGATGGCATTATCGGGTTCGTTCCAGATCTGCCAGTAATGGACGCGATCCTTATAGCGTCCGACAACCGCACTCGCAAAATCGGCAAAGGCTTGGGAATCAGGCGGGTAGAAGTCGCCGCCCGGCCCACCCGCAGTAGCCCATGCCGGCGTTGGGGCATTCAGAATACCGAGAACACTGACCCCACGCTGGGTAAAACCCGACACCATCTGGTCGGACCAATTCCAGTCGAACTCGCCGCGCTTCGGCTCAATACGCGACATCTGAAAGTCCTCGCGCACCCAACCTGTCGAGCTTTGGCTTGTGGTCTCTATCGGCGTATTGAGGGTCGCATAGTCCCTATAGCGCGAGGCAATATGACTATTCACCCCAAAGGCCGAGTCACCGGGTGCAAAGCTGGGGGCGGATCGTACATTCTGAGACAGTGCCAGGGTGACGAATAGGGCCATTCCGATGATAATACGGAGCAGACGATACATAGTGGAGATCTCCATATTCTTCCGCTCAACGACAGACGTGGGGCGGCCTATCACGGTTACTTTCACGGTTTGGGTACTCCCTTGACCTTCTCAGAAGCTGTCTGAAAAGACCTGTCAGGTAGGACCCACGGGATGGATCTTGTGCAACGAGATGGTTCTTGTGTGTCCTACCTGACAGGTCTAGGACGTAGCCATAGCTTTTCAGACAGCTTCTCAAATCTTGTTTATACTGCATTGCTCCCCCAGAAAGAGATTGTCATTCGGGGATTGGGGCGAATGGTCGTCGTTTTCTGGGTGTATCCGTCATAATGCTTTCGTATTATGCGAGGTCCTCTCGTACGGCATGAAGTATAACCGAGCTATGACGAGGACGCGGCACGACACCCTCTGGCGAAGAATCCCGGCACCATAGTCATGCTAAGCGATGGGATGATGAGAAGATCTGCATCCATGACGGAATGGTTCTTATGAATACAAACCATATCGCGAGATCAATGATAGACACGTCTGTGTCGCCCACCATCCTGCTGATCGAGGATAACCCCGGTGATGTCGCGCTCATTCAGGATCTGGCGCACGAGATGATCGCTCTGACGCTGATTCACGT
Organism: Chloroflexales bacterium; assembly: GCA_037134395.1. GTDB lineage: Bacteria > Chloroflexota > Chloroflexia > Chloroflexales > Chloroflexaceae > Oscillochloris. The sequence continues at coordinate 7,356 of JBAXMH010000007.1, forward strand.
CGAGCGGCTGGCAGCCGGACGTGTGTACCTGGAAACCCACGTAGTCAATCTGATCTTGCTCGATCTCTCGCTGCCTGACAGTCGAGGATTGGAGACTTTTTTTGCCCTTCAGGCCCAGATGCCCCATATCCCGATCATCGTACTCACCGGGCTCGACGATGAGGGCATCGCACTCGAAGCGCTCAAGGCGGGGGCTCAGGATTATCTGGTCAAGGGGCATCTGGATGGACACGATCTGCGGCGAGCCATTGGCTACGCGATTGAGCGTGCCCACATTCACGAACGACTCACTACGGCGTTGCACGAGAAAGAGGTGCTGCTGAAAGAGATCCACCATCGGATCAAGAATAACCTACAGGTGGTGATAAGCCTGCTGCGCATTCAAGGCCGCGAGATGACCGACCCCCGCGCCAGAGCCGCGCTCGTTGATAGCTGCCAGCGTGTCGAGATGATGGCGCTGGCCCATGAGTTGCTCTACCGCACCGAGAACACAACGACGATCAACGCCGATATCTATCTCCGGCAGATCAGCACGCAGCTCACCCAGATCTATAATTGTCCGCCCGGCCAGATCACAGTGTCGGTCGTCGCAGAGGGGATCTGGCTGAGCATGGATCAGGCCGTACCCTGCGGTCTGATTATCAACGAACTACTCTCCAATAGTCTCAAATATGCCTTCCCAGATGGGCAGTGCGGCACGGTCGGCATTACACTCCACACCACCTCCCCAGGCATGCTGGCGCTGAGGGTGTGGGATACCGGGGTCGGGTTCCCTGCGGATGACTCCGCTACCGCACAGGGATCGCTCGGGATCGCGCTCGTGCATGACCTGGTACGTCAACTCCATGGTACGGCGGTGACGGAACACGCCACGGGCGTCAGCGTCACGATCACCTTCCCCCATGATCTGGCGGCGGATCCGCACTCAGTCGCGTAATGTTCCAATCCTGCCCTGCGGCGCATACTGCTACGCTTGTGCGAACCCGCGCCACCTGCTATGCTGGAATGGTGTGCGACGACGACAACGGCGTCATTGTCGCGCATCGTCTGTTGCGAAGAAGAGGTTCCGACGTGCGTATTTTGATCGCTGAAGATGAAGCAATCATCGCCCACGACATCAAGAGTATCGTTGAACATTTCGGTCACACTGTGGTCGGGATCGTTGATATGGTCGAGGATGTGCTGACAACAGTTGCGACCGTGCGACCGGACATCGTCCTGCTCGACATCCACCTGCGCGGCAATCGCGACGGGATTGCCGCTGGGCACACCCTGCGCGACACCTTCCACGTGCCGGTAGTCTACCTCACCGCCCACGCCGATGCCGAAACCGTGCGGCGGGCGGCTGCCACCCAGCCATTCGGCTACCTGCTCAAGCCCTTTAGTGAGCAAGCGCTCCAGAGTACGCTGGAGGTGGCGCACTACAAATATCTGATGGAGCGGCGGTTGCAGCTCAGCGAGCAGCGCTTTGTGACCACGCTGCGCAGCATCGGCGATGGCGTGATCGTGACCGATCTCGCTGGGCAGGTGACGTTTATCAACGCGGTGGGAGCAACCCTGACCGGTATCGCGCCCGAGGTGACGCTAGGTCAGTCGCTGGCCGAGGTGCTGGTGCTGATTGATGGCGCGACCAGCCTCCCGATCACCGATCTGGTTGCGCATACACTCCAGACCGATTCGATTGTCACCTTCGCCACGCCAACCGTGCTGTGCTCCCACGATGGTCGTACATGGCCCGTTAATGGCAGCGCCGCACCAATTCACGATGACACCGATGCGAACACTGGCGTGGTGGTAGTATTCCGCGAGATCAGTGCACAGGTGCAAGCTGAGCAAGAGCGACAGCGGGCGGCAGCGACACTCCTACAGCATAATCTCCAGTTGAGTGCCACGGTAGCCTCGCTCACACAGCGCACCACCGAGGTGACCGTGCTGAGTACGCTGGGCGGCGAGTTGCTCCGCAGCAGCGCGATTGAGGAGTGCTACGCCGTCATCGTGAAGGCCGCACGCCGCCTCTTCACCGATGCCGACGGCACCCTCTACATCCAGCGCACGGCCTCCGCAGTGGCCGAGGCGGTTGCCATCTGGGGATCAAGCGCCGAGCGCCCCTCGCTGCTTACCGTCGAGACATGTTGGGCGCTGTGCCACCACCAGGTGTTATCCGAAGTGGAGCACGATCCGCGCTGCTCATGTGTCGGTACACCACCCGATGAGATCTACTGGACACTATGTGTACCGCTCGTCGTTGATACGAGCATCAACGGCGTGCTGCACATGCGGCTGCCCCGGGTCGCCGACCCCTTGCGTGCGCCCTCCAGCAATGCTGCCCGCAAGCAACTCGCCATCGCCTTGGCCGAGCAGGCATCGCTCGGATTGGCGAACATCCGCATGCGCATACTGCTGCGCGAGCAGTCAATCCGCGATCCACTGACCGGACTCTTCAACCGGCGCTATCTGGAAGAGATACTCGTCCGTGAGCAGCACCGCTCGGCGCGCAGCCACCACCCCATCGGCATCATCCTCCTCGACATTGACCATTTCAAACAGGTCAACGACACCTGGGGGCACCCCGTCGGCGATCTCGTGCTGATCGCACTTAGCCGACTGCTCAGTGCCCAGGTACGCGCCGAGGATAGCGTCTATCGCTATGGTGGCGAAGAGTTTTTGCTGGTGCTTCCGTCAGCATCAGAGGCGGTGACCTTCAGCCGTGCCGAACAGATCCGCCAGCAGGTGCCCGATCTGCACGTGGTCTACCTTGGCCAGATACTCCCATCAATCACGATCTCCATAGGCATTGCGGTTATTTGGGATCAGACGGAGCAGGTGTCCGACGCGCTGAAACGTGCTGATGATGCGCTGTACCAGGCCAAGCACGCAGGTCGCAACTGCACCGTTGTGTCTGCTATGCGACGCACAGCGCACTAATGAGGCACAGCTCTGCTCTTATTGACAATTTCAACATAACATATTATATTTCCATTTGTTGACTTAATCAACTAATAAAGTCAACAATATCTAGCGTTTCATGATCATCAAGCCCATCTTGGGCGCTGCAACTGAGAAGGAGTGAACCCATGTCCGTCGTCGCAGGGACGCAAGTGACCAAGCTGAACACGCGTCAGATCGTCATCGCTGGGGTCCTCGGTGCTATCTCGATTGTGCTCTCCGTCACCCGGCTTGGCTACCTCCCGGTCCCAAACCTGAGCGGGGATGCGACCATCTTGCACGTCCCGGTCATCATCGGTGCTGTCCTCGAAGGTCCGGTGGTCGGCTCGCTCGTCGGCCTGATCTTTGGCATCTTCAGCCTGATCCAGGGCGGTCCCCTGTTCGCCAACCCGCTGATCTCGGTTGTGCCGCGCATCCTGATCGGGATCACATCCTGGCTGGCCTACCGCAGTCTACAGAAGGTGAATGTGGACGTCGCAGCAGCGGTCGCGGGCATCGTCGGCACGCTGACGAACACGATCCTGGTCGTCGGTGGCCTCGTCGGCTTCGGGCTGATCCCCGCTGCGGCCGTCGTGACGATCCTCCCGCAGTCGGGTGTCGAGCTTGTGCTGGCCGCGATCCTGACCCCGCTGGTGGTGCGCGGCGTTCGTCTGGTGCGCTCTGGCCGCACCACCGCCACCGAGCGCACGCCCCGCGACACGTCTTCGTTCTAGTTTAGGGCTGTCGCCCTAAAAACCTGCGTTATTGTGGGGACATGTGCCAGCGAAGCTGGCACATGTCCCCACAATAACAAGAAATTCTGGGGGCGGCGAATCCGCCCCCAAGCCCCACAGGACGGGTAAATTATGCTTGAGGCGCGTGCGCTCTCGTTCACATACAACGCTGGCCAGACCGACGCCATTACAGCGTTGGATTGCGTTAGCCTACAGATCGCGCCGGGCGAACTGGTGGCGATCATTGGCCATAATGGTAGCGGCAAGAGTACCCTCGCCAAGTTGCTCTGTGCAGTGTTCGACCCCACCGCTGGCCAACTCAGCGTTGATGGGCTGGCCTATCAGCCCGACACGGTCTGGGAGGTGCGCCGACGGGTTGGTATGGTGTTCCAGCGCCCCGATGACCAGATCGTCGCCAACACCGTCATTGATGACGTGGCGTTTGGGCCGGAGAACCTGGGCCTGCCACGAACCGACATTGAACGGCGTGTAGCCGATGCACTGGATCTGCTGGGCCTCACGGCGCTGGGGCAGACTCCGGTCAGCGAGCTGTCGGCCGGCGAGAAGCAGCGGCTGGCGATTGCGGGTGTCCTGGCAATGCAGCCGGCCTACCTGATCCTCGATGAGCCAACCACGATGCTTGCGCCGCGCCGCGCCCGCCAGTTGATTGAGCTGCTGCACGACCTACGAACGCGGCTGGGTACCGCGATTGTGCATATCACCCACTTTATCTCCGAGGTGGTCGGCTTCGACCGGGTGATTGTTCTCGACGGCGGGCGGGTGCTGCTTGAGGGTACGCCACGCGAGATCTTCGCCCACGCCGACACGCTTGAGTCGGTTGGTCTGGCGGTGCCCCGCGTCACGGCCCTGGCCCGCAGGCTCCAGGCGCACGGCGTCAATCTTCCCGGCGTAGTGCTGACGGCCAACGAGCTTGCGACGGCGCTCGCGGCCCATGCGCTGCCCCCACCTGCTGTGGCGCGAGCCCTGCCGCCTGCGATCACGGCGGCTGAGCCAACCGCTGCCCCGCTCATTGAGACGCGCAACCTGCGCTTCACCTACCTCGACGGCACGCCGCTGGCCCGCCCCGCTCTGCGCGGCGTGAGCTGCCGCCTGTTCCCCGGCGAGACGCTGGCGGTGATCGGCGGTACCCAGGCGGGCAAGAGTACGCTGATCGAGTTCTTCAATGGGCTGCGCCGTGCGCCCATCGGCACGGTCTTCTTCGAGGGTCGCGATGTGGCCGCACCGGGGTTTGCGCTCATGCAGTTGCGCGAGGCGGTCGGGATCGTCTTTCAGCAGCCCGAGGCCCAACTGTTTGAGGAGACCGTCGGCAAGGATGTTTCGTATGTGCCGCGCCGCAAGAAGCTGGCACCGGCGGTTTCGCGCGAACTGGTGGCCCGCGCCCTCAGCGACGTGGGCCTGGACTACGAGACCTTTCGGCTGCGCTATGTCTACGCCCTGAGCGGCGGGCAAAAGCGGCGGGTCGCACTGGCCGGCGTGCTCGCAGCCCAGCCCCGCGTGCTGATCCTCGACGAGCCGGTTGCTGGCCTTGACCCGCGTGGGCGCGGCGAACTGGTGGCGCTGATCCGTGATCTCACGCGCCGACTGGGGCTGACGGTGGTGCTGGTGGGCAACGCCCTCGACGACCTGATTGCGCTGGCGGATCGGGTGCTGGTGCTGCACGAGGGCCGCGTGGCTCTTGAGGGAGCGCCGCGTGCGTTGTTGCACCAGGCCGATCAGCTCACCGCCCTCGGGCTGGAGCTTGGCGAATCGGCCGGGATCGCCCTGGCGCTCCGCTCGGTCTGCCCCGATTTGCCGACCGATGTCCTCGACCTTGATGAGTTGGAGTCTGCGCTGCTCCCACGCCTCCGCCTTTCATCCGACGAACGGGAACCCGCGCAGCTTGCTATCGCCCAGGAGCGTGCGTATGAGCTTTGAAATCTCGCGCTCGGTCACCTTCGGCCAGTACCTCAACCTCGACTCGCCGCTGCACCGGCTGGACCCGCGCACCAAGCTGCTGAGCGTCGCCGCGCTGATGACGGCGCTGATGATCTGTCGCACCCCCGGTGGGCTGGCGGTGGGCCTGCTGGCGGCAATGATCATCCAGGTCGCGGGCCGCATCCCGCTCGGCTATACGCTCCGTGGGCTGCGCCTGCTGATCATCACCATGCTCTTTTTGTTCGTCTTCCAGGCGCTCTTCTATCAGGCACCGCCAGAGGAGACCATCTGGCGCTGGTGGCTCCTGTCGTTCTCGTGGGCGGGCGTACTCCAGGGCAGCCTGATGGTCGTGCGCGTCGTATTGCTCTACCAACTAACAACGACGCTGATGTTCACCACGACGCTGATGGATCTCGCCGACGGCGTTGAGATCATGCTTAAGCCGCTCACCCGCGTGGGCATGCCCGTGAACGAGATCGTGATGACCCTGGTGGTGGCATTGAAGTTTGTGCCGGTGCTGATCAGTGATCTGGAGCAGATGATCAAGGCCCAGGTGTCGCGTGGCGCCGCCTTCGACCAGGGGAACCTGCTGGCGCGGGCGCGCACCGTCGGCGCAACCCTGGTGCCGCTGTGCATCAACGCACTCGCTCGCGCCGAGGTGCTGACGGCGGCCATGCACGCCCGCTGCTACCGGGGCGGGCAGGGGCGCACCAAGCGGCGCGTGCTGACCCTTCACCTGGCCGATGGGATCGCCCTGGGCGTGGCGCTCACGCTGGCCGTCGGTGCGATCTGGCTGAGCCGGGGACTGAATGTGTAGCAAACGGAGACCGCTATGAGTACCCCAGCACTCATGCTACCATCGGCGGATCTTGCCCCGCTGAGCCGCAGAGTCACCCTGGATCACGGTCTGCACATCCACTACTACGAGGCCGGCGACCCCGCCGCGCCTACCCTCGTCCTTATCCACGGGTTGGGCGACGAGGCTGACAGTTGGCGGCATGTCGTGCGCCCGCTTGCGGGAACCCACCGGGTGATCGCGCTGGATCTCCCTGGCTTTGGACGTAGCGGACACCCACGGCGGGCCTACACGCTGGCCTTTTTCGCCCGGACGGTCGCGCACCTGCTGGCGGCGCTCGGGGTGACGCGGGCCACACTGGTTGGCAGTTCGCTGGGCGCGGCCATCGCGCAGCGGCTCGCTCTAGGTCGGCCAGACCTCGTCGAGCGTCTGATACTAAGCGGCGGTGCCCTCCCGGTCAAGTCAGGCCGACCGCCGGTCGCGCTCTGGTGGTTCCTCACCCCAGGGGTCGGCGAGGCGGCCTATACCAGCCTGCGCCGCTCGCAGGACAAGGCATACGCGACCCTGCGGCCCTACTATGCCGATCTCGACGCGCTCTCTGCTGCCGACCAGGCATTCCTGCGCGAGCGCGTCTGGGCGCGGGTCTGGAGCGATGGCCAGCGCCGGGCATTCCTCTCCGCACTGCGCTGGCTCGCGGTCGAGCGGGCGCTGCGGGCGCCGGAATTGCGCCGCCGCTTGGCCGGGCTCGCCGTGCCGACGGTGCTGATCTGGGGTGAACACGACCAGATCGTCGCACGGGCGGAGGGCGAGGCGATGGTGGCACTGCTGCCCAACGCACGCCTGGAGGTGATTGACGGCGCTGGCCACCTGCCGCACCAAGAGAAGCCCGACGCCTTCGTTGCGACACTACGGGCTGCGCTGGGTGGAATCTAATTTTTGGATGAAATTGCCAGCGGAGCTGGCAATTTCATCCAAAAAAACAGGAACCCTGGCGCGCCGGCTCAGGCCAGGATCTGCTCGGGCTGGATGCGGTACGTGTTAAGCGACTCGTCCAGATCAACCTGGAGCGCGCTGTTGAACAGGTTGTTGACGATCATCAGCGCACCGAAGACGGTCAGATCGACGATCTGGGCGTGGGTGAAGTGCTGCGCCAAGCGTGCGTAGAGTGCGTCGGGGACTCGGTTGGCGTCGGCGGCCAACTGACGCCCGAACTCGACCACCGCCTGCTCGCGCTCGTCGAGGACGATATTCGCCGGATCCTCGCCACCATCAATGATCTCGCGCCGCATGAAGGTTAGGCACAGCTCGCAGGCGTTCTCCTGCGAGATCGCGTGGCAGAACAAAATGGCCAGTCGCGAGCCCAGCACCGGCTTGACCCGGTCGAACAGGGTGTACCACTCCAACACGGCGTGCAGGGCGGTTGGGGAGTGTAGCAGGGTGGCCTTCATATTGGTGACGACGCCGTGTTCGCGCACGATGGTGTCGTACTCGGCCTGAATCTCGGGCGGGGCGTCCTCACGGCGAACGAGGGGAATGCGGGACATGGGGATGGTTCCTTTCTGCCAGTTATATGGGTATTCTTCGCGCTCAGAACGCAAGCGCGGCGGGAATGGCTTCTGCGAGAATAGTGGCGATCTGGTCGAGTTGCGCAACGCTGGTGACCAGCGGCGGCGCGAGGCAGATCACCTCGCCCAGCACACGGGTGTACAGGCCGCGCGTGAGCAACTCCGCGCGCAGGCGCTTGCCGACTTCGGCCTGGGCGGGGAAGCGCGCCTTTGTGGCGCGATCCGCAACGATCTCGACCCCGGCCAGCAACCCCAGCCCGCGCACCTCGCCGACATGATCGAGCGCCTCAAGCTCGCGCAGTTGGCTGAGCAAATATGCGCCACGCTGAGCTGATCGCTCCACCAGACCCTCATCGTGGAGGATGGCGATATTCGCCAGCGCGACGGCACAGCAGACCGGATGCGCCGAGTAGGTGAAGCCGTGCATCCAGCGCCGCCCGGCCGGGGCCGCGTCAATCGCCGCCTTGATCCGATCCGACACGCCGATCCCACCAAGGGGTAGGTAGCCGCTGGTGATACCCTTGGCAAACTGCACGATGTCCGGCTCCACCCCCCAGTGCTCCAGCCCGAACCAGCGCCCGGTGCGCCCGAATCCGGTGATCACATCGTCGCTGATCAGCAGCACGTCGTACTGGTCACAGATCGCCCGGATGCGTGGGAAGTAGTCGTCGGGTGGCACGATCACGCCGCCGCCGCCGCCCTGGATGGGCTCGGCAATAAAGGCCGCGACGGTGTCCGGCCCAGCGCGCAGGATGGCCTCCTCTAGCAGATTGGCCGCCGCGATGCCGGGGGTGATGCCATCGCCGCCGCCGGTGAAGCGGTAGGGATAGGGCGACTCGATATGCAGGAAGCCGGGCACACGTGGCTCGAACACCTCCCAGAACTCGGGGATGCCGCTGGCGCTACTCGCGGCCATTGTCGAGCCGTGGTAGGACAGGGTGCGCGAGATGATCGTGACCTTCTCGGGTCTGCCCTGGGTCTTCCAGTAGAAGCGTGCCGTCTTGAAAGCGGTGTCGCTGGCCTCGGCACCGCCGGTGGTGAAGAAGAAGGCGTTGATTGACGGGTAGACGATGGCGCTGAGTTGCTCAGCGAGGGCAATGGCGGGCAGGCTGGTCGCGCCGATATACGACGAGGCGAAGGCCAGAGATGACATCTGGGCGGTGGCGGCCTCGACCAGCTCGCGCCGACCGTGGCCGACGTGGACGTTCCACATCCCGCTGAGGCCATCAATGTAGGTCTGGCCCTCGCTGTTGGTGATCAGTGCGCCGTCACCCGCAACCCAGATCTGCGGGTCGAGATGCTCGCTCGGGTGGTGCTGGGGGTGCAGCAGGTGTGCGCGGTCGGCGTCGAGCTGCGCGGCTTTGTCGGACACGCGGTGGTCAGAGATGCGAAACATGGGACGCTGGCTCCTCTACCGGGACAAAGTATACTATGTTGACCGATATTATGATGTTTAGACTATACCCGAATGGGAGTTTCTGTCAAGCGGAGCAGACGGATAGTTGCCACTGTAGCTATGCGTCGGAGGGTGCAGGCATGAGTTGTCAATTCATGCCTGCACCCAGCCATAACCCGCATCCTAATCACTGGCAGTCTATTGATGTGAGGTATAAGGGGCGAGATCCTGGCCGATGGCCTGGAGAAGTTCAGCCTGGGCGGACTGGAGAAAAAAATGGTCGCCGGCCAGCATGCGGAGGTGAAAGTTCCCACGAGTGTGTTCGCGCCAGGCTACCAGATCGGCCTGGGTAACGGTTCGGTCGGCGAGTCCACCAAAGGCTGAGATGGGGCAGTCTAGGGGCAGCGTCGAGCGGTGGACGTAGGTCTCGTTGATCTCGAAATCGGCGCGCAGGATCGGCAGCATGAGCGCCCGCAGTTCATCGTGAGCGAGCACGGCCTCGGGGGTGCCGTTGAGTCTGCGCAACTCGGCAAGAAAGGCAGGCTCGGGCAGATTGTAGGTCGCCGGGCCGAGCCGGGGGAAGTGCGGTGCCCGTCGGGCGGAGGCGAACAGGTGCAGTGGCTGGGCAATGCCGTGCTGGCGGAGGTGGTGGCTCAGCGCAAAGCCGATCAGGGCTCCCATGCTATGGCCGAAGATGGCGTAAGGCAGCGTCAGGTGTGGGACGAGGGCGTCTCCAAGGGGAGGGATGAGATCATCCAGACTTGTCAGGCGTGACTCATGGAAGCGTATCTCGCGGCCCGGCAACTGGATGCCCCACACCTCAACCGTAGGGGGCAAGCCGTTGGGCCACGTGCGGTAGATCGAGGCACCCCCTCCGGCGTAGGGCAGGCAGAAGAGGCGTAGTTGGGCTTGGGGCTGCGGGCGAGGGCGGAAGAACCAGCGGTCAGGTGATCCGGTTGGGCTCATGGGGATGGCTTTCTCAGCAGTGTCAGCTATCGTTCCGCGACCGGCGATACGCCACGCGTGTAAGACGGGGGATTGATGGTTGTTCCTGCACTGGGACGGGAATCTGTAGGTCGAGATACGCGGCAAAACGTGCGACCGTCGGTGATTCGAAGAGGCGACGCAGGGGAACTTCCACCCCAAACATTGTACGTACGCGAGAGATCACTTGGGTCGCTAGAAGCGAATGCCCGCCCAGGTCAAAAAAGTCGTCCTGGATACCAACACGCTCCACACCTAGCAGCGTAGCCCACAGCGCCGCAAGGCTGACCTCGGTAGGTGTCGTTGGTGGCACATAGGCGTGCTGAGATTCGCTTGGTTGGGCTGAGAGCGAGGAGAGGGCTGCGCGGTCAATCTTGCCATTGGGAGTGAGTGGCATGGTAGGCAGGGCGATAAACGCGCTAGGCACCATGTAACTGGGTAGCTGTTCGGCCAGGTAGTCGCGCAGTTCGTCTGGTGAAGGGTGTGGTGCCTGCGTGATGACGTAGGCCACCAACCGTTTAAGGTCGCCGTGCCCATCCACCACGACGACAGCTTGCTGCACCATCGGGTGTTGGCTCAGAAGTGACTCGATCTCGCCCAGTTCGATGCGAAAGCCCCGGATCTTCACCTGATTATCCAGTCGGCCCAGGTATTCTAGGTTCCCATCGGGCAGCCAGCGCACGAGGTCTCCCGTCTTGTAGAGCCGCCCCGCTCCAAACGGGTTAGGGATGAATCGTTCTGCCGTCAATGCGGGCTGGTTCAGATAGCCCGCACCTACCTGGATGCCACCAATGTGCAGTTCACCTATCACGCCGATGGGTACCGGCTGCAGGAGATCATCAAGCACATACAGGCAGGTATTGGCCACGGGCCTGCCAATGGGGATGGATGGGAGCGTGGGAATGATACGGTAGAAGCTCACGACATCGGTACACTCGGTGGGGCCGTAGGTGTTGACCACGGTGGCCTGACAAGCGGGCGATGCCAGCCACGGGACAAGCCGATCCAAATGAACAGGTTCGCCACCGAGAACGACATAGCGCAAGGAGTCCAACTTGGCGAACGCCGCCTGTGTGACATCCGGGGGTGCGTCCGGGGCCAGGTAGGGATAAAAGGCGCTGGGCGTGCAGTTGATCCAGGTGACACGACGCTGCTGGATCAGGCTCGTCATCAGCGCATACTCGTAAAGGGGTGCAGCACTGAGGATCAGTTGTCCGCCCACGAGGAGCGGGGCAAACAGGTTTTTTTGCGTGAGGTCGAAACTGGGTGAACTGGCAATCAGGGTGCGGTCTTCCGCGTTTAGGCCGAACTGGGTGACATACCAGGAGACGAGATTGACGAGTCCTTGCTGGTAGACGCCGGTGACTTTGGGCCTGCCGGTGGAGCCGGAGGTGTAGATCGCGTAGACGAGGTGGTGGGGATGTGGAGATGTGGAGATGTGAAGATGTGGAGATGTGGTCGGCAGGGTTGTGATGCGGGACCAATCCTGATCCAGACAGACCACCTGAGCGGCGGTTGGTGGCAGGCTGTTGCGCAGATGGGCCTGGGTGAGCAGCACGGAGATGGCGGCGTCTTGGAGCATGAAGGCAAGGCGTTCGGCGGGGTACGTTGGGTCGAGGGGGACATAGGCACCGCCGGCCTTGAGGATGCCCAGCAGACCAATGACCATCTCTAGGGAGCGCTCACAGCAGATGCCCACCAGTACATCTGGCCCCACGCCGAGCGTTTGGAGGTGATGGGCAAGCTGGTTTGCGCGGGCATTCAGCTCGGCGTAGGTCAACTGCTGATCTTCAAAAATGACCGCCACAGCGTCGGGGGTGCGTTCACCTTGAGCTTCAAACAACTGGTGAATACAGCGGTCGCGGGGGTAGTCTGCTGCCGTATCGTTCCACTCTACGAGCAGTTGATGTCGTTCCGCAGCGGAAAGTATTGGCAACTGGGCGATGCGCTGCTCCGGATCAGCTACGATACCCTCCAGGAGGATCTGGAGATGGCTTGCCATGCGCGCCACGGTCGCGGCATCGAAGAGGTCGGTGTTGTACTCCCACACGCCCTTCAGCCCGCCGTCGCTCTCTTCAAGCAGCAGGGTGAGGTCGAACTTCGCGCTGTTCGTCGCGACATCTATGGTCGCTATCTGTAATGGCCCGGCATGCGCGTCGGGCAGACTCTGGCCAGCAGAGACCGCGTGGGCGTTCTGTAGCACCAGCATGACCTGGAACAACGGGTTGTAGCTCAGGTTGCGTTTCGGCTGGAGTGCTTCTACCAACAGATCAAAGGGGGTGTCCTGATGGTTGTAGGCTGCCACCGTCGTATCCCGCACGCGCTGCAACAGTTCGACAAAGCTCGGGTTCCCCGCGAGGTTGTTGCGGAGAACCAGCGTGTTCACAAAAAAGCCGATCAGACTTTCGATTTCAATACGGGTACGATTGGCAACGACCGTGCCAACTACAATGTCGTCCTGTCCGCTGTTGCGTGCCAGGAGGATCGAAAAGGCCGACAACAACGTCATGAAGAGCGTTGTGCCAGTGCGCTCGCTCAGGGCAGTTAGCTTGGTGCGCAACGGTTGCCCGACCATCACGATATGCTCGGCACCGGCAAAGGTCTGCACCGCAGGACGAGGGCGGTCAGTGGGAAGTGCGAGCAGGTCAGGGGCACCAGCAAGGTGCCGACGCCAGTAGTCAATCTGGCCGTCTCTCTCCTTACCACTCAGCCAAGCATGCTGCCAGGAGGCGAAATCGGCGTACTGAATGGGCAACGGCGGGAGCGGGGAGGGCTGGCCGGTTGTGGTGGCCACGTACAACGCACTGAGTTCACGCACTAGCACGCCCAGCGACCAGCCATCTGAAATGATGTGGTGCATCGTCAGGAGGAGGAGGTGGTCGGTGGGAGCCAAGCGCAGCAACGCGGCGCGTAGTAGGGGGCCGGTTGCGAGATTGAAGGGCTGCTGCGCTTCGGCTGCGGCGCGGTGCAAGCCAGTCGCCCATGGGTCTTGCTCTTGAGATAGGTCGTCTTGCAGCAGAGTGAAGTTAGATTGCGCGGCGATCACCTGCTGCGCAGCCCCGCCCTGCTGTGGAAACATCGTGCGCAGCACCTCATGGCGGCGGATGATCTCGGCAAAGCTGCGCTCCAGTGCGACCGTATCCAGCGCGCCGGTCAGCCGCACCGCAGTCGAAATATTGTAGATAGAGCGATTCTCGGTCAACTGGTCGAGAAACCAGAGCCGTTGCTGAGCAAACGAGAGTGGCAGGCTCTGCTCCCGCGCAACGGGTCTGATCGGCGTTTGCTGTGCAGCGCCGCCAGCACGGACAAGTACCTCAAGTTCAACGAGTTCGGCCAGTTCAGCGATTGTCCGCTGCGCAAATAGCGTGTCGAGCGAGAGCGTAACCAGGAGCTGTTCTTGAATACGGTTCATCACCTGTACGGCACGCAGCGAGTGGCCGCCCACTTCAAAGAAGTTGTCATGAATCCCGATCTGCCCGGCATTCAGTTCCAGCACGTCGCTCCAGATCGCAACGAGAGCGGATTCGGTCGCGGTGCGCGGAGCGACATACGCGGCTTTTTGAGTACGAATGGCAGATTCCGGGGGCGGTAGCGCGAGGCGATCCACCTTGCCACCGACGGTCAGCGGAAACGCGGCCAGGGGGATGTAGACGGCAGGCAGCATATACGCAGGCAGTCGTTGGGCCACAAAGCGACGAATCGCGGCGATGTCGAGGTCTGCCGGGTTGCTTTCCTCATCGTGGGGTGTCAGATAGGCAATGAGTTGGTTGTCCCCGGTGGACTCGGTGCGTGCCAGCACCAGGGCTTGCCGCACAGCAGGGTGGGCGTTGAGCGCGGATTCAACCTCGCCCAGTTCGATCCGGAAGCCGCGCACCTTGACCTGAAAATCCTTGCGGCCAAGATATTCAATGGTGCCATCGGCGCGATAGCGTGCCCGATCTCCCATCATGTAGAGTCGCTCACCCTGTCCAGGGTTAGCGAAGGGATGAGGCACAAAACGCTCTGCCGTCAATTCTGGCTGATCCCGATAGCCACGAGCGACACCCACACCGCCAACGTACATGTCACCAGGGACGCCGACCGGCACGGGTTGCCTGTGGCGATCCAGAATATAGATCTGCGTATTGTCAATTGGTCGGCCAATCGGGACGCCATTGATCCCGTCCACGTGTGTACTGGCGCTGCGGGTGTCATACCATGAGACATCAGCCGCCACCTCTGATGAGCCGTACAGGTTGAGGAGCGTCGCCTGCGGCAGGTGGGCATGGAACCGCGCACAGAGTGTCGCTGGGAGCGCCTCGCCGCTACAGACCCAGAGGCGCAGTGCAGGCAGGCGCTGCTGCAGGTCGGGAATCGTATCGAGCAGGGTGCGCAGGAGCGATGGGACAAGGACGAGGCGCGAAACCGCGTGCCTGGCGAGCAACTCGACGAGGCGGGCAGGCTCTTTGATGACTTGGTCGGAGAGGAGAACACTTGGCACGCCCCGCAGCAGCGGGCCGAAGACTTCCCAGATCGAATCGCCGAACGAGAGGGCCGTCTTCTGGCAACAGACATCGCCGGGGGCAAACGGGAACGTCCGCCACATCCAATTGAAGCGGTTGATCGCCCCACGATGGTGCGCCTCGACGCCCTTTGGCTGACCGGTTGACCCCGATGTGTACAAGATGTAGGCGAGATGATCAGGGGTGACGGGAACGGTGGGGTTGTTGCTGGGGCCGGGATCGGCTGCCTGCGCCGCTGCGTCAATCAGGATGGTCGTGATCGTCACGTCGGTTGGCACCCGCTCCAGCAGATCGCGCTGGGTCATGAGCAGCTTGGCCCCGGAATTTGTGAGGACGTAGGCCAAGCGCGTAGCGGGGGTGGTGGGATCAAGCGGCAGGTAGGCTGCGCCAGCCTTGAGAATGGCCAGCAGGCTGGCGACCATCATCGGCGAGCGCTCGGCCATCACGCCCACGGTAGACGTATTTCCTACGCCACGGGCAATCAGATCGTGGGCTAGGCGATTGGCTGTGGTGTTTAGCTCGCGGAAGGTGACCTGCTGCTCGCCATGGATCAAGGCTACATGTTCTGGGGTTGCTTCTACCTGGGCTTCAAACAACTGATGAATACACTGCTGTGGGTAATCGGCCTGGGTCGCGTTCCACTCCACCAACTGCTGCTGTTGTTCGGTCGGGCTGAGCAGCGGCAACTGGGTAACGACCGTTTGGGGGTTCGCTACGATAGCGGCCAAAAGGATCTGGAAGGCGTGCAGCAGGCGGTCTATGGTAGCCGCGTCAAAAAGCTCCGTACTGTAGTCGCAGTAGCAAGCCAGATCGCCGTTCACCTCGATCACATTGAGCGCCAGATCGAAGGCCGCCGTCTGCTGGGGCATTGAGATCAACGTCGCATCCAGTTCCCCTAACTTGGGCAGCAGCAAGGGCTGATCTAGATTGAACGTGACCGTGATCACGGGGGTACGCTGGGTTCCCTGGGTGGCATTCAGCTTCTCATAGAGTCGGGCAAAGGGGTATTCCTGGTGTTCCAGTCCATTGAGCAACAGGCGGCGTACCTGGTGTAGATAGCTCACAACTGTCCCGTGGGCGTCGAGTTGGCTGCGAATGGGCAGCAGATGGGTGCAGTACCCGACCAATCCATTGCTCCCTGCGGGAAAGCGTCCGCCGACAGGTATGCCGATCACGATATCGTCTTGACCCGCGATCCGGTGCAGGAAGGCCGCAAACCCGGCGAAGAGCGTCATGAATAGGGTACAGCCCTGGCTGCGCGCCAGTTGCCTGAGTTGGTCGGCCAGATCACGCGGCATCTGCCATGCGACACGGCTACCGCGAAATTCCGTGGTGGTCGGACGAGGATGATCCGTAGGCAGTTCTAACATCGGCAGCGGACCCGCCATCTGGTCGAGCCAGTATGCCTCGTGTTCCGCCATCGCCGGGCTGCCCTTCAGCTGAGACTGCCAGATCAGGTAGTCGCGGAACTGCATCGGGGGGGCGAGGCGGATTGGGATGCCGGTGTCGTGTGCGTTGTAGAACTGGCCCAACTCCTGCACAATCAGTGACCACGACCAACCATCGCTAAAGGCGTGATGGGCGCGCAGCACCAGGACGTGCTGCGCTGGGGCGAGCCGCACCAGGTGGGCGTCAAGCACCGGGCCGCTGGCCAGATTCAAGGGGCGCTGGGTCGTCTCTTTCAGCCAGGCACGCATGGCAGGGCGGCGTTCATCCTCTGCCAAGTGCGCGAGATCGATCATTGGCAGCTCCACACGCCAGTTGGCCCAGACCTGCTGCACTTGCCCGCCGGGGTCAATCGTCGTGCGCAGAGCCTCATGGCGATCAACAATTTGCTGGAGCGACTGGCGAAGCCAGGATGGCTGGAGGTGCCCGTTCAGTTCGAAGCAGACGCAGTCGTGGTAGGCGACTGCGCCCGCTTTGCTGAGCTGGGACAGCACCCACAACTGCTGCTGGGCCTCGTTCAGGGGCAGCGTATGCAGCAGCGCAGGCGCGGATGTCCCCCTCCCCAACCCCTCCCCCACAAGGGGGGAGGGGCTTTTCGCCGGTTGCGGTGGCGCTTCAGGCAGGATGCCTCCGGCGCGCAGCTCGGCAATGCTCTCCTGAACCACCCGGATGAGGTCGTCAACGTCGTCGTCCGTGTGGGCGACGGACAGGAAGCAGTTACGCCCTTCCCAGATAAACACGCCCTTGTCGAGCAGATGGTAGAAGAAGAGATCTAGGTTGCTCGTGAAGACAAAGCGGAAGAGCGAGCCAAAATGAACCATATGAATTGGCACTGCTTCCGCCGCAAACCAGGCGTTGAGGGTGTTCACCAAGCGTGTGGTGCGCTGGTTGAGCGCATCGTGCAAGGCCGGCCCGTCAGCCTTGAGCCGCTGGAGGATCGCCCGAGCAGCCGCCATAGTCAGCGGGTGCTTCATAAAGGTTCCAGCAAAGAAGGTGGTCTCAGCGGTCGGGGATGACCCATCACCGTAGCTCCAGAAACCGCCATCAATGCAATCCATCCAGGGAGCGCGGCCCGTCACCAGCCCAATCGGCAGGCCGCCACCGGGGATCTTGCCGTAGGTGGCAATATCGGCGTCCACCCCAAACCATGCCTGGGCACCGCCGGGGTGGATGCGAAAGCCGGTTATTGTTTCGTCAAAGATCAGAGTCACACCCGTCTCGCGGGTCAGCGTTCGCAGTTGGCGCAGGAATGCCGCCGGTTGGAGATCAGGATGGCGGCTCTGGACGGGCTCGACCAGAACGGCGGCCAACTCGTGGGCATGGGCGCGGATCACGTCGAGTGATTGGGGATTGCCATACTCCAGGATCAGCGCCTCGGCCAGCGCACTTTGCGGGATACCCGGAAAGACCGAAACAGCCTGGGGTTGCTCATTCTCGGCCTCGGCCATGCCCAGGGTTATTTCGGCGTGGCCGTGATACGAGCCGGTAAAGTAGACAATCTTCGTACGCTTCGTCTTCGTGCGCGCAATCCGCAGGGCGGTCATCACCGCTTCGGTGCCGGTATTGCAGAAGGTGACCCGTTCCATCCCGGTCAACTCACAGACCAACTGGGCAACTTCACCGGCCATCTGAGTGGTGGGGCCGATGCCGAGGCCCTTCTGGAGCTGCGCGGCTACCGCCTCGGTGACACATGGCGGGGCGTGACCGAAGAGCAGCACCCCAAAGCCCATCGTGATATCGAGATAGCGGTTTCCGTCCACATCCCAGAAGTAGGCACCCTCCGCCCGCTCGCCCATCAGGGGGTAGAGCATCTCCTTGATTGACGGGCGAAAGCCCGCCGAGGCACGGTTGTCGGCGAGGACGCTGCGGTAGGTCTGGGTTAGCTCTTTGGATGTGCGGGTGCGCTGGTTGTAGCGCGCCACAAGCGCATCACGATGCTGTTGCTGGCGCGGCGTCAGTTGCGCGGATTGGGTCTGCGGCTTCTTCCAGGCGGCGAAGGTGTCGGGGAGAGGAGTATGATTCCCCCCTCCCGGCCTCCCCCCGGTGGGGGGAGGTGTGTCGTTCCCCCCTCCCGGCCTCGCCTCGGGGAGAGAAGCTGTGCCGTTCCCCCCTCCCGGCCTCCCCCCGGTGGGGGGAGGTGTGCCGTTCCCCCCCCCCCCAGCGGGGGAGGGTTGGGGTGGGGGCTCTGGGATCGTACTCAGTGGCACCGGAGTAGCGCCGCCCAAAACCTGCAACTGCTGAGTCATCAGTTGCGACATGGCCGCGAGTTGGTCGCGCATGATCCGTTCGATGGTGCTACTGCCCTCACCTCCCCAGTTCTCCTCTCCCAGGGAGGGAGAAGGGAAGGGCTGCAATCTCTCATTGGGAAGCGGTTCGGCTCCCCTCCCCCGCCCTGGGGGAGGGGCTGGGGGTGGGGGCTCCGGCGGTGGGAGCTGGTGATCAAGGTAGTCAGCCAGGGTCGCGATGTTGGTGAGATCTTCAAAAAATTGGCGCATGGTCAGCTTGACGCCATACGTTTGCGCAACGTCGCGCACCGCATTCGCCAGCACAATCGAGTCAGCGCCTAGCTCCAGGAAGGGCACATCCAGCCCGATCTCGTGGGGCGGGAGTTGGAAAGCACTGGCCATCAGTGCTACCAACTCTTGCTGGAGTTGCTGCCGACGGGCGGGGCGAGCGGGGGACTGGGGCGCTGGCGCGGCGACGTTCTGCGCTTCACCCGGCACAAGCGTGGCTGCTGGGGGCGTCTGGCTGCTCATCAGCATATCTCTTTCATGAATCCAGTAGCGTTTTTGCTGAAACGGATAGGTCGGCAGGAGGATGCGTCGCCGCTGCTCATCGCGATCAAAGCCCTTCCCATCAAACTCAACCCCGCATGTGTAGAGTGTGGCGAGGCTATTGAGCATGGTTTCCCAATCGTCCCTGCCCTGCATGAGCGATGGGAGACAGACCGCATCGGGCGCGGTCTGCCGGATGAGTCCGGACAGCACCGGCTTGGGGCCGATTTCCAGAACGAGTTGCCCCTGCGCTACCAATGTCTGGACACCGGCCATAAAGTGAACCGGCTCGCGGGCGTGTTTGCACCAGTATGCCGCGTCAGGCGTGTATCCCGTGGTCCACAGTGACCCGGTCACATTCGAGATCAGCGGGATGCGCGGGGGCTGGAGCGTGATCTTGCTCACAACCTGGGCAAGCTGCGCCAACATGGGCTCGATCAGGGGGGAATGGAAGGCATGTGAGACATTGAGCGGCTGCGCTTCGATACCGGCAGCCGCCAGGGCCGTCACTACGGCTGTGACCGCCGCTGCCCGACCGGAGATGACGGTATGCTCCGGGCCATTGATCGCGGCGATGACCACGTCGGCTGTGTAGGGCTGGAGCAGCGGCTCTACGCGGGCGGGCGCGGCAAAGACCGCAGCCATGCTCCCATCGCGGGGTAGCGCCTGCATCAGTCGGGCGCGTTCGGCCACCAGCCGCAGCCCATCTTCCAGGCTAAAGACACCGGCCACACAGGCGGCTACATATTCACCCAGACTATGGCCCATCACCACAGATGGCTCAATCCCCCAGGATCGCCACAACTCAGCCAGGGCGTACTCCAGCGCAAACAGGGCCGGCTGCGTGTAGGCCGTCTCGCTGAGCAGGGTAGACGGCGGCGATCCCTCTTCCGGGTAGAGCAGCGCGAGCAGCGAGCGATCCAACTGGCTGCGGAGGATCTCATCACAGCGGTTGATGATGGCGCGGAAGGTCGGCTGCGTTGTGTAGAGCAGGCGTCCCATCTGCACATACTGGGCGCCCTGGCCCGTAAACACAAACGCGACACCCGGCGGTTGGCCGCGTGGCTGTTCACCGCTGTAGACACCGGGCGTGCGCTGGCCGGTGCGATAGGCAGCCAGTTTTGCGCTGGCTTCGGTAGCCGAGGCCGCGATCACGGCCAGCCGATGCCTGAAGTGACGGCGGCTGGTATGGGCGGAGAACGCGCTATCGGCCAGCGACTCAGGCGCTCGTTCGAGATGCGCCGCATACCTGACGGCCAGATCGCTCAGTGCCGAGGCGCTTTTGGCGCTGATCGTCAGGATGTGCCGGGGGCGTGCGATCTGCGGCGCGGCTGAGGGTGGTGCGGGGGCTGGGGCGGCCTCAATCACGACGTGGGCGTTGGTGCCGGTGAAGCCAAATGAACTGACCCCGGCAATCCGCTTCGCGCTCGGCCAAGGCATGCCCGTCGCTGAAACATGCAGCGCCAGCGTCTCCCAGGCAATATGCGGATTGGGCTGCGTAAAGTCCAGGTGGGGCGGAATATAGCCGTGCTGGAGCATCAGGATCGTCTTGATCAACCCAGTGACGCCTGCCGCCGCCTCCAGGTGCCCGACGTTCCGCTTTGCTGTTCCGATCACCAGCGGTGTCTGCCGACGGCCAAAGACCGCACCTAGGGCTTCGACCTCAATGGGATCGCCGAGCGGCGTTCCCGTCCCGTGGGTCTCCACGTAGGCGACATCATCGGGGGCCACCTTGGCGTTCGCCAGTGCCTGCCGAATCAGCGCCTGCTGAGCGAGGCCGTTGGGCACGGTCAACCCGCTGCTCGCCCCGTCCTGGTTGACCGCCGAGCCACGGATGGTAGCCAGGATCTGATCACCATCGCTCAGCGCGTCGCTCAGGCGCTTCAACACGACGATCCCGCAGCCCTCGCCACGCCCGTAGCCGTCCGCCGTCGCCGCAAAGGTTTTGCAACGACCATCAGGAGCCAGGGCGCGGATCTGCGAGAGGGCGACAAACGCATGCGGATTCAGAATCAGATTGACCCCGCCCGCCAAGGCCATGCGGCACTCGCGGGTGCGCAAGCTCTGACAGGCGAGGTGGACGGCAACCAGCGAGGAAGAGCATGCCGTGTCCACGGCCATACTCGGCCCGTGCAGCCCCAGCAGATACGAGATGCGCCCGGCGGCGGCATTGAGCGCGTTCCCGGTGATGCTGTAGGCCGCCAGGGTGCTATCCTCGCTCGCCTCCTGCTTCATCAGCTCCGCGTAGTCGTTCCCTGAAATCCCGACAAAAACGCCCGTCGCCTCGCCCTGGAGCCGATCCCAGACCTGCCCAGCCCGCTCAATCGCCTCCCATGCGACCTCCAGGAGCATGCGCTGCTGGGGATCCATGCAGACGGCCTCGCGCGGTGAGATCCCAAAGAACTGCGGGTCAAAGCACTCCACCGCAGATAGGAAACCGGCCTGCCGCGTATAGGACTTCCCCGGTGTATCCGGCGTCGGATCATAGAAGTCATCCATGTTCCAGCGCGAGGGTGGCACCTCCGTCACGGCATCCACACCATTACACAGCAGTTGCCAGAATCCCTCTGGGTCAACCACTTGGCTGGGCAGCCGACAGCCCATGCCAATGACGGCAATCGGTTCTTCCGTGGCTGCCAACCGCGTTTTGAGCTTTTGAATCGTGAGAAATGACGACTGCAACGAAGCCAGCAGTTCGTCGTGGCTGGGAGTGGAGGCCATATCGCGCTCGCTTTATTGAATATCTAAGACAAGGTTTCAGGTGCCAGGTTTCAGGTTGACCGTTCGTAGTGGGGGCTTCAGCCCCTGATCCGCTCCTGATGCGGCTGAAGCCGCTACTACGAACGCTGCAAACTGTAAATTTCCTAAGAACCATGTCCAGTCAGTCGAGTGCCTGCGCTTCTTTCGCCAGCAATGCCATCAAATCACGGGCGGACAACTGGCGAACCTCGCTCGGATCGGGTTGCGACGCTGGCCCGCTCGGCGGGGCGGGCGGGCTCGTTAGCTCAACTGCGGTGCTATCAGGTGTAGACGCAAACACCTCGCCGGTCAGAAATTGCGCCAGCAGTTCGACCGTTGGGTAGTTGAACGCCAGGGTGGAAGGCAGGGCGTGCCCCAGTGCTGTTTCCAGGCTTTTTTTCAGCTCAACCGCCATCAGCGAGTCCATCCCCAATTCGGCAAAGCCTTGGCGCATGTCTGGCAGATTGCGCGCCCCAATAAGCTGGCGCACCTGTTCTTGGATGTGGACGGCCAGCCGCGTCTGGCGTTGCGCCACGGATAATTGCTGGAGTTCCTGCACCAGATTTGTGGTCTGCTGAAGATCTTCGGGCTGCGTGACCAGCGGGGCCACCCGATCCAGAAATGGCTGGGGGCCGGTGGTGCGATAGATACTCTGAAACAGGGGCCAATCAACCGCAGCGACAACCACTTGAGCGGCGGGAGTGCCGAGCAGGTCGCTAAGTAAGGCCAGGGTCGGGGCTGGCTTGAGCGCGGCGACGCCAGAGCGCAGGAGTTGCGCTTGCACCTCCAGGGCGGTGGAGCCATCCCACAAGCCCCAGTTGATGCTCAGCCCCGGCAGCCCTTGCTGCTGTCGGTAGTGCGCCAGAGCGTCCAAAAATCGGTTCGCCGCGCTATAGTGCGCCTGCGCCCGGGAGCCCCAGACCGAGGCGATAGACGAGAAGAGGACAAAGAAGTCTAGTTCCAGGTTGGCCGTGAGCTGATGCAGCAGCCATGCGCCAGCGACCTTGGGCCGCATCACGGCGGCCAGCGTATCGGCGGTGAGTGTGTGCAGCGGGTCGAAGCCAGCGACGCCAGCGGCGTGGATCACCCCGCGCAATGGGTGGCTCAGACTGACCAATAGCGACTGGAGGATGGCATGATCGCTCACATCAACCGATGCGGCGTGGATTTGTGCGCCCTGCTGCTCCATCGTATGAATAGCGGCTAACGCAGCCTCACCGGGCGCACGGCGACCCACCAGAACGAGGCTGCGCGCCCCCTGGTCTACCAGCCATTGGGCGACCTGTAGCCCCAGCACCCCCAGCCCCCCGGTGATCAGATAGGTGGCGTCGGCCCGTAGTAGCTGCGCTGGCCCCGGAGCCGGGGCTGGTGCCCGCACCAGCCGTGCGACATAGCGCTGCCCGTTGCGCAGCGCAACCTGATTCTCGTCGTCGTGCTGCCGAATGGCACTCCACAGGTGGGCCACATCAGCGTCGGTCGCCTCAGCGGCCAGATCCACCAAGCCGCCCCACAGCGCCGGGTGTTCTAGCCCAACGTCCAGGCCCAGCCCCCAGAGTGGGGCTTGGGCAAGGCCAGTAATCACATCCGCTGGCGTGGCGACCTGGTGGACACTGCGTGTCACCAGCCACAGGCGGAGACTTGGCTGATCACTCTTTGCTGCCAAAAGTGCCTGGATCAGATGGATCGCGCTAACGCAGCCGAGTTCTTCTGCCTGCAAGAATGTCTGCACGGATGAGGTTGCTGTTACGGTAGCGTCGAGGCTCCACAGGTGCAGAATGCCGTGGAGGGGCTGCGCGACAGCCGCGAGGAGTTGCCCAAACTGCTCAGGGCGCGTGGGGTCAACCCGCCAGCAGTTGCCATGCTCCTGACCAAAGTTGCGATCAGCAAAGACCAGCAGCACCTGAACCCCCTGCTGCTGCAGATATGCGGCCATCTGCTGACCTAGCCCGCCGCGATCCGCCAGGATGAGCCAGGTTTCGGGGTCGCTGGCGACCGGCGGCGGGTTGGATGCCTTCGGCTCCCAGGCAATCGCATAGAGTTCGCGATCTTGTTCCTGACGTGCCGCATCCTCTGCCGGGAGCAGCCGTTGGCGGAGCAGGAGCAGCAGTTCCGGTAACCACTGCTGCTGCTCAGCGGAGAGGTTGCCGAGCGCGCCGAGCTCTTGTGCCAATTTGGACACATCACCACGCAACAGTTCGTCCAAGGCATCGCCCTCCCTCCCCCGGCTTTTCTCTCCCACACGGGGCGAGGGGGGAGATAGCGCAGCAGCTTTGGGGGCGAGATAGTCAACCGATTCGCCGGTAAACCAGTAGCGCTCTCGCTGGAACGGATAGGACGGCAGATCGGCGGTACGCCGAGCCGGACCAGCGACGGCTGCCCACTGGATCGCCGCGCCGTGAGCGTAACATTCCCCCAGACTCTTCAGCATCTGGCGCAGCTCCGGTTGGCCTGGGCGCAGACTGGCCAGCCAGGTTGGTGCAGCATATTGCCCCCTCCCCAGCCCTCCCCCGATGGGGGAGGGAGCCGATTCTTCCCCCCATCGGGGGGAGGTTAGGAGGGGGGGGATAGATTTTGATGTGGCATTAGGTGTAATGCTGAGAGGTTGCGTATCCAGACACTGCTGGCCCAGGCCAATTAAGGTTGGCTTGGGGCCAAGCTCAATGAAGAGTTCCACGCCCGACTGGTGCAACGCCTGGATGCCAGCCTGGAAAAGCACGGGCTGCCGGATGTGGCGCACCCAGTAGTCTGCGTCCGGTGGCGTCGGCATTGCCATGCCGGTTAGGTTGGAAACATACGTGATCTTGGGTTGCGCAGAGGCTACCTGCCGGGCACGCTGCACAAACTCATCGAGGTGCAGATCTTCCATCAGTGGGGAATGGAATGCGTGCGAGACATTCAACGGCTGGCTCTGGACACCGGCTGCCTGGAGCGCTGCCGCAATCGCATCCAGGGCGGGGCGACGGCCAGAGATCACAATCACCTGTGGCGCATTGATCCCAGCGATGGAGACATCGGCGCGATAATCTTGAATGGCCGCTTGCACCGTCAGTTCATCGGCAAAGACCGCAACCATCCCGCCTGCTTCAGTCTGGGCCTGCATCGCCCGTGCGCGGGCCACAATTAGCTTGAGTCCATCCTCTAGCGAGAAGACGCCTGCCACACAGGCAGCGACATACTCGCCCACACTGTGGCCCAACACGGCAGCGGGCCGGATGCCCCAGGATTGCCAGAGTTCGGCCAGGGCGTAGCCCAGGGCGAAGGTGGCCGGTTGGGTGTAGAGGGTCAGATTGATCCGCCCGGCCTTGTCCGGCTCGGCATCCTGCGGCGGGTAGAGCAGTTCGAGCAAGGAGACGCCCAGCTCCGCGCTGAGCAACGTGTCGCAGCGATCAAGTGCGGCCCGGAAGACCGGCTCACTAGCGTAGAGTTCGCGGCCCATGCCGACATACTGTGAGCCCTGGCCGGTGAACAGGAAGGCGATCTTCGGCGGACTGGCCGCTGCCTGACAGGTCTGCGCGGCGCGCAGATTCTCTATCATCTCCTGGCTGGATGCGGCCACGGAGGCGAGCCGGTAGGGAAAGTGAGTTCGGCCAGCGTTCGCGCTAAAGCAGAGATCGCGCAGCGAGTCGCTGGTGACGGCGAGGTGATCCACGTAGCGGCCCGCCAGATCCGCCAGCGCCTCGGCAGTCTTCGCCGACAGGCAGAGGACGTGATAAGGTTTTTGAAAAGGGCTGTCCCCCCCTCCCAGCCTCCCCCCGATGGGGGGAGGAGTCGGATGCCCTCCCCCATCGGGGGAGGGTTGGGGTGGGGGCACTGGGGCAGCCTCCAGGATCACATGGGCATTCGTACCGCTTAGGCCAAATGAACTTACGCCAGCCACTCGTCGTTCGGCGGGCCATGCGGTGCGTTCCGTAACAACCTTGATCGGCAACTCATCCCAGGCAATCAGGGGGTTCGGCTGGTGGAAGTGGAGGTGAGGCGGGATCTCGCCATGCCAGAGGGCCAGCACGGTCTTGATCACACATGCGACACCTGCAGCCGCCTCCAGATGGCCGATATTCGTCTTTGAGGAACCGATCAGGAGGGGCGTTGTCCGCTGGCGAAAGACTGTCCCCAGGGCGTGAACTTCAATCGGATCACCGAGGCTGGTGCCGGTCCCGTGGGCTTCAATATAGCTGACATCGTGTGGCTTGATCCGGGCATGGTGCAGCGCCTGTTGAATGACCTGCTCTTGGGCCAGTTCGTTTGGCGCGGTCAACCCGGTGCTGGGGCCGTCATGATTCACCGCCGAACCACGGATCACAGCCAGCACTTTGTCGCCCGCCGCCTGAGCATCGCTGAGCCGTTTGAGGACGATGATGCCGCAGCCCTCGCCCTGCCCGTACCCGTCGGCGCTCGCATCAAACGTTTTACAGCGCCCGTCTGCGGCCACCGCCCGCAGTCGGCTGCGTGTGACCATATTCAACGGGTGCAGAATGAGGTTCACGCCACCAGCCAGTGCCATGCTCGACTCGCCGCTACGTAGGCTTTGGCAGGCCAGATGCAGCGTGACGAGCGAGGAAGAACATGCCGTGTCCAACTGGATTGACGGCCCCTGCAACCCGAACACATACGAAATACGTCCGGCCAGCACGCTGCGGGAATTGCCGATCCCCGTATAGATGTTGGCGCTACCCGGTGCATTCAGACTATTGATGGCCATCTGATAATCATCAGTACTACAGCCGACAAAGACGCCCGTCCGGGTTTTGCGCAGCGAATCAGGTGGGAGATTCGCATGCTCAAGGGCCTCCCAGCAGACTTCAAGCAGCAGCCGCTGCTGGGGATCCATCATGGCTGCTTCACGGGGGGAGATGCCGAAGAACTGTGGCTCAAACTGGTCAACGGGATGCTGGAGAAAGCCACCAGAGCGGGTATAGGCTTTGTCCTCGGCATCCGGGTTTGGGTCGTAGTAGGCATCAACCGGCCAGCGATCAGGGGGAACCGCGCTAATCGCATCTACACCATCGCGGAGCAAGGCCCAATAGGCACCCAGATCAGGGGCACCCGGAAAGCGGCAGGCCATGCCAATCACGGCAATTGGCTCGTAACGCGCTTTGTCGGCTGCCTCCAGCTTGGCCCGTGCATCTTTCAGGGCGTTTAATATTTGCTGTGTAGATGGTGGAGGATGTTGACTCATAGAGAGTGGACTCTCGATATTAGCTGGTAAGGAGTCGACGAATCAACTTCACACGCGGCATCATGGCACTTCCCATGCCCAACGCCAGCCCAACGGCATAAATCGGTATCGAGCTGGTATAACTGACCACCCCAGCGAATGCGCCACCGACGATGAGGAGACCAGGCACGACGCTCGTCAGAAGATTGATCTGCATATTGGCTTCAAACTCATCGGATAAGCGTAGGAGCGTGATCAACTGCCGAAGGGATTGATCCATCATGATAATCTGCGCCGTATCAGTCGCAAGGCTCGTCGCACCACGCAGCGAGATAGACACCTGTGCCGTACGAAGAGCGATAGCGTCATTAATGCCATCGCCGATGAAGCAGACGAATTTCCCTTCAGACTGGAACCGGGCGATCTGTGCGGCTTTGTCCTCGGGCAGGGTCTCCGCGATATAGTTTTTGATACCCAACTGCTTGGCCAGGATGCGTGTTGGCTCCTCACGATCTCCCGAAATGATATACGTTGTAATTCCACGTGCATGCAGGTGATTAACGATCTGCTGTGCTTCGGGACGAATGCTCGGTCGTAGCTCAATAGCACCGGCAAGCTGCCCATCAAACGCTACGTAGACTATTGAGTGGCCATGATCGTGGGCACTCTGTGTCGCCTGTTCGATATGATCGGGGATGGATACCTGGCTCATCGCCATAAAGCGATGGCTACCGACCTGAACCCGGTAACGATCTTCGACCGCCATGTGAATGCCGTAGCCAACTTCGTAGGTAGCCTCAGAGATCGCGGGAAGCGTAAGCTCGCGCTCCTGTGCCGCCTGCAGAATTGCCCGTGCGATCGGGTGTGATTGGCGTTGTTCCGCTGTTGCCGCGTAGGTGAGCAGTGTCGTCTCGTCAAGGTCGGCGCAGAGATGGATTGCGCAGAGCGTCGGTTGTTCCAGCGTCAACGTACCGGTTTTGTCAAAGACGACGGTATCAACTTTGTGGATCTGCTCCAGCGCCCGTCCATCTTTGATCAGGATGCCTTCATGGGCCGTCTCTTGCAGATAGTTGAGGACGCTGAGTGGTCCAATGAGGTGCATATTGTAGCCCAGGCGAGAAAAGAGGATCGCCAGCATACGATCAGCACCCAGCACCGGTAGGGTGGCCAGTCCAAACAACAGGGTGGGCAAAGCAGCGCGATTAGCAATTTCCTGGCCACGCAGCTCTACGGACGCGGTGAAATCTGACGTGTTCGTGAGCATCTGCCCGATCTGAGCGGCCGCTGTATCGGCCCCTGTCTTCTCAACCCGAACGATGATCCGGCCACTCAGCACGAGCGTGGCTGCAAAAACCTGGTCACCGCGATACCGCTCCACAGGTTGTGCTTCACCTGTCAGTCTATGCTGATCAATCGTGGCAACACCGTCCGTAATCACCCCATCCACAGGAACTGTCTGCCCGGCATCAACGACTAGCAAGGAGTCCATGCCGACGGTATCAAAAGGAACGTACATCTCGACACCATCAACAAGCATCCAGACGGATCGTGGTTGATCGCCCATCAGGTTGGTCAGTTCTTTGCGTGTCCCGTCTTTGGCCCCGGCAATGACCTTCGCGACATAGGCGTAGATCCAACCAGCCATTGCCCCGGCGACGATCACGCCAGGGTTGATCGGTGTATACAGGATGGCTCCCATAGCGAGAGTGGTATCCACCGTCAGGGTTGTGACTTTGCGCCGTTCGATGAGATCCATGTAGGCACGCTTGTAGTAGGGAAAGTTGAGGTAGATGTAGAACGGCCCCATTAGCAACACCAGATGTGGGGTGACAGCGAACAGCACCACCGATGTCGCGAGGAGTGTGGAGGCAAACACAAACTGTTGGTTAGCCATCTGCTGCTCTTCACTCAACACGGTCGGCTCAAGCGACATCTCCTTGATATGCTCTGAACGCACATCGGTCAAGAGTAGATCGAGCGTGCGGTGCTTGAGACGTTGGATGGCAGTGACGAGCGTTGGATAGATGGCCTCCATGTCAACCATCGTCGGTGTGGTCGCCGTACTGGTGAAGGTCTTCTCATTAGGGGGTAATAGTACATCCACCAGGAGCGGTGGTGTGGCAGTTCCCGACTGCATCTTTGCGGCTTGGGATCTAACTACAGCCAGCGTTGACCTGACGGCACGACTTAGGATGTTAAGCATAGTGCTTTGTCCAATCTCTCACGTGAAACATACCATTACCGCAAAAGGAACGCTGTCACGCAGAGCGAAGCGGGAGGCTTTGCGTCTTTGCGCCTTTGCGTCGAACGCATAACGATGGTGTGACGCAAAGGCGCGAAGACGCAAAGAAAACGAAGACAGCGTGACTTTTGTGGTAGCGCGAAACTATGGCTGATAGAGCGATCCTATCCTGGTTATGAAGGAGGAGTCAAAGCTTTAGCCGTCTGAATCCGTGACTCCTCTTCACGGCCCCAAGTGGATTCCCGATAGTGGGGCAGCGTCCACATTTCCGCATTGAGCAGTGCCCCGCCAGCGGCTCCGCGCACCACGTTATTCACCACGTAAGAAAGGCGCAGGTCGTAGATTTCGTCATCCGTTGCGATATTGCCCACCGCTATCGCCATACCGTTGGCGTGCCATGCATCTTGATTCGGGCGGGGCCGCCCAACCTCGTCAACGACGACAATCGGATGGAGAGGCCGGGTTGGTGTCTCAATGTCGTACAAGGGGCTAAAGGTGGATAGCTCCCGGATCAGCGTCTCACGGCTACCAATTGACCGCTCCGTGCTGATTCTGACATCAACATAATGACCCTCCTGCACGCTCACCCGGTTGCAACTGACGGAGAGCAAGAGATGCTGGCCGAGAATCTTCTTGATCTCACGGCGAATGTACTCTTCGGTGCGTTCGGCTGAATTATGCAGCGGGTAGATGTTGTGATTCACCAATTCGGGGGCATATTTTGCATCGCCGCGACCAGAAACCGACTGATAGGTGGTCACGCAGGCTTCTCGCACCCCATACTGTTGGTCAATGGCGCTGAGCAGAATCGCTAATCCCGATGTCACACAGTTTGGGTTTTTGATAAAACGATGATTGTGCATTGCTGCACGGTTCGCCTCAGGAACAACGAGCGGATTTGCTTGATCGAACCGCCCGTATGGACTGTTTGAGAAGAGGGTGCGACCTGTTTCCAGTAACTGCTCCTCAACACTACCAGCCCGTTCCGGTACCGAGGAGAAAACCACCTGGATGTCCGATGCCAGGAGATCTTCACATGAGGAGACGCGCCATCCCGCCAGCGCCTCGGGGAATGGTCGCGGCGTCCAGAAGTGAGAACCATAATGCTCCTGGAGGGCCGTTTCTTTTTTTGTCCATACGTGCCGGTAGGTAGCGTCAACCGATTCGCTACTGCCAACCACCATTCCCAGCTCAAACCACGGGTGGTTGATCAGTAGTTCCGCCATGCGCCGACCCACCAGACCGGTCGCTCCAACAATTGCTACTTTCCGCTTCATGACACTTTTTCCATCCTCATGCATGAGTATCTATCGCTCATTTCACGGTTGCAAAGTCAGTCCGCCCCCTCTCCCCCTGCCCCCTCTCCCACGAGGGAAGAGGGGGTATTCCGCACCAGAAAGCTGTCCGGCTTCCCTCCCCCCGCGTGGGGGAGGGGCTGGGGGTGGGGGTTGGTCAACAGAACAGATCGCACGACCTCCCGCCTGGCCAGGCATTCACCCAGGCGTTTGGCCAGGATGTGGACGTGTGGGGCGCTCAACATCCCACTATGATCTCCGGGCACAACGTGGAGATCCACAGGGCCATCAGCGTAGGCATTCCATCCCCAGGTCGGGTCGCTACGCAGGTCGGCGCGGACTGCGGTATCGGTCGGATCACTGCTGCGTAGCAGGGCAAGCGGCACTGGGATGACCGAGGTCGGCGCATAGTCCGCCTGATTGTTGGCCTTAAAGACCTGGTACAAACCGTGCAGAAGTTCGCTCCCTGAACCTGGTGGCACGGCACCACACTCCTGTAGCCGCTCGTTGACGCATGTGAACCGTTCGTCCATCGTCATAGTGGAGAGCGAGGCATAGCTCATGTGGAGTGCGATCCCAAGAAACTGCTCGATCATATGTACCATCTCTAGCATCCACACGGTATCATCCCACCCATCAGTGATTCCGGCGGCTTTGCCACCGGGGGCAAAGGTGTCCATCACCACCACCAGGGCCACCTCATGGCCTGCGCTGCGGAGCAACTGTGCCATCGCGTAGGCAATGTGGCCGCCGAGCGAGTGCCCGCCGAGGAAGTATGGCCCGTGTGACTGCACCGTCTGGATCGCAGCGACATAGCATGTCGCCATGGCCTCTACCGATGTCAATGGTGGTGTCCGCCCATCAAGGCCGAGCGCCTGCAGCGCATAGAAGGGCTGTTCGTTGCCCAGGAGGCGGGCCAGGGTGTAGTAGTGCAGGACGTTGCCGCCGCCGCCGTGGATGCAGAAGAACGGTGGTCGGCTGCCGTGGGTCTGGATCGGCACCAGCGGCGACCAGTCACCGACCGTCCCATCGCTGTGCAGGCGCAACGCCAGTTGTGCAACGGTTGGGCTCTCGAAGAGGCTGGCAAGTGGCAGGTGCCGGCCAAAGTATTGCTGAATCTGCGCCATCACGCGAATGGCGAGCAGTGAATGGCCCCCTAACTCGAAGAAGTTGTCGTGAATACTAATCTGCGGCACCCCCAGCACGGCCTGCCAGATGTTCACCAGATTCACTTCCGTCATGCTGCGTGGTGCAACAGCACGCCGCTCTTGCACCAGGGCTGAGCGATCAGGTGCGGGCAGGGCTTTGCGATCCACTTTCCCGCTCGGCGTGAGTGGGAGGGTATTCATCTGGACAAAGATACTCGGCACCATGTAGTCGGGCAGGTGTTTCTGGAGGTGGCTGCGCAGTTCTGCCCCCGGCGCAAATGCTACCACATAGGCCACCAGTCGCTGATCGCCAGGAGAATCCTCCCGCGCCAGCACGACACATTCCCGTACTGCGGGGTGGTCGTGCAGCACCGTCTCAATCTCGCCCAACTCAATGCGAAAGCCCCGGATCTTCACCTGCTGGTCACTGCGGCCCAGGTACTCCAGATTGCCATCCGCCAGGTAGCGCACGAGGTCGCCCGTCTTGTAGAGCCGCCCCGGCCCAAACGGATTGGGGATGAACCGCTCCGCCGTCAATTCTGGCCGGTTCAGATAGCCCGCGCCCACCTGGACACCACCAATGTACAGCTCGCCTGTTACTCCAATAGGCACGGGCCGCAGAAGATCATCTAGCACATACAGGCAGGTATTGGCGACGGGCGTGCCGATAGGGATGGATGCGAGCGTGGGCACGACCCGGTAGGCGCTCACGACATCGGTACATTCGGTGGGGCCGTAGGTGTTGACCACGGTGGCCTGACAAGCGGGCGATGCCAGCCACGGGGCAAGTCGATCCATATGAATGGGTTCGCCACCGAGAATGACATAGCGCAAGGATTCCAGCTTGGCGAATGCGGGGCTGTCCTCGCTCAGGTAGGGGTAAAAGGCGCTGGGCGTGCAGTTGATCCAGGTAACGCGATGCTGGTGGATCAAGTTGGCCATCACCGCGTACTCGTAGAGGGGTGCGGCACTGAGGATCAGTTGTCCGCCCACGATAAGCGGGGCAAACAGGTTCTTTTGGGTGAGGTCGAAACTGGGTGAACTGGCAATGAGGGTACGGTCGTCCGCGTTCAGGCCGAACTGCGTGACATACCAGGAGACGAGATTGACAAGGCCACGCTGGTAGACGCCGGTGACTTTGGGCTTGCCGGTGGAGCCAGAGGTGTAGATCGCGTAGACGAGGTGGTGGGGATGTGGAGATGTGGAGATGTGGAGATGTGGAGATGTGGAGATGTGGAGATGTGG